>CAJXLX010000005.1 GCA_913056335.1 uncultured Rhodothermaceae bacterium
TTTACGTGCTATATGGCGAACTCTGACCCCGCACTTGGTTTTGGCGTAAGTCCGCGTCTTCTGAAGGCAACCGAGGCGCTGCTGTTTGCTGCCGATGACCCCATTGGGGCCGAGCGCATCGCTGAGATCGTGACGGAGGTGACAGGCGAAGCGAAAGTGGATGCCGAGCGCGTGGAAACGGTTATCGAGGCACTACAAGAGGTGTACAAGACCAACGAGCGCGCCTTTGAGATTGTGGCGTGGGCGGGGGGATACCGCATGGTGACCCGCGAAGAAGTGGCCCCCTTCGTTAAAGCAATGGTGCAGGACGAGCAGCGGCAATCCCTCTCGCGCTCGTTGCTGGAAACGATAGCCGTGGTCGCTTACAAGCAGCCCGTAACACGTCCCGAGGTCGATTTTGTGCGCGGCGTGAACTCCGATTACGCGCTGCGCAAGCTCATGGAGCTGGAATTGGTGGACGTGAAGGGCCGCAGCGAATCGCTGGGGCGTCCGCTCTTGTACGGCACCACGCCTGCGTTTCTGGAGCAGTTCGGACTCAACACGCTCGATGATCTGCCGACCATCCGCGAAGTCGAAGAGTTGCTCGACGATCCGAACTTCGACGATGAGCGGGCGCAGCTCCTGCAGCTTAAGACGGAAGAAGCTGCCGATGCCCTCGGCGATGCGATGCCCGACAGTTTACAGAACATTGCTGAGGCAAAAGCGAATGACGCAGACGCGCCGTCCGCTGAAGATGCGTCGGATGCTGCTTCGAAGAACAACGCTCCTGCATCCTCCCAATAACGATCTACTTGCAAAGTATTTATGAGTACGCCAACGGTGCCCGACGACGGCATGCGCATCAACAAGTACCTGAGCCGTGCGGGGGTGTGCTCGCGTCGGACGGCCGATACGCTGGTCGCGGCGCGGCGCGTTGCCATCAACGGAGAGGTCGTCACGGCTCACGGCACGCAGGTGCAGCCGGGTGATACCGTGGCCGTGGATGGCGAGCCGGTGGGGCTGCAAGAAAAAGAATACCTGGTGCTCAACAAGCCTGCCGGATGCATTACGACAGTGCGTGATGACCGGGGACGCCAGACAGTCATGGACGTCATTGGGCGTGGCGATGCCAATCCGACGGGGCTCGCGCCGGTAGGCCGCCTGGATCGCGACACAACGGGTGTGCTTCTGTTGACTAACGATGGCGACTTGGCCCATCGGTTGATGCATCCGAGTTACGAGATCGACAAGATCTACTTTGTGCAGACGAAGCAGCCGGTTAAGCCGCACCAACTCGACTTGTTACGGCGTGGGGTAGACATTGGCGATGATCGCCCGGCTCGGGCCGCCGATGCCGCGTATGTACAACCGCCTCAAAAGGAATGGATTGCCCTGAAGCTGCACGAAGGGCGCAACCGGCAGATCCGCCGCATGTGCGATGCGCTCGGACACCACGTGCGCACCCTCGACCGCGTGCAATTTGGAGGGATTACCCTGCAGGGGCTGGAACGCGGCGCCGTGCGATCGCTTACCGAACAAGAAATAGCTGACCTTCGGAACCGTGTATCCTCCTGACCCCACCATGATGACTTCTGATGCGACGACGGCTTCCTCGCTCAACGACGCGCTCCAGCGTAAGATACGCGCCGAAGGGCTCACTTACGACGACGTGCTGCTGGTGCCGCGCCGGTCGAGCGTGATGCCGCGCACGGTATCGACCGCTTCGCGTGTGACGAAAGACATTTCGCTGAACGTGCCGGTGCTCTCGTCGGCTATGGATACGGTCACCGAAGCCGACATGGCGATTGCCCTGGCGCGGGAGGGCGGAGTGGGCGTCCTTCACAAAAACATGTCGATAGAGGACCAGGCCGCTGAGGTGCGCCGCGTAAAGCGCTCGGAGAGCGGCATGATTCTGGACCCCATCACGATTTCGCCGCACGACACGGTGGGCGATGCCCGTAGCATGATGGCGCACTACTCCATTGGCGGCATTCCCGTCATTGACGACGAGCGCAGGCTGGTGGGGATCGTTACGAACCGCGACGTGCGGTTTGAACTCGAAAACGACAAGCCCATCCATGAGATGATGACCTCGGAGGGGCTTGTTACCGCATCGGTGGGCACCACGCTCGATGAGGCGGTACAGATTCTGCAGGACCACAAGATCGAGAAACTGCCCGTCATTGACGACGACGGCTACCTGAAGGGCCTCATTACGTTCAAAGATATTCGCAAGCGCCGCAAGCATCCCGATGCCTGCAAGGATGAGCATGGCCGCCTGCGTGTGGGGGCTGCGGTAGGCGTAACCCCTGATGTGCTCGACCGTGTGTCGGCACTCGTTGAGGTCGGCGTCGACTTCATTACGATCGACACGGCGCACGGCCATTCCGAAGGGGTGCTCGAAACCGTGGCCGAGGTGAGCGACCATTTCGCTGATCAGGTGCAAATTATGGCTGGGAATGTAGCCACGGCCCAGGGCACCCGCGATCTCATTGAAGCCGGCGCACATGCCGTTAAGGTGGGCATTGGGCCCGGATCCATCTGCACCACGCGCGTGGTGGCGGGGGTGGGCGTTCCGCAGCTTACCGCGGTGCTCGAATGCGCCGAAGCAGCGTCCGAGTACGATGTGCCCGTTGTTGCTGACGGCGGCATCAAGCAGACCGGCGACATCGCCAAAGCGCTTGCGGCGGGCGCCGGGACGGTCATGATCGGGAGTCTGTTTGCGAGCGTTGAGGAGAGTCCGGGCGAAACGATTATTTACGAGGGGCGCAAGTACAAAAGCTACCGTGGCATGGGCTCGGTGGGTGCCATGCAGGCTGGAAGCAAAGATCGCTACTTCCAGGATGCCGAAGACAACCTCAAGAAGCTTGTGCCGGAAGGCATTGAAGGGCGCGTGCCGTACAGCGGAACGCTCGCTGAAGTGATTCACCAGATGGTGGGCGGGCTCCGTGCTGCAATGGGCTACTGTGGATGCGCCACCGTTCCCGATCTCTACGAAAACGCTCAGTTCACACGCATCACGGCTGCGGGCATGCGCGAAAGCCACCCGCACGACGTGGAGATCACGCAAGAATCGCCAAACTACTACTCGGGGCGCCACAAGTCCGCGTAACAGATCTGGTGCTCCACTGCAATCGCATCCTGCTGTATCAATGATCCGCGCCCCTCTATGCGAACAACCACTGTCGACGCGACTCACGACCTGCTTCGCAGCATTGCCCGCGACCATCACACCGATGCGCTGGTCCTTACGGCGCTGCCCGACATCCGCTGGGCCTGCGGCTTCACCGGCTCGAACGGACTGCTCATTGCGCGCCCTGACCGGCTCATCTTTCTTTCGGATAGCCGCTACACCGAGCAAGCGGAACGCGAAGTGCAAAACGCAGAGGTCCATACGCCGGGATACAGTCTGTGGGAGTACGTCGAAGAAGAGGGACTGCTCGACGATGTGGATTCGGTGCTGGTACAAGCCGATGTCGTAACGGTCCAAACGCTGCACGGATGGCGCGAACGTTTTCCGCACATCACGTGGGAAGAGGGCAGCGGGCTGCTGACCGAGTATCGTGGAGCAAAGTCGGAGGCGGAAGTTGAGAAGCTGCGGGCCGCTCAGGAAATCACTGACACGATATTTGCCGAGCTCTGCGACTGGATTGAACCGGGTGTGACCGAACGCGAAGTAGGGGCCGAGATCGTGTATCGCCATCTGCTGCACGGGGCCGACAAAATGTCGTTCGACCCCATTGTGGCATCGGGTCCGAACGGAGCGCTTCCGCATGCACGCCCGTCCGATCGTGTGCTGCGTGAGGGCGAACTCGTCGTTATCGACATGGGGTGCTTCCTGAATGGCTACGCCTCCGACATGACGCGCACTATTGCGCTGGGCGAGCCCTCGGATGAGGCACGACGCGTATACAATATCGTGCTGGAGGCGCAAGAAGCCGCGCTTCAGTCCGCTCGTAGCGGCATCACGGGCACTGATATTGATGCGGTAGCCCGTGGGATCATTGAGGAGGCGGGCTACGACGACTACTTTGGGCATGGGCTGGGCCACGGCGTAGGACTCGAAATCCACGAATGGCCGCGCCTCTCGTATCACGTAACGCACGACCTGCCCGATGGCGCTGCAGTTACCGTAGAGCCGGGGATCTACCTGCCTAAAAAGTTTGGCGTGCGCATCGAAGACCTCATTATCCTGCATCCTGACGGCCACGAGAACCTGACGCAGAGTCCCAAGACACTTCAGGTTATCACGTAGCGGCAGGAGGGAGGCGGATGTCCTCTGTATTGTGAAGAAGAAACGGATCCTCAACAGGTAGCGTATCCACCGTGCATCTATTGCCAACCAACCGCGCTGTCTTATGCCTGATCTGACGCTGAAAGACATGCCCGAGTCTGTCTACAAACGGCTCGAAGCGTGTCCATCACCCGCGCCGAAGCGCTCAACCGTTGGCTGGGACGTACCTTTGATTCGGAGCTGATCGAGAAAGGAAAACGAGAGGGTCGAGCATGATCGTAGGCATAGATACAGATCTGGTGCTCCAACGGGCCGCAGCGCCGGTCCACTCGGCGTATGGTTGCGAATATGTTGCGCTCGCCCAGACCCGTGACCTCCTGCTTGTAACCGGCGATAAACAACTGGCCGCCCGCTTCCCCGATATCGCACACCTCCTCGAATCCGTTGCGGCGCAGTAAATGCGCATTGTTTCCCATCTTGCATTGCTGGTATGGCCCGATTTCTTGCTGCATGCACCTATTTCCTTCTTCTCAGCATTGTGTGGAGTGCGGGAGGTGTAGACGCTACAGCGCAGCCCCAGCGGTCCGAAGACGCTGCGTCCGAGACGACCGAGTTGATTGTTCGGCTGGAGGCCAATGCCCCTTCGTCGCTTCGACAGGCACTTGAGACGCCTGCTGCAGCGCGCCCCGCAGCCGTTGCGCCGCTCTTTGCTCAAGTCCAGTCCACACGCCCTGCATTTCCCGAACGGCGCGCAGAACAACAGACAGGCACCGACCGCTGGCCCGTCTACCTTGTCTCGGTAACTGATGCGAGCGCCCTCGCCTCTGTACAGCAAACCTGGGCCGACCAGCCGGGGGTGCGCTATGTGGAGCCGAATGATTTCTTTGAACTGGACATCCTCCGCGAACACGCAGCGCTGCCGGATGACCTGCCTATCTCACTTGACCCCGACACGATTGACGCGCAGCTCGATCACCTCGACGTGATCCGGGCGCGCGAGGCCCACACCATCACCCGGGGCGATCCATCCGTTACGATGGGCGTCATCGATTCGGGCATCTTCTACACACATCCCGACCTCGAAAACCAGATGTGGGTAAACCGCCCCGAGGATGTGGCCAACGCCGGCACCTTCGTGCCCGCCAACCGTCAGGGCACCGATGAAGACGGCAACGGCTGGGTGGATGATGTAATTGGCTACAGCTTCGTCGACCGTCCGGAGTTTCCTGAAGCCGGGCGCTACGGCCCGCGCGCCCCCGACCCACGGCCCGACTCGCTCCGCGATCCCGGTCGGCATGGGACCACCGTAGCCGGTGTCCTGGGTGCGCAGGAAGACAATAACTCTGGTATGAAGGGCGTTGCGCCCGAAGCCCGAATCGCTGCGCTCCGCGCCTTTGGCGGCGATGGACGAGGCCGCACCCGCGACATTGCAGCAGCTGTTATCTATGGCGCGGACATGGGCATGGATGTGCTTAACATGTCGTTTGGGCGCGATCGCTCATCGCCGCTGTTGCATGAGGCCATTCGGTACGCCCACGAGCAGGGCACAGTCCTGGTCGCCTCGGCCGGAAACACCGCCGGAGACGCCCCGCACTATCCATCTGACTACCCCGAAGTTATCTCGAGCATTTGGCTGGCGGAAGACGGCGAGGGGCTGCCCGCGTTCAGTACCAGCTCGTACGGCATCGGCGCCGACATTGGCGCACCGGGCACCAACGTGTTTACAACCGACTATCCGCGCTCCCTACCCGAAAACGAGATCACCCCAGCCGACCTGTACGTCAATTCCAGCGGCTCCTCGTTCTCGGCCCCGCAGGTCACCGGGGCCGTTGCGCTGCTCCGCTCGCTCGATTCGGACCTAAGCCCCGCCGATATCCGCTCCATCCTCACCAGCACCACCGCCGATGTTGGACTTCCTGGATGGGATAATCGTACTGCTGCCGGTCGCCTCGATGTTTACGAAGCGCTGAAGCGGGCCCTTCCGGGAGATACGCAGATCACAAGTCCCGAACACAATAGCGGCTGGGATACAAATCAGATTGCTGTTATTGGAAACTCTGTGCATCCCAAACATGCGTCTTTTGAGGTAAAATATGCTCGGGGCACCTCCAACGTAGACGATGCCACCTGGACAACCATCCAAGAGCCGGTCTCCGAGCGCGTGCTCAATGATACACTTGCCACATGGTCTGTCTCCAACCTGGAGGAAGGAAGCTACACGCTGCGCCTCATCACGAATCTTACCGATGGACGCACCGTCGAAGACCGGCGGCGCGTACGCATCCAACGCACCTCGCCCACGCTCACCATTCATGCGATGGAGCCCGGACTCGTGGGCAGTGCCTTCGGTATCATCGCCGATGTGGAATCCAACCAGCGCACTCGAATCACACTCGATGTAACCCGCAATGGCGACTCTGATGCGGTACAGAGCGAGTTTCAGCGCCGACGGCATGGCGTTTCGTGGGCCGATACGCGGGGCACCGGTGGAGCTGCCGCTGTCCGCCTCATTGCAACTAACGATGCCGGACTCGAAACCGCGTTCGACACCACACTCACCATCCCCGAACGGCGGTTCCAGTCGCAGCTCCTGGAGCGCAACGCGACTTCGGTTCCACGCGGCCACCTGCTCCCCCAACTGGTTGATTTTGATGAGGACACGCTACCCGAGCTCCTTCTGAACCCGCTCACGCGCCAGGGGGGCATCAGCGATTCGCTCTACCTGTACGAGTGGACCGGAGCCGACTTCGTGCGGGGCGATTCGCTCCGGGCCAATGTCTTTCCGCGCGACGTTGGCGATACCAACGCGTCCGGCACCCCCGAACTGCTCACGCAGGTGGCATCGGCTACGCTGCTGCTGGAGCAGGGCCCCGGCGAGTGGCTGCCCAAAACACAGGCGTTTATCGACACCACAGGCAGTGCCGATTCCCCTTTTATTGGAAGCCGACTGGTCGATCTCCAAGAGCGCGGTTCATCGCAGATCGTTGGGCATACGCGCTCGGTGTGGGAGGGCCTTCGCTACGATGGCTCGTCGTACGTCCCGGCATTTGGAATCGGGCCCCGCGATGTCTTCCTGACTCCAGACACGCTCGATCTGCAGAGCATCATTGGACCTGCCATCGCCGCTACAGGCGATTACACCGGCAACGGACGTGCCAACTTGCTGGTGGGCGACCAATATGGACAACTCATCTTGTACGAAACGCTTCCCAATCGCGACAAACCGCTGCCCATCTGGTCACATGCCTCGAACCGGTTTGGTGCAGGGCAGCGCTTCGGTACGGGCGATATAACCGGCGATGGCGTGGATAACTTTATTACGTTTACCCAGCACTATCCGCTCACGCTGCCCAACAGCACGCGCATGCCACCACGGAGCACGTACACCGTGTGGGAGCGCGACGGCCCCGACGACTTCACCCCGGCCTATCGGCTGCCCGTTGCAGGTGACCCAGGAGCCACCGGATCCATCACCACCGCCAACCTCACCGGCGATGACCGCGACGAAGTCATCATTGCGCACACCCCGTACCTTATCGTGTTGCGCAACCACGCGAGCCGTGGGTGGGAGGTTGCCTACATCGACGACCGTGCGGGAGGCGAGTCGGTCGTCAGCCCCGCCATGGTCGCAGGTGACGTCTCTGGCAACGGCCAGCCCGATGTGTTCGTCGCCACGCGGCAAGACCACCTCGTCCGCTACACGGTGCAGGACAACGCGCTTGCGGTGCCGCCACCACAGTGGCGCGAAGCCACCGCTCTGGCAGCAGACGAAGTGCGGCTCCGCTGGGACGCGCCGGGGGCAGACTCGGTCGGCGTGTTTCAGCGCCTTGATGGGGACGCGTTTACGTTGCGTACCGCCCAGCAAGACTCCAGCCTTTCGATTGCGACCAGTGAGCCCGCCGCGTACGCTCTGCGCGCATGGAGCGACGGCACCGCCTCGCCCTTGAGTCCCCCCCGCCGCATTGTGCCGCACGCCCCGGCCACTGTGACCGATGTCTCGTATCCCGCCTCCAACCAGGTCCGCCTTCAGTTTGACACACAGATGAGCGAGGCTACACGTGCGGAGCAGTTCACGTATGAAGGGGCCACGGCCCGCCGGGTGATAGGCGCTGCCAACTACGAAGCGCTCGTCGTAACGCTTCCGCCTGACGTGCCACGCACCGGTACCCTAACGTGGAGCGATGTCCGCGATGCCCTGGACCTGCCTGTGGGACAGACCGAACAAAACATCACCCTTCCTGAACGGTCGGATGCTCCGTTTTTCCTGACCGAATGGGATCGCAGCGCACGACAGCAGGTAACGCTGCACTTCAACGATGCAGTAGATGCCGAGCGCGCCTCCGACATAGCAGGATACCGCGTAACGCCGCCTGGCGACGTTACCGCTGCCCGTGTTGCCCCGGACGATCCCATGCAGGTGGAGCTCGACATCGGCGGTGTGGCTATTGGAGGCACCGGATCCATTATCACGCTTCAAATGGACGACCTTATCAGTGCCGACGGGCGCACGCTTGCTCCCGAAAGCCGAGCTGTGCAGCTTACCGGCCCTGCGGAGGACCTCGACGATGTATACGTCTACCCCAACCCGATGCGCGCTGCGGACCACGACCCGCACGTTACCATCGCAGAATTGCCTACCGAGGCCACGCTCCGTATCATCAGCGTAGACGGGCGCCGCGTGCGCACCCTGCACACCGATCGCGCCGCTGAAGGCGGACTGGAGTGGGATCTGCAGGATGAGTCGGGGCAGCGCGTGCCCACCGGCGTGTACTACATCCGCGTCGAATCGCCCGGTGAATCTCCTGTCATGGTAAAAGCAGCTGTCATCTGGTAGATGAAGACGCCTCTCGCTTCCACGCACGACCGGATGCTGCTTGCTGGCGTGCTCGGAGGCGCGGCCGTGCTCCCATGGTTGGCAGCTGCTCCAGCCCGCTGGCCGTTCCTGGTGGCGGGAAGTCTACTCGTAGCCGCGGGGCTGGTGTGGTGTGCCCGGTGCAACTGTGTTTCCATGCCCCTTGTACTGGGTGGGGCGGTCGTACTTCGGCTTGCGGATCTGCCGCTGGAGCCCGTGCTGAGCGACGACATCTACCGCTACCTGTGGGATGCCCGTATTTTCCTTGATGCCGGACTCAACCCGTACGCGCATCCTCCCGACGCCGATGTTCTGCGTCCGTGGCGCGACGAATGGCTGTATCCGGCTCTCAACTCAGCGTCCTACCATAGCGTCTACCCGCCGCTTTCGCAGCTTACCTTTGCTCTTGCCTACGTGCTGGGCGGCGGCGCTACCTGGGCAAGCTACTACGTGCTCAAGGGGCTACTCGTGGCTGCAGAGCTGGGTGGACTCTGGGCGCTGCATCGCCATGTAGAGGCGCGGCATTTGGTGCTGTATGCCTGGCACCCCCTTGCGCTGCTCGAAGTTGCAGGTCAAGGCCACACCGAAGCCCTCGCGGTGGGCGGCATTGCAGTAGCTGTAGCCGCCGTCCAGCAGAAGCGCTGGCACATGGCTGCGGCTGGCGTGGCTGGCGCGGGACTTGCTAAGCTCTACCCGTGGATCGGCGCGGCATGGCTCATTCGGCGAGCAGGACCGCGCGTCATAGCCACGGGATCTGCGGTCATTCTTGCGTTCAGCACGTGGTTCTGGTATCCTGCATTGCTTGCCGATATTGGACAGTCGCTGCGGCTGTACGTGCAGCTTTTCGAGTTCAACGCGGGGCCATACCTCGCTGCAAAAGAGCTTCTGCGCGCGCTAACCGGAGCCGACTGGAGCAAGACGCTGGGCCCGCTTTTTGGCGCCGCGACCGTGCTGGGCCTGCTTGCTGTTATCTGGTGGGATACGAAGCGGCATCTGTCGTTTCGGGTATTTGTTCTCGGCACGGTGGGAATCTATCTGGCGCTGGCTACAACCGTGCATCCGTGGTATCTCGTTGTCATTGGGGTGGTTGCCGTGCTGCATCCTGTAAGCCGATGGGCCTGGATGTGGATGGCCAGTTTTAGCATCGGCACGTACCTATTTTACATCGACGGGCCGTACTGGGTGTGGGTCATCCTCGGCTGGGGCGGGGCCGCGGTGCTTCTGCTTTTTGGACTGATGCGCCACGCCCCGCTCACCCGCTGGCGCGCCCGGCAGAAAGCCCGCGTGTTCGACGCTCCGCTCCGTACGCTCCCCATGCATGCGGATGACGCCCCGCCCACCGTGCTCGACATTGGGTGCGGCGAAGGGGCTATGGGCGAGCACATCGCCCATACGTACGGATGGGACGTCACTCTCACTGACCTCGACGCGGGTGTGGCTCGCAGCACCAGTCTTCCGTTCCGACCGTGCACGCCGACCACTCTTCCCTTCGATGACAACGCCTTCGATGCTGCGCTGCTCACGTTTGTGCTCCACCATGCCGATGACCCCGAAGCCGTCATGCAAGAGGCGCTGCGCGTGAGCCGGCATCGCGTATTCGTACTGGAGTCCGTGGCGTATCACCCCGTGCAGCGCCGCCTGCTGGGCTGGATGGACGCTGCCGTGAATGCGATCCGCTCGGGGGGAGGTATGGCGCCTCCGCATCCGGAAACCTACCGCCCAACGGCTGAATGGGCCACATGGATGCAGGAGCAGGGCGCTCGCGTTGTGGAAACGCGCACCGTGGACGGCTGGCTTCACCCGTGGGCCGTGCTGGTCGTCGCACCGACCCAGCGCAAAAGGGCCTCCTCGTCAATCGCGTCCGGGTGACGCCATACGTAGTCGTCGTAGCGCCGGAACCAGGTGAGCTGGCGCTTGGCGTAGCGGCGCGTGTTGCGCTTCATGAGGCGCACCATTTCGTTGTAGTCGTACGCGCCCTGCAGATGCTGAATCGGCTCGCGGTAGCCAATGGTGCTTAGCGGCGGCTCGTCGAGGGCGGCGGGGCCGTCCATCACCGTGCGGACTTCGCCCAGCAGTCCCGCGTCGAGCATATCATCTACGCGCTGGTTAATGCGGTCGTAGAGGCGCTGGCGGTCGCGGTTGAGCACGACTGTTTTGTAGGTAAACGGCGGCTCGGGCTGGTTTTCGTAGAAGGAGGTAAGCGTACGCCCCGTGCCGTGATAGACCTCAAGCGCCCGCATCACGCGGTGTGTTTTGGTCGGATCGGCCTTGGCGGCCTGCTTGGGATCGACGGCTTCGAGTTCATCGTAGAGCGCCTGTTTTCCCTCACGCTCCAGCTGCGCTTCGAGTGCTTCGCGCACGGCGTCCTCCACATCCGGGATGTCGGCCAGCCCTTCTTGCAGGGCGTGGATGTAGAGCGTAGAGCCGCCCACAATAATCGGCACCCGGCCCCGCGCGCGAATCTGGCGGATGCGGGTATTGGCGTCGTCGGCAAAAGCGCCTGCGGAGTAGGGGCCGTCGGACAGCGACCGCTCGTTGATGAAGTGATGCGGTACGGTCTCTTGCTCTTCAGGGGCAGGCGTAGCCGTCCCAATGTTCAACTCCTCGTAGATCTGGCGGCTGTCGGCCGAAATGATCTCCGCGTTCCACTGCTGTGCCAGCGACAGACTCAGCGCCGTTTTGCCTACCGCCGTGGGCCCCACAATGCACAGAAACGGGCCAGGGCGAGTGTCGGAGGTATTGGGAGGCATGGGGCGTGACGGATTGATGCACAAAACAAGAGCATCAGGCAGACACGCGCGGTTCGCTCGGTTGTTCGTCGGTGGGCACGTTGTCCGTAGGCACGTGAAGTTCGGGGCAGGGCCCCACAGGCACCGAGTCGCCGGTAGGAGGAAGGCCGCCATCGTCGGAGCCCCCGAAGCTGTCGTCAGGGTCAATGCCCTCCGGATACTGGTGGTGGATGTAGAGCATGACGACGAGTCCGGCCACGCACGAGAGGATAAATAGTACTTCGATAAAAACCATAGTGCAACGGGATGCGAGAGCGTGTTAGCGTTCACCGTTGCATCATATTCATGACAAGGCGATGCGTTTCACGACGAAAGGCTATTTGAGCCTATGATATGGGTGTGCGTTGGCTTGAGACGGCCTCATTGGAGAAGAAGGCTGGTGCGCTATCCAAAAAGAGTAAGATACCCTTCACAACCATCAGGTTGGTAACAAGGAAAAAGGTGGCCTCTTCAATGGGCAATCCGAAGGGCTCAATGCCCACAGTGAACTGGGGCGAGATCGTCCAGATGCCGTTGTGGATGGCGATGGCATCGGCAATCCACAGGTAGACGGTGGGGATGCCAACGGTTACGAGCATGGTGCGCCGGTACTGCCAGAGCTGCGGGCCGTCGTAGAACCAGAGGAATGACAGGATGGGCCCGGCCCACCCAATGATGAGCCCCATGTACAGAAACGCGTCGATGCCCGAGGCGATCATCCACCAGCCCAGCACCGACACTGCAAGCCAGAACCCACCGCCTACCCAGCGTGGGGCCTCAATGCGTTTGTTGGTTTCGCTGCTGCGTGACAGGTAGTGGTACAGGAAGAGCCCGGTTAGAATGGGTTGCAGGATAAAGAAGGCGTACTCTTCAACCGGTACATACCCAATGGTAGCCAGCACGCGGCTTTCGCCATACCACCAGATTTCGTTGGCCACGAGATAGTTATCCCACGGCGTGGTGTATGTGAATGCGATGAGGCAGAGCAGCGGTAGGGCCCAGACTCCACGTTTTCCGCCCACGCCAGCTAACGGACGCGGAAGCGTGGTCGCCAGTAGCACAATAGGCGGAATCGTAAAGATAAGGTGGAAGGCCAGGTATGAAAGCGTCATAGCAGGGGTAGAGAAGAACAGCAGTTATATGCGGTGGCGGTCAAGGTCGCGCAGGAGCACGCGGGCGGCATTGCGTCCCGAGGCGCCCATAATGCCGCCGCCCGGATGCGTGCTGGCCCCGGTAAGGTACAGGCCATCGAGCGGGGCTTTATATTGTGACCAGCCTATGGCCGGGCGGTTGCCGAACATCTGATCGATACTCATTTCAACGTGCATCACGTTACCGCGAAACAGGCGCAGGTGCTTTTCGAGCCAGGCTGGATGCTGAAACAACTGCCCTACAATATGCTCCCGGATGCCCGGTGCATACGTCTCGAACGTGTCGATGAGCCGGTTGGCGATGTCGTCGGCAATGTCGTCCCATGACTGCCCGTTGGCCAGCTCGTACGGGAAGTACTGCCCCCACAGCCAGAGCACCTCGTGGCCCTCGGGAGCGAGCGTCGGATCGGCTGCGCTAAATGTCATGGCTACCAGCGGCGGATCGGAGGAGGGCTGCCCGCCCAGGTATTCGCCGTAGGCGCGGTGTAGTTGCTCGGGGGAGCGGCACAGCAGTTGGAGTCCGGTGCGGGCCTTCACCCCCGGATCGGCGGTGTACGACACAGGCTCGTCGAGTGCCAGGCGGAGCATTGCGCCGAAGCCGTTGCCCACGCGCACCTGCTTGGCAAAGTCGCGGGGCTGGTGCTCCTTGGGCAGGAGCCGCGTGGCCGTCTCTAAGATATGAGTGCCAGAGAGCACCGCGCGGGCTGTGGCCTCGCCTTTGGTACTGCGGATGCCCATGGCGCTGCCGTTTTCCACCAGGATGTCGCTGACTTCTGCATCCGTAAACACCGAACCGCCATGATGCTCGATGTGCCGACGCAGTGCCTGTGTGAGCATGCCGGAGCCGCCGCGTGGACGCGCTACGCCGCCTTCGTGGTACAGCGGGTGCCACAGCACAAAGGGCCCAGTCATCGGCTCGGTGGGCGGCGGACCCGACTGCGCGGCCATCCATGAGAGCATGGCTCGCATTTCGGGCCGGTCGAAGTACTCACCAACTACGTGCCCGTACGGACGCATGATGGTGCGAAGCTCGTCTTGCCACTCCAGCTTCGACGATTCGCCAAGCACCAGGCTCTTGCCCAGTTGGAACGGACTCGGAGAGCGCAAAAACATGTCGCGCATGGTGCGCGCAAACCCTGACCAGTCGTCGATAAACCGGCGGTAGTTGTCGCCCTCACCCGGAAACGTCTCATTCAGGTGGTGTACGGTCTTGTCGACGTCACGGTGGATGTACACCGGCGTGTCGTCAAACGGAGCGAAGAAGAGCGGATCCAGGTCGATGTAGTCCAGCCCAAAGCGCTCCAGCTCCAGCTCCTCTACAATTGGGGTTAGGCGGATGAGAATGTGCGCGCTCCCCCCCAGATCAAACTGGTAGCCGGGTATAATTTCCTTGGTTGATACCGCGCCGCCTACAATGTCGCGTCGCTCGAACACGCCAACGGTGTATCCGGCCTGCGCAAGGTATGCGCTGCACACGAGCGAGTTATGCCCGGCCCCAATCACAATAACATCAAAATCCACGAGACACCTTTTTATTATACGGTCAAACCATCGAAGCGCAAGAGCATAGGCCCTCGGTACTCAGAATATGCAGATTGGCGCGGTGGAATAGAAGCCCAAGATGTTCGTATTCTGACAAAGCAGCGAAACCGAAGCCGATGGCTCTGCGTGCCTATGCATCCGACTGTCAAGGAGTAGTGAACCACATCTACTCCGCACGTTTCCTTACTTGTCGAGCAGACTGGCACCATGAACTGGATTTCGCAAGTACTCGGCTTTTTTGTAGCATTGGGCCCGGCGCTCATTATGGTTGCACTGTGGCATCTCATCTGGAGTGATGACTCGGGTTCGGGGGGCGGCGGTGGAGGCACGCCGCGTCGCGATCCGCCGCCCTCGGGTCCGTCGCATGGATACGACCGCGTGCCCGTTGAGCACGACGTAGCACGCGATTCGGTTGCCGAACAGGCCTCAGACCAGAAGTGGCGGCTGAACTGAGCGTGTCTCCAATGCCTCTGCTACCTCACTCCTATCTTTTCTCATTCGCTGTGTATGGCCACTTGGATCGACATCTCGCAATCGCTTCATGCCGATGTAGCCGCGTGGCCGGGCGATGTCCCGTTCTCGCGTAGCACAACGCTGTCAATCCGCAACGGCGATTCCGTGAACTGCTCGGCGCTGCAGATGAGCGTGCACCTGGGCACCCATGCCGATGCGCCGTATCACGTGGACGACGCGGGCGCAACCACCAGCGGATGGAACCTCGATACGTTCTTGGGAGCAGCCGAGGTCGTAGCGATCCCCCCAGACGCTACGACCATTCGCCCTGCGCATCTCAACGAAACGACCGCCCCGCGTCTGCTCTTCAAAACAGTGAGTAGCGACCACCCGGCGACGCAATGGAACGATGCGTTTCCGGCTGTGTCGGTGGAAGCGGTTTCCTGGATGCGCCATCACGACGTCTGCCTTATGGGGACTGACGCCCCCTCTGTAGATCTTGCCGGTAGTACCGAACTGGCCGCCCATCATGCACTGAATGCGGCCAATATCGTGAACCTTGAAAACCTGCGGCTTGGTTCGGTTGCGCCTGGACGTTACACCCTCGTGGCGCTCCCGCTTCGCGTACCCGGAGCTGACGCTGCTCCCGTACGAGCCGTCTTACATCCCAACCCAACCGTGCTTCCTTTGTAAAACCTGAGCTACCGGCTTGCGCGCAAGTCGGCTGGCTGATTATCTTTTATTACCATTTTCGGAACGGCCAACTTGACGCGTTGGCGCGCCCGTACTCGCTTATTCTAATGAACTTTTCTGGATGCGGCTATGGATACCTTTGATCGTGCAACCCTGCGTGCGCTCGCCGAACACAATGGCGATGTGTGCATCAGTCTGTTTATGGAAACGATGCGCAACGAATCCGACTGGTCGCAGAACGCCATTCGGTATAAGAACCTGCTCAACGAAGCACGCGACATTATGCATGAGCAGGGTCACCGCAATAACGAAATCGAGGCGGTCCTGGAACCCGCACGGGCTCTTGCCGACGACACCACATTCTGGCGCCAAGTGACTGAGGGCGTTGCGCTTTTCCTCACTCCCGATTCTATCCAGTCGTATCGCTTGCCGCTGCAGTTCAATGAGATGGTGACGGTGAGCACGCACTTTCACTTGAAGCCGCTCTTTCCCCTTATTGCGTCAAACAACCGCTTCTTTGTGCTGGCCCTGAGCCAGAATGACGTTAAGCTGATGCAGGGGACGCACCAGTCCATCGGGGCCGTAGATGCCCGCGCGGTGCCCAGTAGCTTGCAAGATGCATCGCCCGGTGTCGAGGACGATGCCGAACGGGAGCTCCAGAATCGGACGGCCAACCGTGCCCCCAATGGCCGCACCGACCAAATGTACCATGGCCACCCGCATGATTCCGATGACAACAGCCGCACGGTAAAGCCTGAGCTCCAGCGGTTCTTTCGCTCGATTGACGAAGGTGTCATGGAGCATCTCGCCGACGAGGAAGCCCCACTGGTGATCGCCGGGGTTTCGGAATATCTTCCGATGTACCGGGAGGTGAACAGCTACGCGCATCTGGTGGAAGATGAGGTCGTGGCTGGGAATCCAGAGGATCTGCATCCTAACGAGTTGCACGAAAAGGCATGGGCCATCGTTGCTCCGATTTTTGAGCGCACGCAGCAAGAAGCGCTTGACACGTTCGACCAGCATTACCACCAGAGCGGCAACCTGGCATCGGGCGATTTCCACGAGATCGTGCCGGCCTGTGCATACGGTCGTGTCGACACGCTCTTCGTGCCTGTTGGCGAACACCGCTGGGGCCAGTTCGACCCGACCTCTAACACTGTTGAACTGCATGGTGATCAGGAACCAGGTGACTACGACCTCCTGAATTATGCGGCGGTGCATGCCCATCTGAACGGAGCCACGGTTTATGCCCTCCGCCCTGAAAATATGCCGAACGGCCAATTCATCGCGGCAACCTTCCGCTACCCTGCAGACGTTACAGCTACCGAGCGCGGCTGACCGATTTTCTTTTACTGTCGCAACCGCTCCCGCGGCTGGTCTCCCATCAGAGACAGCCGCGGGTTTCTTTTGGAGATGCGCAGAGTGAGTTGCTGCTGCAGAATACCCTGGAGTATCCCGATTGCCTCCACAACGTTAGAAATGCATCGGGGCAGAGGCTAAACGGCCACAGATCAATAGTCCTGTACTACCTGACCAACCCCAAATAGCCCTTGACTTTTCAATCCCTGATAATTAGCATTATCGGGGATTGAGATTTAAATAGTGAATCGCCACATCATTCACACTTGCTATACAGTATCATGGAGCCGTCCAACACCGAGCCAGATCAAGCCGAGCTACCCTCATCTGCCGATCCCAGACCGTCGTCAGAGCCGCCCGAGACGTCCCCTACTACGGACACGGGGCAACAAATCGCGCCTACAAGCACCGGGGCCGACACCGAAACCAATGATTTAGTGTCCGTTGTCCCCGATTCTCGCGACTCAGAGGGGGTTTCGTCGGAGGAGGCCCCGCTCGTACACACCTCCGTTAAGGAATCGACGGACCTGCTCTCGATGTATTTGACGCGCTACGAGCGTCCCGAGACCCAGCGCGCCTACAAAAACGACATCGTGCAGTTTTTTGGAACTGACGAAGTCGTGCTGCCCCTGGCACGCAAAGCTACGTTCATGCATGTGAATCGTCACATCCGCGATCTCGAAGAGGACGATCGTGCGGCCTCCACCATTCAGCGTCGCGTGTCGGCCATCCGCGGATTCTTTGACTGGCTGGTCGCTCTGGAGCTGATTCCGCGTAATCCGGCTGATGCCGCACTCATCCGCAAGACGCGCCGTGCGAATGCCTCCGATCGCTCCATTACGTTTCTGTCGCGCGCCCAGTCGAAGCGGCTGCTCCGGGCTACCCAGGAAGCGGGAGAAGCATCTCACAGAGATCATGCACTATTGTTAGTGTTACTCCACTGCGTATTGCGTCGCTCAGAAGCAGCTGCGATGGACGTTGAACATATTCGTCCGCTGGGCCACTACTGGGTTCTCGATCTTCCAGATACGAAAGGAGGCACCGATCAATACGTAAAAATACCAGCTCATGTTGTAGACGTAATTGGCGACATGAAATCACAGTACGGAATTGAAGAAGGGGCGCTCTGGCGTTCGTTCAGCAATCGGAATCGAGGCGACCGGATTACGGGAGATGCGATCTATCGTATCGTACGGCGCACGGCTGAGCGCGCCGACTTGCCTGACATCGGAGCTCATGCTTTGCGCCACACCGGATGCACGCTTGCACTGGAATCGGGGGCAACCATTGAGCAGGTGAAGACCCATGCGCGTCACAAGGACATTGATACCACGATGGCCTACATTCACCAGCGCGACAAACTGCGTGACAGCGCCGCAGACCGCATCAATCTGTAGAAGACAATAAGCATGGGCCTCTTTAATCGAACTGGACGAGCAGGTCAAACTGATTGGCCGTGTAGATGAGCGTGTTGTTGTGAAGCATGCGCATCCGAGTTGCCCACCACGAATCAAGATCCGGCTGCGATATCGTCGCTACCTGCTCGGCTTCGTCGTGCATAAATGCGAGAATAGATTGCAGTGCATATGCCTCATCTTGATAGTATGTCTTTTTTGAGGGCGAGATTACCCAGTCGCTTCCTCTCATGCTAATACGTGCGTTTCGCGCATTTGCCCAGTGAGAAATTTCGTGTGCTGGATAGCTTCCCTTTTCTATATCTGTTTTTTGTCGAATTGAATTGTGGTATATTGAAGTTGCTTTATGTTCTGTACTTGCCGTGCGCGCACTGGGGTAGGGGGCCAGTTTCGTTCCCATAGCAAACGTAAGGGGTGCGTAGAGAATCCCGGCCTTGGAGAGGAGCGCCTCAATGGTTGCAAGCGCGTCGTGCAGTGGCATCAGATCGAGGACCGAGCGGGCTACAATTGCATCGTACGTGGTGCCGTTCTCTGTCGCAACGTCGAGGAGCGGGGTCGGCTGTACCGTGACGGTGTGTGGGCCTGACACATACGATTCGGCTACCGACTCCGTGACGGTTCGGTTTTCCGGCTGTGGCTCCAGTGCCGTGTAATGAGCAGTAATCTTGCGCGCCGCGATGTCGTTCAGGATGCGATTCATCTGGTCCCCGCGTCCAGCCCCGATTTCCAGCACCCGGAGTGGGGCATTCGTTTCATCCGCACGCGCCACGAGGCCATCCAGGAACTGCTGGTAGAGCGCGTCAGACTGCGCACGTGCGCTAACAGACTGTAGGGCCTTCAGGTAGCGCGGGTAGTTGAAGGTGTGAGCGGTGCGGGGAAAGTTAGACATGCGGCTACGCTTCGTCGGTGAGTGGAGTCGTATATTGGGCCGCGGCCTCATCATCTTCCCAGATGCACACATGCATGCGGTGGCAGCGGTGTTGCGTCTCCTCATCCAGCGATTTACGGATATGCTCCGCGGCAATACGGGCAAAATGCTCCACGCTCGGATTGAGTCCCTCGAACGCAGGTAAGTCATTTAGCGTCTGGTCGGATACGTGGTCTTTCAACGAGGCAAGCGCAGACTTTACGTCTGTAATATCGCATACGTATCCCCATTTATTTAGCGATTTAGACTCCAGAACCACCTCGACGGCAAAGTGGTGCGAGTGCCATTCGTTTTCCGGTCCGCAGTTGGGAACCGTGAGGTAATGCTGAGCAATAAGATGGTCTTTTACAGTAAGCGTATACATCGCAATGAATGATTGATTACTGGCTCATGACAAAAATCGTTGGTGCAGGCAAGGCTCCCGAACGCAGGGTTGCATAGACAGCCGGTGCTTCGCGGAAATCAACAAATTGCGTGTGGGGCTGGGCCGGCGAAAGATCGGCGGCCAGCGTCATCGCTGTGCGGAGCTGGCGGTCTTTACTCCAGCGCGTCTTACGCTGGGCGGGAAGCGTTGAGACCGGGGTAGCCGCTACCGTGAGCCGCTTCCGATGAAAGGCCGCTCCCAAGTCGAGTTCAACGGACTTCGTGCCGTACCACGATCCCGTTACGACGCGCGTTTCCTGCCCTGCAACGTCAAGTGCGCGCTGGAGCATAGCAGGCTGGCCGCTGCACTCGATTACGACATCGGGGCCGTCACTCCACGGGGAGGGGAGCGCACCACGCGTCAATGCATCTGGTGGATAGCGGTGCGCATCCGGGAGCAGAGCGGCGATGCGATCAAGCACATGAGGCTGGTCGACCACCGCAAGATCGAGCGCCGGAATGTCGTGCAAAAGACGCGCCACCAGCATGCCAACGGTCCCTGCTCCGATGAGCACCACCCGCGACCCCGGACCAACCTGCGCATCCCACACGATATTCAGTGCAGTTTCCACGTTCGGGATGAATGTAGCATCCGGTGTGGAAAGAGCATCGGGGAGCGTGTAGACAGCGGTTTCAGGCACAACATGATGCGTTGCGTGCGGCAGAAAGCCAAACACACGGGTACCCGGATGCAACGTTGCATCCGGCCCCGCACTGATCACACAACCCACGGTGCAATAGCCGTAGGGGCGGGGATACGAAAAGCCAGTGCCGTCAGCAGTGGTATCTTGCAAACTTGGGTCGACCTGCCCATTGAGCACGAGGCGCTCGGTCCCTGCACTGATCAGGGTACACTGCGTCTGGATGCCAACCGCATTGCCTGTAGGAGCAGATACCGGCTCGGCGGTGAGTTGGGTAGTACCATCACCATTGAAGAGGAGGAGCAAGCGACTACGCATTGGGCCAGGTGGGATCTGCAAACAGCACAATGTCTTCGCCAGCCCACTGGTACATCACATTGGTGAACTGCATAGCGTGCAGGGGCTGCACATTGGGATCGTCGGCGGTGCCACAGCCCTCCAGCGGGTTGAGTCCCGCCAGGTACATGGGCGCAAGCGTAACCACGAGCTTCTGCACCTGCTGCTGCATAATCATGTGGCGGATGACGCACGCCCCGCCCTCAACCATAATTGAGTTGATGCCCTGTGCATACGCATCGTGGCGCACAGCTGGAATAGAGACGCCGCCCGGCCCCTCAGGAACCTGCCGCACGGTAGCCCCTGCCGCTTCGAGCGCTGCAATCTGCTCTTCGTCCGTCGAAGATGTATAAATAAGTGGCGACGTATTTTTATTGTCAAATATGGATGCATCGAGAGGGCATCGAAGCGCCGTATCCAGCACAATAGGACGTGGGTTTGTGCCGTCTACATGCCGAACGGTTAGGCGAGGGTCATCAGAAATGACGGTTCCAATTCCAACAAGAATACCGTCATGAATGGCACGCAGCTCATGCGTAAGCTTCATGGAGGAGGTATCGCTGATGCGTGTGGGCGAGCACGACGTATCGGCGATGGAGCCGTCGAGACTCTGCGCGTAGCTGAGCGTAACGAACGCCTGCGACTGGGCATCGGCATAGTGTTGGGCACGCTGCGCCAGGCTCTGAAGGTCGGCACTGTGCGGATTCGCATAGCCGTCGCCGCCGGTTGGGGCGGTGTCGATGCGCAGCATATGGCGCATCCGCTCGACTTTGGTTTCGAGATACGAAGAGTTGTGCCGGTTCAGATGCGGCTCGATAGGAACGCGCTCCGAAACGGTCACGCCGTACTCGCGCAGGCTTTCGATTTTGGCGGGATTGTTCGTGATAAGGCGCGCCGATCGAATTCCAAGATCTTGAATTATGAGCGCCCCCACGGTATAGTCGCGCTCGTCGGGTTCGTGCCCGAGCATGAGATTGGCTTCGACCGTGTCGTAGCCTTCATCCTGCAGGTTGTAGGCTTTGAGTTTATCGTGCAGCCCAATGCCGCGGCCCTCCTGGCGAAGATAGAGAATGACGCCCTGCCCCGCCTCGGCGATCATGCGCATGGAGGTGTTGAGTTGCTCGCCGCAGTCGCAGCGTAGCGACCCGAGCACATCGCCCGTAAAGCACTCCGAGTGGATGCGCACAAGCACATCCTCGGCCTCTTCCACCTCGCCATAGACCACAGCCAGATGATCTTCGTCATCGATATCGTTTTCGTACAGCATCAGCGAAAACGTGCCGTCCACAGTAGGAATGCGGGCGGTCGTTAAGCGCGTGACCGAGGCAGTGTTCATACAGCAGAAAAATCGTCGTGGAAGATGCAATGTGAGGACGTACCGGGTAGGCCGCGTTTGAACCAAAGCCTAACGGTAGGACTATGACTACACTACGGCATAGCAACCCGCCTGTGCCCCGGTATGTTACGTATCCACACGAACCGGGGCCAACTATGTTGTAACACACTGGGCCTGTTACTGCCGCTCTTGATTTTTTCATTACGTGTGTTCTGCCTGTGGATTCTGATTTTGGTTCGACCGCTCCGTTTGCTCCGCTCCTGTTTAACGCGTTGTACACGGGTCTGGCACGGGGGCTCAACGCCGACATCCGCGCTACCCAGGCTGTGGGCGGCACTCCCCTCTCTCTATGCACCAGCCATATTGTAGCCAGTCACGGCGTGGTGACCGACGTGCTCAACGTGCCGTCGGATACCGTGCATGCACAGATCGAACACGTGCTTTCGTCGGATACCCCCGATCACATCGTTCCCAATGCGGCCAAGATTGGCATTGTGGGGGCCACGCCATCGGTGCGCGCCGTGGCCCATCTGCTGGATCATGAGGCGTTTACCGGCCCCTCGATCTTGGACGTGACGCTAAGCGGTCCCAGCGGCGAAGACATTGCGGAGCCGTCAACCACGGAATCGCTCGTCAACATCATGAATCGCGTGTCGCTGGTCAGCGTGCGGCGGCGGGATGCGGAGCTGGTTGCCGGGATGGAGATTCCGACGCTCGACGACGCCCAGGTTGCGGTGCAGCGCATCAGTCAGCAGGGGGCGTCGGCGGTGCTCCTGCGCTGTGGACGCCTGCCCACGCACTTCTTTGAGCGGGAAGGCGAGCCGCCCAACTTCGCCCTTGACCTCCTCTGGCATGAGGGCGAGATGGCGCTCTTCGAGGCCCCGTTTGTAGAAACCAATGCATCGATTAGCGGGCGCTCAAGCGCGTACCTGGTCGACGTGCTTTACCGCCTACACCAGGGCGCAGCGCTGACCGATGCGATCCAGGCTTCCAAGCGACGTCTGGCCGACACCCTGCACCAGATTCGCAGTATAGACGCTGCCCAGGCCTCCCCCCGTTTCTTTGCGGCGTTTGAATCGCAGGAAGGTGCGCCCGTGCATGAGTAGGCAGCATCCTCTATACGAAACGATAAAAAGTCGTTGCAAGGCGAAACACAGCCTGTTATATGTGACGCCCATCCCGTATTGTGTACGCGTACGGTCCACCCGTTCCTTTGGCGATGTTTTAACAAGCTATGACTCCCTCTTCGGATTCCGAGAAAACGACCATCTACGACGTAGCCGACAAGGCCGGCGTGGCGATATCAACCGTATCGCGTGTGCTGAACAACTCGCGCGATGTCTCGGATGCCACGCGCGAGCGCGTGCTGCGCGCAATCAAAGAACTGCAATTCCGTCCCAACCGCACGGCCAAATCGCTGGCCCAGCGGGCTACGCGTACGATTGCGGTGGCTGTGCCTACGTTTACCACGCCCTTCCACAACGAGCTGCTGAAGGGCGTACGCAGCCGCCTGGATATTGGCGAGGTCGACCTGCTGCTCTGCGATCTGGCGTGGTCCGATCCCAAAGCGACGCTCCGAAACTTCCTGGCCCGTGGCGCAATGGACGCGCTGCTGCTCACCGGCCTCCGCTACGACGCCGAGATGGCGAATGAGCTCCGCGCGCTGGGCGCGCCGGTCGTCATGATTGGTAGCAAGTGGGACGACATGGACTCGTACTACTGGGACGACGAGATCGGCGTTGAGCTTGCTATTCGGCACCTGATTGAGCAGGGCCATCGCGAGATTGGCATGATCACGACCCCGCACGATACGCACGTCCGCAATGCGCGCGTACAGGGCTACCGAACGGTGCTCGAAGAGGAAAACATTCCATTCAACGAGTCGCTTGTGGCCTGGGGCGAAACCGAGAAGCACGACGGCTTCAGCGAGGAGTCGGGCTACGAGGCCATGCAGAAGCTGCTGAAGGAGCATCCGCAGATCACCGCGGTGTTTGCCAGCAGCGATGTGCAGGCTGTGGGCGCGTGGCAAGCCATTCGTCAGGCCGGCAAGACAGTGCCCGACGACTATGCCCTTGTCGGCTACGACGACATCAAAATCAGCCGCTTCATTGGGCTCTCCAGCGTGGCCCAGAACATGCACGAGGTCGGCGAGCGCGCCGCCGAGACCCTGCTCCGCCGCCTCAACCGCGAGGACTTCCCCACGGTAAGCCAGCGTGTGCAGCACGAACTCCACGTTCGCAAATCCAGTGACTACATCCGCCCCCGCTCCTGATGGACGCTTCAACACTTACCCAGCAACTTCCGCACTGCATCACCGAAACGCACCTGCCGGGGTGGGGCACGCGCTACGAAGGCAAGGTGCGCGACACCTACCGCGATGGCAATACCCTCGTGCTTGTCACGACCGACCGCATTTCATCGTTTGACCATGTATTACCGCAAGCGATTCCGTTTAAGGGGCAGGTACTAAACCAGTTGGCTGCCTTTTTTTTCGAGGAGACAGCCCAGGTCTTCCCGAACCACGTACAGGCGGTGCCCGACCCTAACATTACGATAGGCACGGCCTGCACCCCGATTCCCATTGAATTTGTGGTGCGGGGCTATCTGGCCGGACATGCGGCGCGCATCTACCAGAACGGGGCCCGCACGCTGTGTGGACAGGTGCTGCCCGACGGACTCCGCGAGGGCGAGCAGTTGCCTCAGCCCATTGTAACGCCGGCAACCAAGGCGGAAACTGGGCACGACGAAGACATCACGCCCGAGGACGCGGTGGCGCGGGGGCTGGTGGATGCGGAGACGTACGCGGCGCTCGAACAAGCCGCCCTCAACCTGTTTGCGCGGGGCACCGAGATTGCCGCACGCCGCGATCTGATTCTCGTAGATACAAAATACGAGTTTGGCCGCGACGCCGAGGGGCAGCTTCGCCTCATCGACGAGGTGCACACGCCCGATAGCTCCCGGTACTACGAAGCCAACGGCTACGAAGCTCGGCTGGCGGAAGGCGCCCCCCAGGAGCAGCTCTCGAAGGAGTTCGTGCGCGAGTGGCTCATGGATCAGGGCTTTCGCGGGCGCGAGGGCGATACAATGCCTGACTTGCCCGATGCCTTCCGGATTGAGATTGCCCAGCGCTACATCGATCTGTACGAACGCTTAACCGGGCAGCCATTTGAGGCCGAGGTTACGCCCACCCCCGAGGCGCGCATGCAATCCAACCTGCAGACGGCCCGCGCATAATGCAACGTATTGCCCGTTTGCCCCCAACACCGACGGCCCCACTGCTTGCACATAAGCAGTGGGGCCGTTTTTAGTGGGATGCGAGAGCCGTGCATAGCACGCAGGCTCCGACTCATCCAATCAGTTCGTCGATTGCAGCCTGAATGGCCTCAAAGTCGGGTTGCTGTCCGGCGTTGTCGAGCACCTCTGCGTATTGGATGACGCCCTCCGCATCCACCACGAACGCCGACCGTTTTGCGATGCGATCGAGCTTCATGGGAGTAAAGTCGTGATCGTACTTTGCGCCATAGGCCGCGGCCACTTCCGCATCATGATCGCTGAGCAGCGTGAACTGGAGATCGTTCACCTTGCGGTACTCATCGAGTACAAATGGAGAGTCCGTCGAGATGCCCACGATGGTCACGCCCTCGTCGACCCCAAACGATGCACGGTCGTTGTTGACCGTGTTCATCTCATTGGTGCACACGCTCGTGAATGCGCCGGGAAAGAAGAGCAGAAGCACGGGGCCGTCGCGATGGTCGGAGAGCGTGAACGGCTCAATATCGTGCGTGAAGAGTTCGAAGTCAGGGGCAGCGTCACCAGGAGTAAGCGTAGGCATATCGTATCCAGAAAGAATAGGTTACGTAAAGCGAATAACGCGCACAGGGTCGATGCGGGAGGCAACCCGCGCAGGGAGATAGGCCGCCCCCACGCACAGCACAATCGCGACACTGGTTACAAGCAGCACATCAGAGGCGTGGAGCGCCATGGGGGCTGTATCCATGTAGTAAGCATCGGCGGGAAGCGGAATGACCCCGTAGGTCTGCTGAATCCAGCCTGCTCCAACAGCGAGGGTTGCCCCGATGGCGCTCCCCGTGCACCCGATGACCGCGCCCAGCACCAGAAACACGCGCTGTACGCCACGAGCTGAAAGGCCCATGCTCATGAGCACCCCAATCTCGCGCGTCTTCTCAAGCATCATCATAAGGAGCGTGCCCACAATGTTAAAGGCCGCCACGATGACAATCGTGCTAATGACCAGTGGGATGATGTTTTGTTGCAGGTTGATCCATGCAAAGAGGCCCGCATATTGCTGATACACCGTGCGCACGGTAGCCGGAAACGACAGTTCGTCGCGCAGCGTCTTGGCGGTTGGCTCAATGTCGCCCACATCGTGGAGCATAATATCCAGCCGCGACACCTGGTTATCAGCAAACTCCAGCAGCTGCTGGGCCTCACTGAGCCCCATAAACAGGAAGGTGTCGTCGATAAAGTCGAGCGAGGTGGCATACGTATCCTGCACATCGTACTGCTGCACGCGGGGCTGCAGCGCTGCGGCTCCGCCCCCGGCCCCGCGGTCAAGCGCAAAGAGCGTAAGCCGATCGCCGGGAGCCATGGCGAAGCGCTCGGCAATGGACGTGCTCAGCAGCACCCCTTGGGGCGTTGTGCGTTCGGGATGGGTGGTGGTGCGGCGCACGGCCTCGGGGAGCGTACTGGTGCCCTGCACTACCAGTCCCTCAATCGCATCGGCCCCTGCGCGGGCAATGACAACACCTTCGGCAACAGGGTTCACCGTCCGCACGGCGTCGTAGCTTTCGAGCTGATCCTGCAGTGAGGCGGCATTGCTCAGCGGATCGTCGGTGTAGCTGACGACACGCAGGTGGGCCCCCACCTCCATGAGCTTGCCCTCGATTTCCTGGCTGAAGCCGCGCACGATGCCCAGGGCCAGAATGAGTGCCGCTACGCCCACCGCTACGCCGCCGACCGCCACGTACGTAATGAACCGCACAAAGCTACGCCCTTCGCGCTGCCCTTCGGCACGGGCAAAGTAGCGCAGGGCCAGGAACCATTCCAGTTGCATAGGGAGCAGGAGCGCAAGTAAAATCGGTTAAGGCATCCATCCGTACCCGTGCTGACTTGCGCTGTTCACCGCATCTGCCGAACTTGCTGCCAAACCACAGGTTTTGCATCGTGCCTGTCGCATCCGCCCGACACTCCAGCCATGCTACTGGCGCTGGGAGCGCTTTCAACGGGCGGCGCAGACCTGCACCGCATCCGCTGTTTTCTACGAATCTGTCTTACGTTGCCTCATGCAAAATGCGCTTAGCACCCCGCCCGACCCCACGAATGAACCTGTTCTTAGCTATGCCCCCGGCTCCCCCGAGCGAAGTGCGATTCGCGCCGAACTGGAGCGCCTGCGTGGCATGACGGTTGAGATTCCAGCTTACATCGGCGGAGACGCCGTGTATCCAGGCTCGCCAAGCTCCGTGCGCGTGCCGCACGACCACCAGCACGAGCTGGGCACGGTGCATCAGTCCGGTGCCAACGAGGTGGCACAGGCCATCGACGCTGCCCGCGCGGCGAAGTCCGAGTGGGCTGCGATGGACTGGACCGACCGCGCGGCGATCTTTCTGCGCGCTGCCGACCTGATTGCGGGGCCGTGGCGCCATACGCTCAACGCAGCCACCATGCTGGGCCAGGGCAAAAATGTGCATCAGGCCGAGATCGATGCGGCCTGCGAGTTGATTGACTTCCTGCGCTTCAACGTACACTACGCCGACCAGATCTACCGCGAGCAGCCCGACAACAGCTCGGGCGTGTGGAACCAGGTGCAGTATCGTCCGCTCGAAGGCTTTGTGCTGGCGATCACGCCGTTTAACTTTACGGCGATTCAGGGCAACCTGCCCACGGCACCAGCGCTGATGGGCAACACGGTGCTCTGGAAGCCCGCCTCGCGCTCGGTATACTCCGCCTACTTCCTGTATCAGATTCTGGAGGAAGCCGGAATGCCTGCTGGCGTCATTAACATGCTACCCGCTGATGACGGCGCCGACGTGGGCACCCCCGCCATGGCCTCGTCCGAGTTTGCCGGACTCCACTTCACGGGTTCGAAGGCCACGTTCGATCATCTGTGGAAAACCGTCGGCGAGAATCTGGACACGTATCGCACGTATCCGACCATCGTGGGCGAAACGGGTGGCAAAGACTTCATTGTGGCGCATCCGTCTGCGCATTCCACCCAGACGGCCACGGCCATTGTGCGGGGCAGCTTCGAGTATCAGGGGCAGAAGTGCTCTGCCTCCTCCCGCATCTACCTGCCCGAATCCCTCTGGCCGACGATTAAGGAGGAACTGGCCGAGCAGATTGAGAGCCTGCAGGTAGGACCGCCCGAGGACCTGACCAACTTTGTGAATGCCGTCATTGATCAGCGGGCGTTTGATGAGATCACGGGCTACATCGACCGGGCGAAGGAGTCGGACGATGCCGAGATTCTCTTTGGCGGCACCTACGACGACAGCACGGGCTACTTCATCGATCCGACCGTCATTCTGGCGACGGATCCGCACTACGAGTCGATGGAGGAAGAGATCTTTGGCCCCGTCACCACGATCTATGTGTACGACGACGCCGACTACGAAGCCACGCTCGACCTGATCGACAGCACCTCGCCCTATGCGCTGACGGGCGCGGTATTTGCGGAAGACCGGGCGGCCGTTCGCGCTACGATGGACCGGCTGGAGCAGTCGGCCGGCAACTTCTACATCAATGACAAGCCCACCGGTGCGGTGGTGGGGCAGCAGCCGTTTGGCGGGGCGCGCAAGTCCGGCACAAACGATAAGGCGGGCTCAGCGCTGAACCTACATCGCTGGATTTCGCCGCGCTCCATCAAGGAAACGTTTACGCCGCCCACGCACTACGGCTACGCGTTCCACCAGCCGGATGAGGACGCATAACAGAAAGACGCACCATCGAAACATTGCAAAGGGATGCGCAGGGCCGCGGGGCCGTTGCGCATCCCTTTTCTGATGCATCGGGTGTTTGGACGTGGTTTATGCTATCACTGCACAATGCTTTCCTCGTTAGCACCGCCACGATACAGCTCATAGAGCCGTTCGATACCCGCTGGGTTTCCAATGACCGTCATCTGATCGCCCTCCTGAAGCGTGGAGTCTCCATTCGGGATCGTGACCTGGTCGTTGCGGCGAACAAGCGCCACCAGTACGCCAGCGGGCAGATTCAAGTCACGAATGCGCCGGTCAATGAAATCCTCCGTTTTCGTATCCGAAAGCAGAGAGAACGTAATGTAGCGCTCATGATGAAGCAGGCTCTCCTTCATGGCCTTCTCATCAGCCGCTGCGCGCCACTCCGTGGTAAACCCATTCTCGTCAATGCGATTGGCAAGCGTTGCGAGTGTGCGCAAGTGGTTGCTCTGGTCGTCGCTTGGACTTACAAGGAAGAAGAAAGCGTAGACCGGCTCGGACGTGTCAAGCGGGCTGCCATTCTTTTCAACGTCGATACAAACCCCCGATTGGCAGTGTACCATGACCATTTCTTGCTGGTCGATGCCATCAATCTGGCAGTATGGTAGGGCTGCGCCATGGCTCACCGACACAGCGCTGTGCAGCGTGCCGTCTAAGAACTCGTGCTTGAGCGTCTCTGCAGAAAGGTTGAGCTTACCAGCCAGTTGGGTAGCAATCTGGCCTACAATCTCTTCGTAGATCGTAGGTTCGGTGATTCGTATGACCTCTGCACGCGCCACGAGCTTTCCAAATGCCGTGTCATCGCTGACGCGTTTCTCCTCCAGAATGCCCTGCAACTCGTGGTCGAGTCCGTCATAGCGCTGTTTCCCCAGGCGTTCAAACCAGTGGAAGATAGCGCCCTCGCGCGGTACGTTCTGCACGTAATAGAAGTACCATCCAATGCCAACTAAAATTACAATAGCAGTGAATACAATGGCGAGCGTGCCCATTTCCGAGATCAGGAGGCCCGGGATAAAGATGCCGGCGATTTGCATCCATGGATAGAGCGGCGAACGATAGCCCGGCGCATACGACGGGATCTCGCTCTCGCGCATCACAATGACCGCAAAGTTCAGGAACGCAAAGATCAGCAGCTGAAACGCACTGGCCAGCTTCGCGACCCCTTCTTCCGAGAGCGCAAAGATAATCACCAGCATCAGCCCTACCGTGACAATGATGGAGCGCGTTGGCGTCTTGAAGCGCCCAAGCTGCGCGAGGCTATCTGGCAACAGGCGATCCCGCGCCATAGCCAGCGGATAGCGCGAGGCCGACATAATGCCTGCGTTTCCGGTGGATGCAAAGGCCGCGATCGCAGCGACCACAATTAGGATCGGGCCCAGCGAGTACGGCAGCCAGTTGAAGAAAACCTCGCCGGAGGTAAAGACGGGGGTCAGGTCGGAGTTCAGTTGCTCGCCCGGGAGCACAGCCACCATAATCGCCACGCCCACCACATAGATGGTAGTTGCTGTAGCCAGCGACAGGATCATGCCGAGTGGAATGTTACGGTCAGGGTTTTTGACCTCCTCGGCCACGCTCGCCACCTTCGTAAGGCCCGCGTACGACACAAATACAATCCCAATAGTGGCCAGGAATCCGCCACCGCCTTCTGTGAAGAACGGCGTGAAGGCATCCGCACTTCCGGATGTAGAGAATCCATCCCACACCGAAAAGACGCCCTGGGCCACGTAGAACGTAAGCACACCTACGAGCACCGTGACGAGTGCGCGCTGAAGCCAGCTGCTTTCCTTGGCTCCTACCACGTTAAGCACACCAAAGGCCACCGCAAGGGCTGCTGCCAGCGGCTTGATGGGCACATTAGCATAAATCGCCAGATACGCCCCCATCCCGATGAGCGCAAACGCACTCTTGAACACCAGCGCCAGCCAGGTGCCCAGTCCGCCCACGGTGCCTGCCAGCGGGCCCAAACTACGGTCCAGGAAGTAGTACGTACCGCCCGCCTTGGGCATCGCCGTAGAAAGCTCGGCCATGCTGTACATGGACGGCAGGATGAGCAAGCCCGCCACCAAATACGCCAGAATCACAGAGGGCCCCGTTTCAGCAGCGGCAATCCCCGGGAGTAGGAAAAACCCAGAGCTAAACATGGCGCCAGTGCTAATGGCGTACACGTCGTACAGGGTAAGACTTTTTTCGAGCGTCGAGTCTGAAGCCATAAACACAGATGCAACGAAAAGAGAGCGGCGATCTAAGCACTTCATTCATAGGAATGTAGCACCTATCGTTGAAAGGAGCGGTACCCAACCGGTCGGCGGGGCGTTCCTCTACATTCGGACTTCGTAGCAATCGTTTCGTATAGGCAGAGCGTATGTAGACATTGGAAGCGCTCTCAAAAGAGACGTCTCATGTCAGTAGGGACACACACGGGTCTGCTCGGGGGCATCATCTGGATGTACAGCAGATTTGAGGCGGCTGTACGCGGGCCAGTCGTCGGGAGTTAGGTGAAGGGTGCGGTCGCCCACATACAGGTGCAGCCCCGCCCGCTGGCGCTTTGCTCGCAGCAGCGGCTCCCACATGACTGGCGCATCGCGCGCCACATCGAAGGCGGTACGCAGCGCAATGCGGTTGCCCTGCACACGAACCTCGACCACACGGTTGCGAAGGTGAAAGTGCGTCCAGCCGCTGGCCACGAGGAGTGCCCCCGCAGCAGCGACAAATGCTTCGGGAAAGATCGGCGCCCCTTGCAGGGCCTGCACGAGCGCTCCCACCATCACCGGCAGCATGAGCCATCCCACCGGACGCCCCACCGCGCGGCTGTACAGCACCGCCACAGAGGCATCGCCCGGATGGTCAACATGCCGAAATACAGTGGGAGCAGCCATAGCAGAAGGATCGGTTAGGCATCGGGCTCGACCGAGGGATCGTACGGAGCCATGAGCGCGGCCAGTTCGTGGTGCATCTCTTTGTTGCCTGTACGATCGGCCCACACGAGCAAGTTGCGCGCCATGCGCAGCAGAATGGACTTTGAGGGCGTGGCGGCAAAGTGCTGGGCATGGGGCTGCACGCTGGCCTTCAGCAGAAACCGTACGCAGTCGGCCCGCGAGAGCGGCTGTCCGCCATTGAACGGATCCATGAACACCTCGCTGTGCTCATCCTGGTACTTCACCACGAAGTGATGCGGCAGGTTGACGCCGTATACGGGCAGGCTCAGGCGTCGGGCCAGCAGCAGGTAGACCACCGAGAGGCTAATGGGAATACCCGTACGGCGCTTCAGCACCCGCGTCAGGAAGCTGTTGTCGGGGTCCTCGTAGTCGTCGTGATTCCCGGCAAAGTGCAGTTCGTTGGCCATGTAGTCGGCCAGATGCAGGGCAGCGTCGCGGCCAGTGAGGTTGGGATGCGTCTTCTGAAACGAAGCGGCCATGGTGTCCAACTGAGCCTGCGCGTCTTGCAGATCAGCATCGGGATAGCGGTACCACGACAGCAAGAGGGCCCCGCGCTCCAGGCTGGGTGTGCTGCTGCTGAGCACGGCATGCCAGGCGCGCTCCACCATCTCAAAGTGTAGCGGCTGTAGCTGCGCCGACAGCGCTTCTTGCCGCTCCGGAGCCAGGGTCTGGATGTGCTGGCGCAGCGCGGCAAGCTCATCGGGGCCGTACGTAGACAGCTCCTTGCGCACGGCGGTTTGCACCGTGGCGTCGGGGTCGTCGAGCAGCGTAACGAGCGCCTGTACCGAAGCAGACATAGGACACCGGGGCCACATGGGCTGTTGGGCAACAATCAGTTCATGTGTTGCACGACCCACGTCCGGTTTGGATTCGCAGGAGACGCATCCGTCCCCCACGCGTGACAGGTGCAGGGCCGGGCATTGCTCCTGTACGCGGGCCACACCAGTGCTCACAATCGGCCCCAAGCTACGGGGCTGGAACAGGCGATGAGGCCGATACGAACTGCTGGTTCCCTCCAAACCATGTACCACCGCTGCCGCACCTCTACTGTGTCATTCTGAGCGGAGTCGAAAGATGACAGCTTATGAAGGGGGCGTTGCTCCCCAACGATTGATGTGTGAAGCCGCACTGCAAAGCGATTGCCCCACAAGCAGCCGTTCGTGGCAAACATTTGTATTCGTAAGGGATGCGCGGGGATGGGGCTCAGCGTGCAGCCTGGATGGCCGCATCGGCATGGCTCCAGATGGACTGAAGTTGGGCACGGGCCTCGCGGGCGGTTTCGGTATCGCCTGCGGCCTCGGCAGCGCGGGCCCAGCCACGGGTGGCCCACGCACGACGCGGGGCCCGGTCGAGGGCGGTTCGGTATTGGGTTTGTGCGATCGCCGGGCGCCCCGCATCCAGCAGCATGTCGCCGTAGAGTTCGTGCACCGGCTTCACCGGGCGCGGCGGGCCGTATCGGAGAGGCAGCGCTTTGGCCTCTTGGGCAGCCGACTCCATGATGGCAAGGGCGTTTTCTCCATCGCCCTGCTCCTGCACGATAAGTGCGCGAAGCTGGTCGGCCATGAGCGTGGCGCGGGCCGTGGTGTTATCCTCGGGGGCGCTCTCAAGACGGGCGCGGAGCGTATCGTGACGGCGCTGGGCGGTGTTGAGATTGCCCTGGGCTACGGCGCGCCAGCCCATCGCGAAGGCGTCGGTCGCGTCGTCGAGGAGGTTGAGGGTTTCGGAATCGACGGCGATGTCGGTGGTGGGATGCGCCCAGTCCTGCGTTTCTACCAGATGCGCAGCCCGCATCCGCACAAAATGCGCCTGGTGCGTTGGAGCCGCGGGACGCTCTTGAATGGCGATGTGCATGGTGTCGAGCGTGGCTGCGGCGGCGGTGTGCTGCCCTTGCTGGAGCTGCTCATATGCGAGCCACCAGAGCGCGTGGTAGCTGCGAGCCGCAATGGACCGCTCTTGCCGCTCCATGCGATCGACGCTGGCCTGCCACGAACGCGTGTTGAGCTCGGCGGCGCGCTCCCACTGACCCAGCGCCGAGAAGATATGTGCCGGCATGTGGAGCGCATGGGCAGCAGCAGGTGCGATATCGGAATAGACGCGGGCGGCGCGGAGTCCGAGCGGAGCGTGCACCGGATCGTCGTACGAGTGGATCAGGTAGTGGGCTGCGCCCGGATGTTGCGGATTGGCATCGAACACCTCTTCGACGATCGCCGCGGCCTGCATGTAGAGGCGCGTGTCGCGTCCGCCATGACTCGTACCCAGAATGGAGAGCGCGTGGAAGGCCTGCGCATCGAGATCTCCCGGGAATTGCTCAGCGACCGCTGCCATCGCCGCCCGGTACGCGTGGTCGCGCTCTTGCTTCGATCCGTCGCCATAGAGCGTATGCACTGCCCGCAGATACGCCTTTTCGCGTTCGGTCGGCGCATGTGCCAGGCGTTCTTCGGCGGTGGGAGCCAGCGTATTCAGCGCCTGGCGGGCGGCCTCTGCATCCTGCCGGTACCACAGCGGATGGTTGTGCGTCATGGCCTCGCCCCAGTAGGCCATTGCAAAGGTCGAGTCGTGCGATTGGGCTGTCTGAAAAGCAGCTCGTGCATCCACATACTCAAAGCTATGCAGCAGGAGCAGGCCCTCCATGAACGCCTCGTGGGCATCGGGCGCCCCGGAGGTCGGGAAGCTGGTTTCACCGAGCTGGGTGTCTTGGGCGGATGCGAGCAGAACGGAGCCGAGGAGCAACAACCCCACCAGCCCACACAAACGGATGCAAGATCGGAAATTGGTCATCGGGCGGCGTTGGTGATTCGTGGAACGCAAACACTTTCTTACACCGCATCGGGGCAGGCGGTGATTCCAGAAGACGAATAGGCTGTATGGTTCTACCCATCGCTACCGCGGGACCGGACGCGCACGCCATCTTCCAGCTCATTTCGAGGGTGCGCAATAACGCGGTCGCCGAGGTCCAGCCCCGAGTGGACCTCAGCCTGCAGTCCACTGCGCTCGCCCACTTCTACCGGCGTACGCCGGGCACGACTGTCCGCGACGGCAAAGACAGCCCAGCCATCTGTGGTGCGGAAGAGAGCGCTGGTGGGCACTCGAAGCACGTCGCTTCCCTCCCACACGATGAACCGCGCCAGCACGCGAAAGCCGGAGCCGAGGCGCATATCGCCGTGGGGACGGGTGTCGAGGCGAGCGTGGACCGTGACGCGCTGCTCCTCTACCCCCAGCGCGGAAACCACCGTGTGGCCGTCGGGGTCGACGCGCTCCACGGTAGCCCGAAGCGTGTCCGGCCCGCCCCACTGTTCGATCAGTACCGGCGTACCCGGACGAATGCGGAGGGCGTCTTGCGAGAGCACATCGACCTGCACCTTCAGCGCGTCGGTGTCGCCCACCTCCACGAGCGGCTCGCCAGGCTGGACCGGTCCTTCGCTTTCGCGATGCACAGTGAGCACCTGTCCGGCTACCGGCGCTCGAATCACCGAGTCCCCTGTTGCGTCATCGGCGCCTTGATACAAAGTGGACCGGGCGGCGCGCACATCGGCGCGGGCCATAGCCACGCGAGCCCGGGCAGCTGCTTCTTGCGCCTGGGCCTGCAGCGCCTCCGCCACGACCTGCTCCAGCTGCTGACGCGTGGCAGAGCCCTGCGTGTGCAGGTGCTCCACGCGCTCCCGCTCGTCCCCTGCGCGGTTAGCCATCGCCTCCGCCGCATCCCGCTGGCGGGCCGCGCTCTGCAGGCCCTCCTCTGCCGCCGCCAGGCGGGCGCTTGCTTCTGCCTGTGTCCGGCTATCAAGGATGGGCGCAGTGGGAGCACTGAGCAGAGCCAGCGTGTCACCAGTAGTTATAGAATCGCCCGCCGTCCACCGTATCCGATGCAGCGTACCAGCCGTTGGGGCCGTTACCACGTAGCGGTCTTGGACCGCCGTAATGCCCTCTTCTTCGATCACCACCTGCAGATTGCCGCGCGTTACCTCGGCTGTTTGCACGGCAATGGGATCCGGCCAGAAGCCGTACACGAGCAAGGCCAGCACCACGAGTGCAGCCACGACAAGACCGATGGTCTTCTGAGACAGGGGGAGCATACGGTTACTCTCTGGTTTTGAGTACAGCGATCAGATCAAGCGTATGGAGCTTTCGTCGGAGGATAACGGCGGATACGATGGCGGAGATTAAGACAACCGTAGCAGCGGTGGCAAATGTAGCACGGCTGAGAGCCAGAGGGATCTGGTAAAGATCGGTTTCGAGGAGAGCCAGTACCCCTGCGGCACCGAGGGCGCCAAGGGCAAACCCAAGCGGAAGGGCAACCAAGGTCAGCAGGGCAATCTCCCCAATGAGGATGTACGAGATTTCCCCTTGAGTGAAGCCCAGCACACGCAGGCTGGCCAGCTCGCGATCGCGCTCAGAAAGCGTGATGCGCGCGCTGTTATAGATCACCCCGAACGCAATGACTCCGGCAAACAGACTCAGGATGAAGGTAAACACCAGCAAGTTCTCAGCCGAAGCCTCCTCGAAGCCCTCTACAGCGCGATCCTGTGAAATGACGCCCGCCACCTGGGGCCGATCCAGGATCGTCTCCTGTAGGGTGTCCACGGCTTCCTTCTCGATCATCAGAAACGCCCCGGAAAGCGACGGCCCCTCCCCCAAAAGACGGTATAGCGCCTCGAAGTCCATGTAGGCGCCTACACCGATAAACTGCTCGGCGCGTCCTACAACTGGTACAACGTGAGTGCGGCGTGCGCCTTCAAGTACCTCTACGCGGATACGGTCGCCGGGAGCTACGTGCAGCGTGCGTGCCAACCGGTCGCTCAGCACGATGCCCTCCCGGGGAATAGGGATCGGCTGCAGGGCTGTGTCGACGACACGGCGCAGATAGGGAGTGGGCAGAATACCCTCCAGGGAGACGTCCTGCGTACGGTGTTCGTAGTGAAGCCGCACTGGTACAGCACGAAACGGCTCGGCGTAGGTGACGCCTTGCAGACTGGCGATTTCGTAGAGCGCGCGCGAAGCGGTCGGTTCAGTAAAGGTCACGGTCAGGTCCTCGCGCTGAATGATCTCGAACTGCACCTCCACCAGATAGTCTACCGCATCGGTAAAGAAGAGCCCGAGCACCAGGATCGCACAGGCGGATGCCATCCCGATGACCGTCAGCGTAGATTTGATCGGCTGCCGCTCCAGGTTGCGCAGAATCATGCGTGTGGGCTGGTCGAAGAAGCGCTGCAGGCCGATTCGTTCAAGAAGGGTCGGCTTGTACGTGGGGGGCGCGGCTGGTCGCATGGCTTCTGCGGGAGGCAGCCGTACGGCCCGCACCACGGCTCCGGTAACACCGATCAGCGACGCCCCCGTGGTGAGCACAAAGGCCGTTGCCACTACTGGCCATTCAAGGGTGTACGTCAGTACTGGAAAACGGAAAAAGTCGAGATACAGCTGCCCCATGGCCTGCCCAATCCATACACCAGCGGCGGTTCCCAGAGCGGTACCGGCCGTGACCACGCCCAGGACCAGCCGGATGTAGTGTGCACCCACCGCGTAGTCGCTATAGCCAAAGGCTTTCAGCATTGCAATCTGCTTGCGTTGCAGGTTCACAAGGCGCGCTACCACAATGTTGATCAGGAAGGCCGACACCAGCAGAAAGACAAGCGGAAGTACCGTGGAGGTGCCTCGGAGCTGCTCAAACTCAAATTCGAGCAAGGAGTGAGACGGTTGGTCAGCGCGGCCAATCGCGCCGGTGCCGCCGAAACGATCGAGGATTACGTCAACCTGCACAAGCACATCGTCGAGCGAAGCTCCGGGGGCCAGGCTGAAGGCGACGTTATTGAACGCGCCCTGCATATCATAAGCAGCTGCCAGCGTACGTCGGCTCATCCACAGAACGCCATAGCGCTCCCGGTCAGGGAATAGACCTCCTGGCTCCACTTGAATAACGACCTCTGGGGAGAGCGCAATGCCGACAACCGTCAGCTGCTGTTGCTGTCCGCGGATCGTGGCGGTGAAGGTATCGCCGTCCTGTAGGCCATGCGCTTCAGCAAACACCTCATTCACGAGCACCTCGTTATCACGTCCGGGCTCCACCATGCGCCCGGTTCGAATAAAGAGCTGATTTAGTCGTGGCGCACGGCCATCAGGAACCGACTGAATGGACGCTGTCACAGGCTTGTCGAAGCCGGGAATGTCCACATTGGCGCTGGCCCGTACCCGCGTTTCCACGTCGCCAATACCAGGTACGGTGCGTAGCTCCTGCGCCACTCGTTCTGGCGCACGGCGCACGTTGGCAAATCCATCTGCAAATTGGTACTCGGTGTAATAGGTGGCCTGCGTCTCTTGCAGCGCATGCATCACCCCGCGCATGCCCACATACGTTGCGGTGCCGGCCACCACCACCAGCACGATAGCCAGCAGCTGCCCACGCATCCGCCAGCTGTCCCGCAGTAATTGTTTATTAAGTGCGCGCATAAGCTACCAGGTCAGGTCGCGGGCTGCAGTTTTGCTTTTGTTGATGGTGATGTCGCTGATGCGACCATTGCTAAGGCGGATGACCCGGTCGGCGATCTTGGCTTGTACCACGTTATGAGTGATGACCATAGTGGTCGTGCCGAGATCGCGGTTTACCCGCTCGATAGCATCTAAGACGACAACACCGGTCTCGGAGTCGAGTGCTCCGGTGGGTTCGTCACAGAGGAGCACCGCTGGCTGCTTGGCGATGGCTCGGGCGATGGCCACCCGCTGCTGCTGCCCTCCCGAGAGCTGCGACGGAAAGCTGTCAAGGCGGTCGCCCAGGCCCATCAGGTCCAGCGCCTCCTCTGGAGGGATAGGGTTCTCGGCGATTTCGGTGACGATAGCTACGTTTTCGCGCGCGGTGAGGCTCGGAATCAGGTTGTAGAACTGAAAGACAAAGCCCACGTAGCGCCGCCGGTACTGGGTGAGTTCGCGGTCGTTGGCACGGGTCAAGTCCTGGTCGCCGTATAGCACACGGCCCTCGGTAGCGGTATCGAGCCCGCCGAGGATGTTGACGAGGGTGGACTTGCCGCTGCCAGAGGCGCCCAGCAGCACGACCAGTTCTTCCCGATACAGTTCGAGATCGACCTCACGCAGGGCGTGCACCTGTACCTCCCCCATGTCGTAAATTTTGGAGAGGTGTTCGGTGCGAAATACGACCTCGCTGTTCATAGCGGATGGATAAGCCGAGTCTACCATACACGTCCACGGGCATAGAGAAGAGCGGCTGTGGCACGGGCATAGCCGGTGAGGGCTTCCGTTGTGCGCTGCCGGGCGCGAAGAAGCACGGTTTCGGCTTCCAAGACGTCGGAAGAGAGCACGACCCCTTCCTCGAACTGCTCCTGCGTCATCTCGAAGGAGGCCTCGGCCTGCCGGAGCGCATGGTTGGCGGCCTCGACGGCTGCGCGGGCCCCCGCTGCGGCGAGCGTTTCTTGTTCGATGCGGCGTTTGATCTCGCGCCGGGTGTGGGCGAACTGCGCTTCAGCCGCTTGCAGGCGCGCCCAGGCGCCATCAGTCACAGCTGAGCGCCGTCCGCCGTCCCACACGGTCCAGCGCACCGTCACGCCCACCTCCCAGTTGCCCCTGAACTGGTCTCGTTCAAAGAAGAAGTTAGGGTTGGGGCGCGCAAAGAGATACCGGCCCGTCAGCGCCATGTTGGGCAGCCATTCGCGGCGTGCGATGCTGGCTTCCGCCTCCAGCGCAGTTACCTGCTGCTGAAGGGCCCGTAGCTGTGGATGGGCGTCTATGCCATCGACAGTCAGATCAATCTGTGCTGCTGTCTCCGGATCCGTCACAAGCTCGATCTCCGTGTGGAGCTCCTCTCCAATCAATTGGTTGAGCGTGGTGCGGGCCGTGCGTACAGCATTGGTCGCCTCTACCCGATCGAGCTGCGCCTCTGCCACCCGTGCTCGGGCTGCCAGCACCTGATGCTCCAGCGCAGCGCCAGCCTCAAACTGAGCCTGCACGTTCTGCAGGTGCGCCTGCACATGACGCAGACTCTGTTCAACAGCTTCGACCCGACTGTACTCGCGAGCCAGCGCCCAATACGCCTGTCGCACTTCCAGCCCTACCGCCGCCCGCTGTTCGGCGATAAGAGCATCTGCTGCTTCTGCTCGCGCACTGGCCGCGCGGATCTGTCTCGTACGTCGCAGCCCGGTGAAGAGCATCTGCTCAAGGCGGATTTCCGAGCGAAACTGGTTGAACTCGATGGGAGCGATCTCGAAGGTTGCGTCGGCTCCCGGCACCTGACCCTCAACAGGCGGAATGCGGTCGTCCAGCCGGACATAGCTGGCTTCGGTCGTGAGAGACGGCCACCATGCCGACTGCGCTTGTTGCTGGCCGGCATGCGCCTCCAGGGCCTCTGCCTCGGCACGCTGCAGCAGCCCATGATTGTCGAGCGCGTGCTGGATGCTCTCCTGGAGCGTCAGCGAGCGGACGTTCTGAGTCCATGCTGGGCCGCCCGTGAGCGCTCCAACGATGAACACAGCCACCAATACTTGCCTCCATCGCACCATAACCTCTAATAAATACTTTTACAACACGCCCCTACAGGCAGTCCACAGAAGCTACATCCTTATAAGCAGCAGCATAATAGCATAGCACGCCAATGCTATAGCGTGTTAGCAGGGGATTGATTGTAAGGGTTTTCCTTACAGAAGAATGTGAAGAGACGAGCGGCTCCCGTTTATGGGTGAGATGTCTGGGCTGCGCGCATCGGAGTATTGGACGGGCGATGGGAGACTGATAAGTGCGCGACGCTGGTGTACAGTCGGCGGTTGGGGACTTTTCTTGATACAGCGATGTGTAAGCATCTTAAGGCATCCGTAGCGCCTTCCTTCTAAACCAATCTGGAGAACTCAGGTAGCTTGGGAGCCGGAAAGCGACCGAGGGCGGCTGTGCTGTGTGCAGCAAAACCCTGTGTATTTTGCTTGCATGCGGGCCTGTGGGGTTTACGCGGCTCCGCGTAGTGCATACATTAGAGGCTGCAAACAACACACGCCCTCTGCATCCACCAGTCCCTCGTCTGCATGAAACGCTCTGTGCGCCTTCCGGGTCTGCACCCGGCCCCCGACTTCACCTTCCGCGACGGCCAGCGCACGTTTCTCCGCAAGCTTGCTGCCGCCTACGAACGCGGTGAGCGTCATCATCTGGGCGTGTTCGTCCCCGGATACGGCAAGACCCTCATTGCGCTGGCGTCATTTTGCGTAGCGCGTGCGATGGGCGTCTGCGATCAGCTTGTGGTCTTTGTGCCACGGGGCAACCTGCGCGATCAGTACGCCGATCCGCAGGAGCTGGCCCAGATGCTGCAGTGGATTGGCGGGCCGCGCCTCCCCTTTTCAATTGCAGATTCGGATGCGGTCTTCCTCAAAAAACGCGACATTCCCATCGTCATTGCCACGTACCAGTACACATGCGGATCGAGCGGAAATCAGGCGCTGCAACAGTATTGCAATCAGGGGGATACGCTATTTGTACTCGACGAAATCCACCACTTGCCCCAAGAAAGTGCGTGGTCGGATGCGGTGGATAATCTCTCGCACGAGGCGCTCATCGGGCTTTCCGGCACACCCATCCGCAGCGATGGGGAGCCGCTCTTTGGCGTGCCACACGACACCATCTCGCACGACGACGGCACCGAATCCACCTTCTACCGCGCCCTGCACGAGGTCTCGCTCCGCGACGCGCATGCCGAGGGCGAAATCCTGAAGCGCGTAGAGGCGCATGTCGTTGACTATACGATTACGATGCAGGAGGAGACCTCCGGCGAGACGGTCGAGTGCACGCTGGCTGAGCTTAAGAACGACATTTCGGCGGATACCGCTACGCTCGATCGCTACTTTGCGCGTCGTAACCTGCGCTTTCACGACGTCTATCTCGACACGCTGATTGGCCCAGCCGTGGGCCGCCTGCAGTCGAAACGGGCCCAGCATCGAGGCAAACACGGCACGGCCGTTCGCAACCACCAGATGCTCGTCATCTGCATGAGCAACCGCCACGCCGCCGATGTGCTCGACTTCATGCAGCGCCGCTACGGCTGGCTCTCGGTCACGCGTATTGGGCAAGACGTACCGCCGCAGGAGCGCGAAGAGCGCCTCGATGCCTATCGCAACGGCGAGGTGGACGTGATGGTGCAGGTCGACATGATCGGTGAGGGCACCGATATCAAATCGATTAGTGTCATTGCCAAGCTCGACCTGGTGAGTGCCCGATCGAAGTGCCTGCAGCAGATCTTTCGGGGGATGCGCTACTTTGCGCCGTGGTCCGAAAAAGCAAACGTGTGCGATGTGTTCGCCTCGGGCGACCTGGGGCTCTCGGATACGCTCAACTGGATGACGCGGGAGGTGCAGGAGGGCATCCGCAGCCGCAAGGAGAAAGCGAACCGGACGCCGCCCGAGAAGACCACGGAAGACAGCGACCGCAGTGGCTGGTCGATGCAGCAGGTAAGCGAGGGCTCGTTCGAAACGCACCGCGTCGAGATGGAAAACTCGGGGCGACTCCGCGTGCGACGCCAGGCCTTTGAGGGCCGCCAGCCGTCAACACCCGGCGGAAACGGGCTCGACGTGAAGGCCCGCGAGGAAGCGCTGCGCAAAGAGTGCAGCGAACTGGCTTCGTCATTGGCCTTTCTGCTTCAGGACCGTGGTAAGTCCATTCACATCCGAGATGTTCATCAGAAGGCCAAGGAGCGGTTTCGCGTAAAGCAGTCCAACATGAGCATCCAACAGCTCGAGAAGAAAAAGAAGTGGCTGAAGCGCTGCACGCAGATGAAGCGGTTGTTTTGAAGAATGTACACGCAGTTGTTAACTGCTTGGAGTGACTTGTGTGCTTCAATCCTGTACTGTGCACAAGTCACTCCACAAAATAACTGCAATTTATTTTGCAATAACGGATTTAAGGGTTGGGATCAAAGCATACCTTAAAGTGACAACCCGAAATCGAATCAGGACAGTCTTGCAATACAAATTCTTTATTGGACGAGTAACATCTGATTGCACTGGATAAACTTTCAAGAATCTGTTTGCGGTTTGGCTTGCAGCCGATTGGAGTGACCAAATCAAAAAAAACCAAAACAGGTTCTAAATTCGAGGTGTTTGACTTCTTAATTGGACTACCTGATCTGCACACCATCTCGACCTTGAGATAAACACATTCTTTTTTTTACAATAACAGATATTAGAGGATCTGTTGCGCCTTAATCCACTCAATGGTGGTACATGGGCACACTTCCTGCAATACAGCTCCAACTTGACTTTGTATGAACTCGTGTTGTTTGGGGGAGTGTATCTCTATCCGCATAAAGTGCGCTTCGCATCCGCAATCGGAGCTTCCTATCCGCTTTTTCGGAACCGATGTACGCTCAGCATCCAGCAGTGCACGGGCCCAACGGCATTCGAGTCGTGCCTCGGAATAGCTGATCCATGCGCCCTGTAGCGTACAGTGCGGGCGAATGTGGTCAATATGCCAGTGCTGACGATGATCTCTGCGAGCATGGCGACGCACGCGTGCTGCTACCCCTCCCGGACCAAAAGCACTTCCCACGTACAAATACGTGCCTGACTGCAGCGCAATGGGCCCTTGTGCGCCTACCTCTACAGTTTGCTTTCCGGCACACTGCATGGCAAGCACATACGTCCCTGTATTACTTCTCAAAGACGACATTTTCCTCGTTCCAATAATGGCTTCATAATGAAGCGGTAGAACACACAGGCATCACGACCGCGTCCGGGCTACACCTTCTTCGTGCGCAGCCGCTTCCACGGCCTCGGCGACACGGTCTACCACAGCTTTATCAAACACACTTGGCACAATGTAGTCCGCTGTTCGGCTGGTATCGTCGATGGTATCAGCCACCGCGTAGGCCGCCGCCAGCTTCATCCCATCAGTGATGTCGGTGGCCCGACAGGCAAGCGCCCCCTTGAACATCCCTGGAAAGCACAGCACATTGTTGATCTGGTTCGGGTAGTCGCTGCGCCCGGTGGCCATCACCGCTACGTGCGGGTACGCCTTCTCGGGACGGATTTCAGGCTCTGGATTCGCCATCGCAAAGACAATGGGGTCATCCGCCATGCGGTGCAGGTCGTCTACATCGATCACATTTGGTCCTGACAGCCCAATGAACACATCCGCATCGTCCATGACTTCGCTGAGCGAGCCTGTTAGGTTGTGTGGATTCGTCTGGGCGGCGTATGCCCGCTTGGCCTTGTTCAGGTCCGTGCGATCACGCGTGACCGCCCCTTGCCGATCGACACCAACGATATTCTCAATGCCCATGTTCTGCAGCATATGCGTCACGGCTGTGCCCGCTGCGCCAATGCCTACGAGCACCACCTTCAGCGATTCGGGCGTCTTGTCTACAATCTTAAGCGCGTTGATGAGCGCAGCAACGGCCACGACAGCCGTGCCGTGCTGGTCGTCGTGAAAGACGGGAATGTCAAGCCGCTCGCGCAGCCGGTCCTCAATCTCAAAGCAGCGCGGCGCGCCGATGTCTTCCAGATTAATCGCACCAAAAACAGGCGCCATGCGCGCTACGGTGTCCACGATTTCGTCTACGTCTGTCGTATTTAGACAGATCGGAAAGCCGTTTACACCAGCGAATTCCTTCAGGAGCTGTGCCTTACCCTCCATAACCGGAATCGCCGCCTCGGGGCCGATGTCGCCCAGCCCGAGTACTGCCGTGCCATCGGACACCACCGCCACCGTGTTGCTCTTAATGGTGAGACGATGCGCATCATCGGGGCGGTCGTGGATGGCCTCGCACACCCGCGCCACTCCCGGCGTATATGCCATCGACAGCTGGTCGCGCGTACGCAGCGGCACCTTGCTGTTTACCTCAATTTTGCCACCCAGATGCAGCAAAAACGTGCGGTCGGACACATCCACCACCCGCACCCCTTTCAGGTTGCTAATATGCGTGATAATGGTGCGCGCGTGCCCATCGCTGCGGGTGTTAATCGTGATGTCGCGCACCAGCACACTGTCGCGGGCCCGCACAATATCGATTGCGCCGATGTTACCGCCATGCTGCCCAATGGTCGATGTCACCTCAGCCAGCATACCCGGCTTGTTCTCAATGGCAAGGCGCGCAGTGATCGAATTACTTGCTGTAGGGGCGTGCTCTTCGGTCTTCATGTAAAACACTATTAATACAGGGGGATGCGAAAGGCTTTTGCCCATGCCTCTATATCTACCGGATGCATGCACACATTGCGCCTTCGGCAAAAGAAAGGGGCAGCCTCCGGTAAAGGAGACTGCCCCAAGCTACATTATGGATCGGGTGCGCAGGTCGCGTTATGCCTCGTCAAGCTCAGCAAGTGCGTTGCGCAGGTCTTCAGCGTACGAAGAACCGATGCCGTCGATCTCTTCGAAATCGTCGTACGAGCGGAGTTCGTCGAGCGAAGTCACGCCCGCCGATTCAAGACGGCTTACGTGCGGGAAGTCATCCGGGAATCCTGCGTCGTCATCTGCTTCATCTGCAGGTGCGTCCGCTTCGACAGTCGCCTCTTCAACCGATGCTTCAGCCTCAACCTCTTCGGCAGAGGCATTGGCTTCTTCCGTTGCTTCGGCTTCGATCTCAGCTTCACGCTCAGCCGCCTGTTCAGCAGCTTGCATTTCGCGCTTCAGGTCGCCCAGTCCACTGAGTTCGCCCAGCGTGGTCGGACCCGATGTCGGATCGCCGCCCTCGTTGCTTTTGCTTGAAGGCTGACTCTTCTCCTTGTACTGTTCGACCGACTGACGACGTTCGCGCTTCTCTTCGCGCTCTTCTTGACGCTCACGACGCTTCTCGGCTTGGCGCTCTTGGCGCTCTTTAGCCGTTTCGCTGAGCACGATGTCTTTGCGGCTCTTGTCGAACCGAATGACACGCAGCTCCAGCTCGTCGCCTTCGAAGTAGTGATTTTGGAAGTCGCGCGGACCGTTCTTCAGTTCGCTGCCCGGCACGAACGCTTCCACGTCGAGCGGCAGTTCCACCACGAGGCCCTTGTCTTCCACGCGGACGACCTCACCTTCCGTGTCGGTACCCTCGCTATAGGCGCTCTCGAACTGATCCCACGGGTTGGTTTTCACCTGCTTGTGGCCCAGCGAGATGCGGCGGCGATCTTCATCGATGTTGAGGATCTGCACATCCATGTCCTGGCCCTTCTTGACCATGTCGCCCGGATGGCGCACCTTCTTCGTCCACGACAGATCGCTGATGTGGACCAGCCCGTCAATGCCGGGCTCGATTTCGACGAAGACGCCGAAGTTAGTGATATTGCGCACGGTACCGGTGAGCACCGTACCGGCCGGGTAGCGGTCGCTGATGCCGTCCCATGGGTCGGGCTCCAGCTGCTTCATACCGAGGGAGATCTTCTTGTCCTCCTCGTCGATGTTGAGGATCTTGACCTCCACCAACTGTCCCAGCGAGACCATCTGGCTGGGGTGGTTAATGTGGCGCGTCCACGACATTTCGCTGATGTGGACGAGGCCCTCGATACCTTTCTCCAGTTCCACAAAGGCACCGTAGTTCGTAATCGAGACGACCTTCCCTTCAACGGTTTCGTCCTCGTCGTACTTTTCGCCGATGTCGTCCCACGGATGCGGCTGAAGCTGCTTCAGACCCAGCGAGATACGCTGGCGCTCTTCTTCGTAGTCGAGCACCACCACCTGAATCTCTTGGTCGAGTTCGACCACTTCGCTTGGGTGCGATACGCGCCCCCACGACAGGTCGGTGATGTGCAGCAGACCGTCGACACCGCCGAGGTCGATGAAGACCCCAAAGTCGACAATGTTTTTGACCGTGCCTTGCAGCACCTGTCCCACTTCGAGCTGCGACAGAATCTGCTGGCGCTGCTCTTCGAGCTCTTCCTGAATGAGTTCGCGGTGCGACACCACGATATTCTCGTTCGAGGGGTTCAGCTTTACGATTCTGAACTCCATGCGCTTCTCCAGATACGCATCGAAGTCGCGCACAGGGCGCACATCGATCTGCGAACCCGGCAGGAATGCTTCGAGCCCGTCGAAGAGCTCCACAATCATACCGCCCTTGATGCGACGGATGATCGTACCCTCCACGATCTCTTCGTTCTCGTAGATCTCCTCAATACGCTGCCAGCGGCGAACCTTGTCGGCCTTCTCTTTCGAAAGCACGAGCTGCCCTTCGCGGTCTTCCTTGTAATCCAGGTAGACCTCGACGGTGTCGCCGCGCTGAAGGTGTTCGCCGAACTCATCGCGAGAGACAATGCCGTCGCTCTTGTAGCCAATGTCGATGACCACATGGTCTTCGCTCACCTTGAGCACACGACCTTGCACGATGTCTTGCTCCCGCACATCGATACTCGTGCGGTCGACCAAGTCGCGAAACTGGTCATACACCGGGTCGGCGGTCTGTGACCGCTCGTACTCTTCGAGCTCGTCGAGCGTGACGGTACGCCCAACAACCTGGCCGCTGAAGCCCTGGTTCTCTTCGGTGCGCTCCAAATCATCGAGCGAGACGGTAAGTCCCGGATCGTCAACCTGGGTCGCGTCGAAGTCGAAGTCATCGCTGGTTGGGATGCCAACTTCTTCAGAGGCGGTAGCCACAGCTTCCGCCAGCAACCGGTCTACGTTTTCGGGCGGCGGGTCGCGGTCGACCACTTCGGCCTCCGCATCGTCGGCTTCGGCATCGTCGGCTTCGGCATCCATGTCGTCAGCATCCTGCACGTCAGAGGCATCGGCCTCTGGCGCACTGGAGTCAGGGGCATCGGCCGTGTCTTCGTCCGGGAGCACATCGGCTGACGTAGGGTCAGCGTCGTCGGCTTCCGTAGACACGGGCGCGGCCTCGGCCTCTTCGGCCGTGGCTACGTCGTCGGCATCGGGAGTATCTTGAGGGGGTGCTTGCTTTTCTTGTTCGGCCATATATGTTTGGGAAACGAGGGGTATACGCCGCGTGGTGCTCAACAGGCAGGCATTGGTGCGCTGCTGCGGTACGCTAAGGAAGCACCATGGGCAGGTGTGGGTTGGACCAGCGAACCAACGCGATGAATGAGTACGATCAGGAAACCCCGGATGCCCGAGCAGGTCGCTGGCATACGCCTACGATCGGCATAGCCTGTCATGTGCATCCGGAACACTGTTTAATGGGAAGACGAAGGGTCCGTTCCCGCTTTTGCTCGCTCAATGAGCGCTTCGATGGCTTCCACCTGTTCTTCGAACGTCATTGATGTAGTGTCAATAGAAACCGCATCGTCGGGCCGACGCAGCGGGGCCAAGGCGCGCTCACGATCGTGTGCGTCGCGGCGACGGATCTCGTCGCGTACTGCTTCGAGGGGAGGCGTCTCTTCGTTGGGGGCGGCCTGGTACTCTTCATGACGGCGGCGGGCACGTTCCTCCAGACTCGCGTCCATAAAGAATTTCAGATCGGCATGCGGAAAGACGACCGTCCCGGTATCGCGTCCGTCGGCGACGACGCCGCCGGTAGACTGGCTCCACCGCATGGCGATCTGACGCTGGACGGGAAGCAGCGCCTCACGCACCGCAGGCAGTGCCGCTACCTGACTGGCCATATCGCCCACCTCAGAGGTGCGGATGGCGTCGGTCACCTCGGTGCCGTTCAGCAGCACGTGCAGGGCACCTGCATCGTCGAACTGCAGGTCGATGGCACAGTTGCTGAGGAGCGTCTGGGCTTTTGCATCTGTCGGTGTGGCTTCAGCTTCTACAAACGCCAGCGCCACGGCGCGGTAGAGCGCGCCGGTGTCCAGGTATCGAAACGACTGCCGCTCGGCAACGGCGCGGGCGGTGCTGCTCTTTCCGGCCCCGGCAGGGCCATCAATGGTGATAATCACAGGGGGTATGTTTTATTGCAATAACGGATTCATAGACTTATCGGGCCGCGTCGTCGCCCACGGTGCGATGCACGATGGTAATGGGCTCGGGGTAGCGCATACGCCCCAGTGGCGTGCTAATGGTCGGCTCGGCCTGAAACTGCACGTTTGTGGGCGGCCCCTCTCCAGCCAGCGACAGTGCCAGATCGACCAGGTCGCGGGCTCCGCCGTCGAAGAACTCGACCAGGTTCAGCTCCACCGGAAAGCGAATATCGGTGGGCACGCCGGGCTCCAGCACCGTCTCTTCCGCAAACGCCCCGCGGATGGTTTCGCGCTCGTTCAAGAGCAGCGTCCAGTCCAGCGCGGTCATGCGTGCGCTCATGCTGTTGTTGGCGGGATTGGTGCCCTCGATGACGACGGAGAACGAGAGCGGCACCTCGCCGCGCCGCACTGCATTGCCGATGTTGAGCAGATCAACCGGTCCCAGATCTTCGGGACGCTCCAGCTGGCTCAGGTTGACTCCGGCCAGTTGCGCGTTGGTGACGCGGTCGAGGCGGAAGTCCACATTGCGCAGCTGCCCCACCTCGCGCAGCGTCTGGCAGCTGGTCAGGGTCAAGGACACGAGCACCAGGAATAGATACGGCATCCAGGCACGCGCCTTTGCCTGCAAAGAACAGGTAGACATAAATCGATGGAGTGTGGAGAAAGAAAACACAATGACCGCCCGAAGGCGCCGATGCTTCGCTTCCCCCTGGAACCTGTGGGGGCGCCTGCAATCGGAGTACAACAACCGCTGTTCAATGTCAACGATAGCCTGTTCATGCGCAAACTTGCTTGGGATGAAATCGATCGCCCTAACCCGGAGAAACTTGCGGACTTGCCGCGTCATCCGGTATCGGTCGTGGCGCACAACATCCGGTCTATCTATAACGTGGGGGCGCTGTTTCGTACGGGCGATGCAGCGCGCATTGAGCATCTGTACGTGACGGGATACACGGGCACGCCGGACCACAAGGATCTACACAAGACCGCACTTGGTGCGCAAGATCTGGTGCCGTGGTCGACCGAAGACGATGTGCTTGCGCTGCTGGAAGATCTGCGCAGCCAGGGCTATACGATTGCCGCGCTGGAGTTGACCGATGCCTCGCAGCCGCCTGCTGAGCTTGCAGCGGATGCCTTTCCGCTGGCGCTCGTGCTGGGCAATGAGGTGCACGGCATTGACCGCGAGGTGCTTGCGGCGTGCGATGTGGCGCTGGAGATCCCGCAGTACGGCGCCAAGCAGTCGCTCAACGTGTCGGTTGCATTCGGCATTGCTGTCTACGATCTTGTCCGCCGTTATCGCTCACTGTCATCCGCCGCCGCATGACCGACGCTCCGCTCTCGCTCGACTTTCCGCCCACGCCTACCGAGGACTGGCACAACCGCCTGCGCCGCGATCTGGGCGACGATTTTGGGGATACGCTGACCTGGCAGCCGCTTGAAGGCATTGACCTGCGCGCGTTCTATCGTCGCGCCGATACCGAAGCGCTTCCGCATGTACGAAAGGGCGTTCAGGGTCGGGGGATGCGCCAGTCGGCCCCCGCCGCCAACGACTGGGCCATTGCGCAGCGCCTTCCGCTCGATGCGCCCAACCTGTCTGCGCGCATTGAGGCTGCTTGCACGGGCGGTGCCGAGCGTGTGGTACTAACAGCGGCCGGGATCGATGCGAAGACCGACTACGCTGCTGCACTACGCCAAGCACTTCACGCTGCAGCCGAGCACGACACCGATGTGCACCTGGATGGCGGCGCCGATGCCTGGGCGTTGATCGCGCAGTCCGACCTGGGCGCCGATACGCCCCTCACCTACGCCGATCCGCACCTGCTGCGCGCTATGCGGCATGTGCCTGCCGAGGCTGAGCTTCCGGCGCCGCTGCACCGCCCGGCGCATCCCATCATCGTGGACTCTCGCCTGCCGCACGCTGCCGGACTGCCTATGGCCGACGAGCTGGCGCTGGCGCTGGGCAGCTGGTCACAAGCGCTGGCCACACAGGGCACTGCGGCGTTCTCGGACGGACTGTCCCACCGCGTGCTGGTGGCCGTAGATACGTCGTACTTTCTGGAGATTGCCAAGCTGCGGGCGCTGCGCCTGTTGCTTCCGCAAGTAGCGCAGGCCTACGCCGAAATGCACGGCGTCGAAGCCACGATGTCGCCGTCGGAGGTCACGATTCATGCCGAAACCTCGCCCCGCTCGCACACGCTCTTCGATCCCCACGCCAACCTGCTGCGGGCCGCTACACAGAGCGCCGCCGCCGTCCTTGGCGGGGTGGAGCAGCTCACCGTGCAGCCCTTCCGCCGCGACGCCCACGACGAAGCCGCCAATGCCGACCGCCTGGCGCGCAACACGCAGCTCATCCTGAAGCACGAAGCGCACCTGCACCGCGTGGCCGATCCCGCTGCAGGCGCATACTACCTGGAGCAGGCCACCGACCGCCTGGCCGAGGCCGCGTGGAGCCGTTTCCAGCAGATCGAAGACGCAGGCGGGTTGCTACATTGGGCGGACGACTTCCTTCAGACGCGCGTTCGCATCACCCGCGAGGAGCGGCGCATGCGCATTGCGCATCGCACCGATGTGCTCGTGGGTACCACGCACTACCCGGACCCTGATACGTCCACCACGCCCCCGGAAGCGCCCTCTACATCCCCAGCGCAGGAGCACTTTAACCACGAGCCCCCTGCATGGGTGCAGCCGCTTACGCTTTCGGCTGGATACGACGCGCTGCGGCTGCGCGTGCAACAGCTTGAACCGCGCCCCACCGCGCTGATTGCGCCTGTAGGCACGCCCTCCATGCGAAGCGCCCGTGCCACGTTTGCACGGAATATCGTAGGCTGCCTGGGTCTCCGTCTCATCGAACCCCTCGGCTACGACAGCATCGACAACGCCCTCGATGCGGTCCACGAGCACACGCCCGACGTGGTCGTGTGGTGCGCCGACAACGACACCCTATCTGCGCTCCTCGACCACGTGTCCACCGATACGGTCGACGCCATCACCATAGCCGCGGCCCCGCCCAAGGCTGTACCCAACGCCCAGGCCGTGGACCTGCTCCTGCACCGCGGCGCCCCCACCCTGCAGCGCCTCCGCCAGCTTGCGGATGCGCTTGGGGCGTGACTGCCTCATACCCAAGCACAGCATCTCATGCCAAGTGCTCCCATACGGACGTCAGTCTACAAAAAGGGTCATGGTAAGCACGTAGAGGACCAACGGTAGTCGGGGTAAAGCACGTCAAACCATCTCTCGCTCCGTTGGCGCCCACATCTCGCATGAGGAGTCGTGCTGAACATGCGGGAGATCCGGATCTTCTGCCGACGGCTTTCGGCATGCGTCCGGAATGACTTTATTGAGAGGAAGTACCCAGAACGAAGGCGTTCAAATCCGATGCCCGCTCCCGGAATGTCATCCTAAACGGCACAGCCGATCTTGATCGGGTAGCAACTGCATAACCCACGACAGACCAGCGCTGGGGAAGTGCAAGGACGTTCAGTCCGACTTCTTTGCATATCCGGTGTTATTCTCCCATGTTGGTATTCCACTTTTCTCCTTCACCTCCAGTGATGCTGCTTCCCCACTTGGCATTGATCACAAGCTGGTGCGCAGCCCGATTTTCAACTCCATTTGATTGCTAATGATACTTTTTCTCACTGTAGAAACTACCGCCCCCCCAGTAAGACCACCCACGTCAGATGTGGAATCGTGGCCGCATCTCGTGGAGGTTGCCTGGCGCGCGTACTCACACAACCGCGAACGGCTTGCTAAGGACAGCTATATCGTGCGTCCGAATGAGTTTGCCATTCCCACAGAAGCAGCAGATCGTCATGGGATTACCACCGAGTATGCCCTGAACAAAGGCCACGAGTTGGATACAGTTTTGAACTCGTTGGATGATCATCTGAAAGACGCTGACCTCATTGTCGCGCACAATGCAGAGTTTACCCTGAATGTGCTTCTAACCGAGTATGAGCGCATGAGCGTTTCGACCGCTCTTGCGGAAGTGCCTGTGATCTGCACCATGCAGTCCACAATCAATTTCTGTAAGAGGGAAGGGGTGATACATGAAGGCTCACCTCGGTTGAACCAACTCCATGAAGCGTTGTCAGGGAGCAGGCAGCCGCCTGTGCACCAGGCAGGGAA
>CAJXLX010000006.1 GCA_913056335.1 uncultured Rhodothermaceae bacterium
ACTGGTTTCACCTACACGGCGAGCCGCTGCGTCCGTACGGACCCGAAGACGAACCGTCCAACTACGACGGCTGGGCCGAGCTGCGCGGGCTGCCTGAGTTTAACACGGACCATCCGCCCGTGCGCGACTTCCTCTTCGATGTGGCAACCCACTGGGTAGAGCAGGGCATTGACGGATGGCGCCTGGACGTGCCGAGCGAAATCGACGATGCCGACTTCTGGCGCACCTTCCGCACGAAGGTGAAAGACGTGAACCCAGACGCCTACCTCTGTGGCGAAATATGGACGCATGCCGACCGCTGGCTGCAGGGCGACCAGTTCGACGGCGTCATGAACTACCCGCTCACTGATGCGCTCTTCGGGTTCGTTGCGCACGACACCATTCGCGGCTTTGCGCATCAACACTTCGACTTTGCGCCTCGTACCGGTACACAGTTCGTCGAGGAGGTCCTCGACACGCTGACGCGCTACCCCCAGGCCACCCAGCAAGCGCAGCTCAACCTACTCGACAGTCACGATACCCCGCGCGTGCTGCACACGCTGGGCGGATCGGTCGGGGCGCTCCGCATGGCCGTGCTCTTCCAGATGACCATGCCCGGTGCACCCTGCATCTACTACGGCGACGAAATCGGCCTGCAGAGCGCGGGCGACCCGCACTGCCGCGAAGTCTTTCCGTGGCACGACGAGTCGGTGTGGCACACCGGCCTGCTTGCGTTCTACCAGCAAGCCACTGCGCTGCGCCACGAGCATCCGGTGCTGCGCACGGGCCGCGTCGAGGCGCTAAGCGCCACGGAACGACAGGTCGTATTTCGACGCCAGACCGCCGAGCGCGAGGCCCTCATTGCCTTCAACACAGCGGACAATCTGGCTACGCTTATGGTGCCTGCTCCCGCCCTGAATCACGCTGCCTACCAGCCCGTGTGGCCGCCCGACCGCACCGCTGGGCTGCGCGCCTCAGATCCGACGGTGCAACTACCCGAACGCAGCACGGCAGTGTGGATGAGTCCGGCCGCTGCCGCATAAGTACATCGTTCGCATCCCCTAACCAGTACTTGTTTGATTTCATGCCTACCGTAGCCATCACCGGAGCCGCTGGCGCTATTGGATCTGTCACTGCACGCGTGTTTTCAGACGCAGGCTGGCAGCTTGGCCTGTTCGATTATGATGCCGAGGCCGTAGATGACCTGCGTGCCGACTACCCCGATGCGTATGTGGCCCAGGCCGACCTTACCAACATGGACGCAGCCCGCACCGCGTTCGACGGCATGGCCGAGCAGCACGAAGCGCCCCACGCGGTGCTTGCTATTGCAGGCGGATTCGCCATGCAGGCGGCTACCGAGGCCACCGATGCCGATTACGCCCATATGATGGACCTAAACATGCGTACGCTCTTCAACACCGCGCGTGCTGCACTTCCGCACATGCAGTCACACAGCGAAAGCTTTCTCTTGGGGGTGTCGGCGCCTGCGGCGGAAGGTGGGGCCGCGCGCACTGGGCTCTATGCCGCTTCGAAAGCGGCGGTGGCGGCGTATCTGAAGTCGCTTCATGCCGAACTGCACAGCACGGGCGTGCGTGTATCTACGCTCTACCCCATGGGGGTTGTAGACACGCCCGCCAACCGCGAGGCTATGCCCGAGGGAGATCCAAGCACATGGATTGCCCCGCATGAACTCGCCGAAACTATGCTACACGCCGCTACGCGCACTGCCCGGGGGCACATTCAAGCCCTTAAGGTGTACGCCGCCACGTAACGGCTCGTTCGACGCCATTTTGTCTTTGCCTTTTGTTGCTCTATGACCACAACGGAAAAACTCGAAGCCATTGCCAATAACCTCTGGTGGACGTGGACGCCCCGCGCCCGCACGCTGTTTGAACAGGTGCATCCAGAAGCCTTTGCTGCGGCGGGGAATAGTCCGCACGCTGCGCTGCGTGCCGTCGACGAGGAGCGCCTTGCCGACCCGGAGCTTGCGGACGAGGTCGATGCGGTGTACGACGCCTTTGAGGCATACATGAAGGCACCTTCCGAGATCAGTGATGCGCCCGAGACGGCGTACTTCTGCATGGAGTATGGCTTGCACGAAAGCATGCCGCTCTATTCGGGCGGGCTCGGCGTACTCGCGGGTGATCACACCAAGGCCGCCGCGGACCTCGGCCTCCCCTTCACGGCTGTGGGGATGCTACTGCGCGAAGGCTACTTCCACCAGTCGTTCGACGAAAACGGGAACCAGCAAGCCAACTACCCGCCGCTCAATCCTGAGAAGCAGCCGCTCTCGCTCGTTACCAACCCCGACGTAGAGCCATTGCGTGTGTCGGTGCCCCTCGGCGATGCTACCGTACAGGTGCAAGCCTGGGAAGCCAAGCTCGGCCACGTATCCCTCTACCTGCTTGACACCGATCACGAAGGCAATCCCGAATCGCTGCGCGGGCTTACGCGACGCCTCTACCAGGGCGGCGACCGCGAGCGCATCCGGCAAGAACTCGTGCTGGGCGTGGGCGGACTGCGCCTGCTGCGCGCGCTGGGCAATCAGCCTGACGTGTACCACGCCAACGAAGGGCACTGCGCCTTTCTCATGTTCGAGTTGATGCGTGAGCTCATGGAAACGGGCTACACGCAAGCCGAAGCCGAAGCCGCGGTGCGCGACGAAACGGTCTTTACCACGCACACACCGGTGCCTGCAGGCCACGACCGCTTCGCACCCAAGCTGTTCGATACGGAGATGGCCGGATACGCCAACGAGCACGCGCTTGGCATCGACGACCTGGCTGCTTACGGGCGCGTCAACCCCGACGATGACACCGAGGAATTTGTGATGACGGTGCTCGGACTCAACCTGTCGCGCGCGGCTAACGGCGTGTCCAAAATTAACGGACGCGTGGCGCAGCAGCAGTGGAAAGAAATGTATCCAGACCTGGAGGTCGACGACGTACCCATTGGGTCGATCACGAATGGGGTGCATCTGCCCACCTGGACCGCTGCGCCCGCCCGCGACTTTGTGGCCACGCACACCAATGGCGACTGGGCCCACGAGCGCCAGAATGCTGAGTTCTGGGCGCCCCTTGCCGAAGTCGACGACGCGACGCTCTGGGCCTATCGCTCGAAGCTGCGCGCCCGGCTGCTCAACTACGCCACCAACCACGTGGCGCATCAGTCGCTCGATATGGAGGCCGACCTCGACCCCGACGCGCTCACGATCGGGTTTGCGCGTCGCTTTGCCACGTACAAGCGCGCCCCGCTCATCTTTACCGACTTGGACCGCGCTCGTGCGCTCTTCGCTGATGCGGAGCGGCCTATCCAGATCTTGTTTGCCGGCAAAGCCCACCCCGATGACGCCGCCGGGCAAGCGTTCATCCGCAGAATCTACGAGATTAGCCAGCAAGACGGCTTTCGCGGACGCGTGCTGATGCTTGAAAACTACAACATGGAGGTAGGCCGCATGCTCGTGTCCGGCTCCGACATATGGCTCAATAATCCGCGCCGCCCTATGGAAGCCAGTGGCACCAGCGGACAGAAAGTGGCTGCACACGGCGGGCTCAATCTCTCGGTGCTCGACGGCTGGTGGCCCGAAGGCTACACCGGTACCAACGGCTGGGCCATTGGGCCTGAAGCGACCGGTGTGTTTTCCCCGCGGGGGCCTGCAGGGCAGAAGAAAGAAGACGCCCGCGATGCCGAGTCGCTCTACACGCAACTGGAGACGTCGGTTGTCCCCGAGTTCTACACGCGCAATGCCGAGGGCGTCCCCAAAGCATGGGTCAACCGTATGCGTGAGGCCATGACGGAGCTTCCGCCTGCGTTCTCAGCGAAGCGCATGGTTATTGACTACGTAAATACCATGTATCGCCAACCCGTAGAGCAGGTGTAAAATTGGGGCTTCCTACTCCATCTACCTGCGATGATGTGCAATGAACGAGAACGAGGCGCTCCAGACACGGGGCGCCTCTTTTTTGTAGCTACCAGGATCGGTATAGCTCTTTACAGAGAAGGTCGTTAGCGCCGGGCGCTACGCCAGCGGTCCGTGATTTCTTGCTGCCGCGTGCCGGGCTCGACCGAATACGGGTCCTGGGGAAGCGTAACGCGGTTCAAGACCGGGTAGCGACGCCCGTAATCGAACAGATTCGGGTGGCCTGCTGGGTCGTCGCCGAGCACGAGCACCATCGAGCCCGGCTCTTCGAGAACGCCCTGGCTTGAGGTAATGTCGGTGCGTCCGGTCGAGGTCTCCCACGGATCGGCCCAGTGATAGACCCACTCCGCATCAGAATCAATCATGCGCACACAGCCGCGGCTGGTAGGGCCACCGGTGGGCATCGGGTACTGGTGGATGTGGATGCCCCGCGCGTTGTGAAAGTTAAACACCCAGTACATTTCCCAGTCTTCGTCGGGCGGACTGAGGCTGGAGACGCGGTACTCCTCTTTCCAGTTGAAGTTAAAGCGTCCATTTGGGGTTGGATACTGGTCGGGGGCGCCGGTATTAACGATGCCCCAGCGCTGCAGCACCCCGTACTCGTACGCAGCAAATGCCTGGACCTCCTTGTGGATAATGAAGAGCTTGTCCTCGTCGCTCGCGCCCGGGTAGTAGCGCGGAAACGGCGAATAGGCGCGGAAGTCGATGCCAAACTCGGTGGGCACAATCACCGTGTCGCCAAGCGCCAGTTGACCCAGCGACGTGCGATTGATCAGCTCTACGAGTTGGGCCCGCTTGCGTCCAACCTCCATATCGCCGTTGCCCAGATCGCGGTACATGGCAGCACGGGCAATGACGGTATTCTTGCGTGGGTCATCGAACTCGTAGTACTCGTAGTAGACCTCAGGGAGCGCATCCAGGTTTTCGGTGCGGGTATTCAGCAGATCGGAAACCGCAAACTGGTCGATATATCGCTGCGCATCCGCAGAAAGCGGGGCAAGCAACAGCAGTCCAGCCAGCAAGGCAATAAAGCGACTCATAACAAGCTAAATGCGGTAAGGTTACGCAGGATGAGCGAGCGAGAAGGCACGGGCGTGCCAGCTTGTCCCAGCCGGCTGCTCGAACGCCCCATCGTGGAAGGCGCCAAGCGTCGACAGACTCGGGTCGAACACCGGCGTGGTGGCGTCCACGGTGTGGGCGCGCGCCAGCTTTGCAAACGCGGCACGATCAGCTACAGCTACCGACCCGTTTTTAGTGCGGTAGGGCACCGACAGGGCAGGTGCCCAGGTGATGTCGTGAGCGGTGGCGGATTCGCGCACGGTGTGCACGAGTGCATCGGTGGCACAGCCCGATACGGCGGCGCCCTCGGCATCTACGTGGGCCGTTACAAACAGGAAGCGGTCGTCGCGCCACGCCACGTCGGCGGATACCGGCTGGCCATGCGAATCCCACGACGCAAAAAACGAAGCGAGATCAGTGTGCAGGGCTTCTTGCGATGCACGAGGTACGTCGTGGCGGGCCACATGAATCCAGAGGCGTGCGGTGCCCGGGCGATCGGAGAAGAGAGACGTGTATGCCATAACAGCAAGCAAGACGTAACGGTAAGGAGGAATGTACAACACTTGTAAGCACAGTGCGGGAGCGAGTTGCAGGCTGTGCATGCCATAGCCTACAGCGAGGCGGCGTCTGATCCGAGCCCCAATTCAGGTTCACGATATGTCCATAGTTCGTAACGAGTGGCCTATGCGGGTTCGTATAGTCGTAACGAAGCCGACGTCGACGTAACACAGGGCAGGAGCAGCGGCTTTAACGGTCACACAATATTCAACAACCACTTACCTGATCCCAACAGACGTCATGAACCGGATACAACAGTGGATTGCCTGGCTGCGTGACAATCCTGATGTCGTGGTCGACGTGATTCGGGTCTATCTGGGCTTCGGCCTGTTTGTGCGCGGAATCTTATTCATCTCTCATGCCGATGGCGTAGCTGCGCTCGTTGACCTGTCCGAGTTCTCGCTCGCCTCTGCCGCGCTGGTGCACTACGTTACGTTTGCTCACCTGCTGGGCGGGGCCATGCTGGCCGTGGGGCTGTTTACACGGTTTGCGGCACTCATCCAGATTCCGGTGCTTATTGGCGCGGTGGCCCTGGTGCATGTGCAAGAGGGCCTGCTGACCGCGGGGCAGTCGCTGGAGTTTTCGGCGCTGGTGCTGTTTCTTCTGGTCGTCATCTTTGCGTATGGCGCCGGGCGTCTGTCGGCCGATGCGCATGTCTTTTCAACGAGCAATGAGGAAGATGCTGTGCCGCGCCCCGACTTCATGAAGCCCGAAGAGATTCGCAAGCGCGCTGCGGATATGGAGCCATCCGGCGCCCCCGTTGCATCAGCCAACATAACGGCGTCGGATGCTGATACGACAACGGCTACGACCGCGGATACCTGTACCTGCGGACATGACCTGAACCATCCCCGCGTGGTGGCAGAGCCGCGCTACAGCTTGTGGTCTGGGTTCTTCTTTATGATGGGCATATCGGCACCGGTGAAGGAGGTTGTCTTCTACTGCCAGGAGTGCGGCACGATTATGAAGCGCACCAAAGACCCGGCTATGCTGCGCCGCTACCGCTGGCACACCGGGTGAGGGTTCAGCAACGCATACTGTCCTGGAGATGCGCAGTGCAGGGGCCCAGAGCGGCTGCACTGCGCTTTTTTGTGGGGCAGGTCAGTGGTCGTCAAGATCCAGTTCGTGCATGCGCTGTTCGGCCGCGTCGAGGCGGTCGAGGCAGCGCTGGGCCAGCGTGACGCCTTCCTCGTAGGCGTCGAGGGCGTCGTCGAGGGGCGGCGGGTCGGTTTCAAGCTGGTCCACAATGGCTTCGAGGCGATTCAGGTCGTCTTCGAAGGGCTGGTTGTTGGGGGCGGAATCGGCAGGCATAGCTGAGCATGTATGGTGGGTAGCAGGATGCGTTATGCATCCGCCTGTACGAACCGGACGGCAGCAAGATGCATCTTCTATGCGCACGATTTCGTTAGGAAGATCAGATCGCTTTGTCTCCCCACAAACAGAAAATACGTATGGATTTGCGACTGACGGACCGCGTGGCGCTTGTAACCGGTGCCAGCCGAGGCATTGGAGCCTACATTGCCGAGGCGCTGGCGCGCGAGGGCTGTGCGGTGGGCATCTGCGCACGCTCAGAAGAGGACCTGGCGGAGACGGCAAATCGCATCCGCGACGCGCATGGCGTACCGGTGTACGTGGAGTCGTGCGACCTGACGGAACCGAAGGCGCCGGGGGCGTTCGTGGAGCAGGCGGCTGAGGCGCTGGGCGGCGTGGACATCTACGTGGGCAACGTGGGCGGCAACCAGCGCGGCACCTTCATGGAGGTGTCGGATGCGGACTGGGACGACATCATCGATCTGAACCTGAAGTCACACATCCGCGCCAGCCGCGCGGCCATTCCGCACATGCGCGACGCAGGCGGCGGGTCGATCTGCTACATCAGCTCCATCTTTGGACGCGAGTTAGGTGGGGCGGGGCTTTCGCTCTACAACACCACCAAGTCGGCCCTCATCAGCATGGGCAAGGTGATGGCGCAGGAGCTGACGCCCGAGGGCATCCGTGTAAACACAGTGGCACCGGGGTCGATTCGCTTTCCGGGCGGCAGCTGGGACCGCCGCGTGAAGGACGATCCGGAGGCGATGCAGCAGTTTGTGGAGGAGAATCTGCCCATTGGGCGCTTCGGGCGCGCCGAGGAGGTGGCGGATGCGGTGGCGTTTCTGGTGTCGGAGCGGGCGAGCCTCATCACTGGCGCCTGCATCAACGTGGATGGCGGGCAGTCGCACTCGCTGATTTAGAGCCTGTTTTGATTTCTTATTTTGGGCACCCCAAGAGGACTTCCTCGCTACGCTTAGGGCGCTGCGAGCGGCTCCGCTGGGCTGCAACGAGCCCCCGATGTCGGCCCGTAGCCCCGGGGGCCTTTAGGTCATGCCTCTGGTGCTACGAATCTCTATCGTGGTCCTCGTTTCGCTCCACCGGCGCTCGCTCTCGCCTGCAAACCAAAACCCAAACAGGCTCTTAGACCTGGAACGCATGGGCGGGCTCCTCCTCAACGCAGCTTGCCAATCACAAGCCCAACCGTCGCTCCCGCAAAGGAATCCTCGAGATTGATGTTGCCATGCCCGCCCACCTTGAGGCCGAGCCAGTCGATCGGGCGATAGGGAATGGTGAGATAAAGCGTGGCCTCAAGCGGAAGTCCAACGGTGGTCCAGTTGACGGGCCCCGAACTATAGGCTTCCTCCCACACCACGGCGACTCCGGTGCTCACAGAGGCATGGCCCCAGTCCCAGTTTGTCGACCTTCCGTACAGTCCACCGAGTTCAGAACGACTCTCCTGAAAGAACCCTTCCAAGAACCCTCTTCCCGGAGACTCGCCGAGAAAACGCGCGCTAAACAGATGCGGTGCCCGCACGTGGTGGGCACTCAGCCTTGCGACAAACCCGCCCGAGGTGCTATGCCCGCCCTCCATGCTAAGCCAACTTCGGGGAGCATCTGGTCTTGCGTCCAGTGTGGAGGCGGTTTGCGCAACGGTGACGGCAGGCATACCGGTAAGACCTGCCGAGAGGAGCAGCACGAAAAGTAGGGAGACAGAGCGCGGCATCGGTTTGCGACGGATGTGAAGAAGCAGACCAGTGATTCTCTGCTCCACAAATCAGATTTGTGCCCTGTCAAGTTCCGCATCGCTTATTGCTGGTCGTTAAGCGCCCAGTCGTAGGGCATAAAATCGACCGTGTACGCACCCTCGCGGAGCGCCGCCTTCACCTCAGGATCGTCCACATACGGCGCAATGTACTGCTGCACGGCTGCCGCATCTGGCCCGAAGTCGGACTGATACCAGTCGAAGAGGCGCGACACGCGGATGGTATCGGGCGTGGCGGGGATCTGGTTGAGAGCCGGCGCCCGCAGGAAGGCCTGCGTCTGGTCCTCCAATTGCGCATGTAGGGCGTGGCCCGTGTAGGCTTCGCGGCGCAGGGGTGGACAGCTGGCGGCGGCGCACACCAGCGCAAAGTGGATGCGCGGCTCATCGAAGCGCTCGCGGATGATGCCGTGTTCAATCTCATCGAGCGTGCGCATGGTATCGGCCACCACGCCCACGGGAAGCTCAAACGGGCTCTCGGTGGTGGTCTCAGGTGTGTCGCCGGGCGTGATGCTCCAGATGGTGTCGACCGTGTCATGCTCCAGAATGAGGGCAATGGTCAGCGCGTTGTAGGCGTTCATCCAGAACGCGAGGCGCTCATCGCGAGAGCGCGCCTCCAGGTTGGCCGTGGCGAGCTGCTGCAGGTACGGGTCGAGCGTGGTGGCGCGGTCGGCACGAAGCTGTGCGTAATCGACGCGATGTTCGGCATCCACGTAGGTGTTGAGCACATGGGTGAACGCGCCGTGGTCAAGGGGCTGTGCAGTGGCGGGGATGCTCACGAATAGTGCACAGAGCCAGAGCACGGGTGTCCAACAGCGAACGTATAAAGGGCGCATAAGCAGGGGGGATGAGAAGGCATCTGTCAACGATGTAGAGAGTTTGCATCCCCCTATGAACATGCAGAACACATCAGGAGATGCACAGGCAACATAATGCTATGACGGGCAACTGCTGGATCTGTTACAGCGCCGTGCGGTACAGATTTGCGTCTTGCTAATCTGCTCATCTGGGCCAATATCACGATGCCGCACCCGCACATCCCCGACATGAACGCTTACCGCAATTCCGTCAATGAGGCCGCCACGTTTGTGCGCAACGCGCTGGGCACGACGCCGGTGCCGCCAGTGGCACTGGTGCTGGGCACGGGACTGGGCGCGCTGCACGAAGACATTGAGGTGGAGGTGCGCCTTCCGTATGCCGACATCCCAGGGTTTCCTACATCCACCACATCCATGCACGAGGGCGAACTGCTGATGGGGTGGCTGGGCGCAAGGCCCGTCCTGGCTATGAACGGGCGGATGCATCTGTACGAGGGCTATACCGCGCACGAGGTGGCGTTTCCGGTGCGCGTGCTGGGCGTGCTTGGGGTGCAGACGCTCCTACTCTCCAACGCGGCTGGTGGATTGAATCCACAGTACACCACAAGCGATGTGGTGCTGATTACCGATCACATCAACGAACAGGGCACCAATCCGCTCATGGGGGCGAATGTGGAGGCCTGGGGCCCGCGCTTTCCGGATATGAGTGCGCCGTACGATCCAGAGCTCAGTGCGCTGGCGCGGGAGGTAGCGCTGCAGCACGGAATAGAGCTTCACCGAGGCGTCTACCTGGCCGTGCCCGGTCCTCTGTTAGAGACGCGGGCCGAGTATCGAAAAATGGGCGATGCAGGGGCCGACCTGGTGGGCATGAGCACCGTGCCCGAAGTCATTGTAGCGCACCACATGGGCGTGCGCTGCCTGGCGGTCTCTGTTGTGACTGACATGTGCCTGCCCGACGCCCTGGAGCCCGCTACGCTCGATGCCATTGTCGCCGCAGCCGCAGAAGCGCGTCCGCAGGTGAGCGCGCTGTTTGAGCAGCTGGTGCAGCAGGTGGAGGCATAACGCGTGTAGCTTGTGCTACTGCACCCGTGCAATCCAGTCGGCAAAAGCGTTCAGGAAGCGCACCAGGTAGTCGCGGGTGGATTCGTCGGTGAGTGTGCCGTCGTCGATTTTCTCGTGGGCGCGGGCCATCAGGAGTTGCGGCTGTGGCATGCACAGGGCGTTTACCGCATCGAGCGAGGGGCGCAGCTGGCTCTGTGCGCGGGCGGTGCCGGTAGAGCCGGGACTCGCGCCCATGATAGCGGTAGGCACCTCGTGGATTGGGGCTTCGCGGGGCGGACGCGACAGCCAGTCGATAGCGTTTTTGGTGACGGCCGGCACGCCGTGGTTGTACTCGGGCGTGGCGATGAGCATACCGTCGGATGCGCGCAGCGCTGCGCTCAGGTCAGACACCACCTCGGGAAGACCCTCAGCCTCCACATCCGCATTGTACAGCGGCACGTCATCCAGATCGAAGATGGTGATTGACAGCGTTTCGGGCGCCATATCGCGAGCGGCGCGCAGGAGGGTCCGGTTGTACGATTCCTGGCGCAAACTGCCTGCGATGCCCAGTACAGAGAAAGACGATGTATCCATTGTAAAACGATGGCGTGGGTAAAAGAGGGATGCTGCAGGAGGGGCCCTGGTGCGGGCGTTACTGCGGCGGCATAGGATGGTTACGTTCGAGGCGGGGACGGTCCCAGTCGCCAAGGGTGGCGCCGGCCTCGTATGTGCTCTGCAAGAACCCGCGCAGCGTGGCGTTGGGATCGGGCGCGGTGCGCACGGCCTCGTAGGGCAGCACAAACTCGCCCAGATCGCTGTGGTAGGAAGCGGCCTTGGGGGTTACATCGGCATCGCGGAAGCCATCGGGTTCAGGGTACATGTACGTGTAGAACGCGGCCTCGCCCACGCCAGCGCCCGGCCAGAACCCAGCGCTCGACAGCTCGCGCGAGTACGCCTCCTTCATGACCCAATCGGCACAGTTGGGTACGCCGCCCGGATGCTCAGGGGCTTCGCGTCCAGAGAAGCGCGTGGCGGCCAGGTCGAACGCTCCCCAGAACAGATGCACAGGGCTGGCCTTGCCCAGGAAGTTAGCCCGAAACGCTTTGAACACGCGGTCGACCTGCGCAAGGGCACTCCAGAAGCGATGCACCGCATCGGCGTCGTAGGCAGCGTGCGTGGTATCCTCCGCAAACGGAATGGCCTCTTCGACTTCCACCGGGCGCGCCATGATCTGTACGGGCACGTCCAGGGCTGTTAGCGCTTGCATCACCGCCTCGTAGAACGCCGCCACCGTCATGGGGCGCAGCGCAAGGGTCCGCTCGTCGCCGCGCGAGGTGCTAATGCGAAGCACGTGCGCGACCCAGTCGACCTCGATGGAGAACGGCCCGTTGTCGTGTGGAATCGACGAGGTAGTCAGGCCCCGCGGCGTTACATAGAGCGCCGAGCCCCACGAGTGGTTGATCCATGGGCTCTGCGCAAGACGAATCTTGCCGATGATCTGTAGCCACATGTGTACAGTCGTGCAGGTGGGTTCCCACTCAGCAAGCGAAGGCAGAGCGGGCCACTTCGACGTATCAGACATAGGAGATTGGGGGATTGGGATCCGAAACGAGTGGACAACCCAGAGTAACACACGATCCGCTATCGTGCAAGCCTGTATCGCATGGCGTTCATACAAATTGCATCCCCATCACCAATCATAGGGGGGCAGCTAGTGGTTTGTCAGCCATGAATGTTGCAGTGCGGTCGAGTGTTTTCTCAGTCTGGTCCATCAGATGCGTTCGTTTCCGGCTTTGTGGCGTTAAGCTACCTTGTGCGGGATGACAATTAGGGCCAGAATAGATCTGACAGGTCTTTGGAGACCTGTCAGATCTTTACCATTAGAATCACGCGTGACACAGCACTAGGCTTCAGCGGATACTGTAGCGGCGTCTTCCAGCAGCCGTTTGCGGGCTGTTTTGGCAGTTTCGGCGGTACGAAGGGATTCGATGGTTTCATTGGTCTGAATAAGCTCGGCTGCCGCTGCCAAGTGTTGTAGATACCGGTCGGTAGACACGGTGCGCGGCACCAGGAGCACCAGCACCACATGGACCGGGCCGCTGGTGTGCTTTGGGCGTACACCGTCGGCGCTGATGCCGACGAGGAGCGACGACTGCTCCACATGGCGTGTATGGGCGGCATAGAGCGCCACGCCGGGGCGCAGCTCCGGCGCGTAGCCTTCAGCGTCCAGCAAGTCTGGGAGTACGGCTTCGATGACGTCGGGGCGGTCGCCAAGGGCACAGCGCATGACGTGGCGGAGCATGTCGTCGGTATCGACATCAGGCATGCCCATGACCACGCACTCAGGGCGCAATGCCTCAGACAGCACGCCAGAGTCGATGCGGTCGGGGAGGCTGCTGGGGCCGGGGGCAAACCGCTCCTCAGACATATACACGGTTAGGAATGTGTGATCGTCGAAGCGCTGGGCGATGAGGCCCGGCAGCCGGTCAAGGCCGGGGCGCCAGGCAATTGAGCCTTCGCGTTCGTTCAGGAGCACCACCAAGTCGTTGGGCTCCACCAAGTCGTCGAGCGTAGTAACGAGTTGCCCCCAGCGGTCGAGCGTCTGCGTGGTCCACGGCACGGCAGGCTTCGTAGCGTCGATACGTCGAGCCAGCGGCTTCATGGAGGCTTCGGCAGCGACCACGACCAGGTCAAGGCCAGCTTGGCTGCACAGCACCTTGATTGCGCGTATAGCATCTGCAAATCCCGATTCGCGGTCGGCATACGGCGGCACGGCCAGCACCATGCGCGTGTGCGTGTTCATAGGATGCACAAAGCGACTCACAATGATCATTTGGCGGGTGCGCTCCAGCAGCTGATCAAGCACGCTGCCAAAGATGTACTCTCGTGCAGTGCTCTGCCCGTGCCACCCAATGACCACGGTCGAGATGCGCTCTTCCTTGAGGGCGCGTACCATCCCGTTCACCACGTTGTAGTCGATGCGTGTGCTCGGCATTACGGGCACCTCAGAGGCCGCAGCGTGCAGTACCGCTTTGCTAAGCATCGACTCGCCGCGTGCCACATCCCCTTCCACGTTGGGACCGTCGCGGACGACCGTGGTGGGGTAGATCGCTTCTTCAGAGGCATCGGCGCGCAGCAGCACAGCCACATCCATCAGGTCGTTGGCAGATTCGGGATTCGACAGGGGTACCATGATGCGCTGTGGCACATCGGTTGGGTTGTAGGCGGCGCGCTCAGCCTGTAGCGCCAGTTCGCGCCCGTATTTCTCGACGAGTGACGGCCCCAGAATGCTTGTGACGAGAATAAGCAGAATGACGGCGTTGACCAGGGCCTCGCTAAAGAGCCCCATTTCAAACCCGATGAGCGTAACGGCCAGTGTGGCAGCCGCCTGTGGGGTGGAGAGGCCAAAGATGACCCAGCGCTCGGTGTTGGAATAGCGATAGATCCACTGCACCGCCTGGGCGGCGATGTACTTGCCGCCCCACACCAGGGCCGTGAGCAGCCCGGCCAGCAGCCACACCTCCAGGCCCTGCACCAGCACGGAGGCATCCACCAGCATGCCCACCGAGATAAGGAAGAAGGGGATGAACAGCGCATCGCCCACGAACTTGATGCGCAGCATGAGAGCGCTGCGCTCGGGCACCAGCCGGTTCAGGGCATTGCCCGTCATGAACGCGCCAATGATGGGGGCCAGATAGACCAATTCGGCAGCGTAGGAAGCCACAAACACCACGGCGAGCAAAAACACAAACTCCATGTCAGCCTGTCGATCAGAGCCCTGGAAGAAGGTGCGTCCCAGGCGCGGAAGCGCGAAGAAGATGATTGCGCCGTACCCGCCGACCAGCACTGCAAACTGCACCCAGAAAAGCAGTCCGCTCTCGCCCGAGACCAGCGCCGACACAATGGCCAAGATGAGCAGCGACACCAGGTCGGTCACCATGGTGCCGCCCATCGTCATCGTAACCGACGGGTTTTTGGCGATACCGAGGCGCTCGGCAATCGGATACGCCAGCAGCGTGTGCGACCCCACCACCGCGCCCACAAGGAGCGCCGTCATCAGGTCCCAGCCCATGAGATAGTGGCCCGCGGCCAAGGCCAGAAGCTGCGGTACGAGGAATGAGATGAGACCGAACACAAAGCTGCGCCCCTTCTGCTGCGCAAACTGGTTCAAATCCATCGACAGGCCCGCCGTGAACATGAGATACAGCAGGCCCACCGTGCCCAGTAGCTCGAAGGTGTCGCCACGTTCGAGCAGTCCAATGGCATTGGGCCCGACGATAGCGCCCGCCACAATGAGCCCGACCAGTCCGGGCACACCCAGGCGCCGAAACAGCATGGGAGCCAGCAGCACGATGAGCATCACCGTAGCAAAGATGAGCACCGGGTTGGCAATAGGAAGTGAAATCATACATGTTCGAGGTCCCGAAAGGCACCGTCAGTCCAAGGCAACAGCAACAAAAAGCAGCACCTGCCGCAAAGCAGATGCTGCATAATAGGCATTGGGCGGGCCGTTCGCAGATGCAAGGCGCGGCTCACGTTGTGAAGATCGAGCGCAGATGCGTGGGAAATGGACAGTGGTGCCCTATCGATGCTCGGGGTTCGGGTGGTCGAAGCGGCAGCCAGCTGCCCACTCGGAGCGCTGGTTGCCGTATGCGGGGATGCCGCCCGCCTGCTCAATCATGTGCGCCATATGCATCAGATTCCACGTCATGAACGTGGTGTTGCGCTGCGTAAAGTCGTTATCCTCGCCCGCGTGGCTGCCATCGTCGCGTGTGTCGCCGTAGCTGAGCCCAGGCCCGGCCTCGCCAATCCACCCGGCATCAGCCTGCGGCGGAATGACGTAGCCCAGGTGCTGCAGCGCATATAGAATGCCCATCGAACAGTGCTTGATGCCGTCTTCGTTGCCGGTAATTAGACATCCACCCACGCGATCGTAATAGGCGTACTGGCCGCGGTCGTTGAGCTCGCCCGAGGTAGCATAGAGCCGCTCAATGACCTGCTGGCAAACTGACGACTTCTCGCCCAGCCAGATCGGCGAGCCCAGCACCAGAATGTGCGCGGCCTGCACCTTTTTGTACAGCGCAGGCCAGTCGTCTGCCGCTGCACCGTGCTCGGTCATATTCTTGTAGACACCAGGGGCCAGGTCCAAGTCCACCGGACGCACAACGTCGACATCGACGCCGTTCTGGCGCATGATCTCGGCGGATACGTCGATCAGGCGGCGCGTGTGCGAGGGCTTCGGCGAAGGTTTGAGCGTACAATTCAGAAAGAGCGCGCGCAGTCCGCTGTAGTCGTGCGGAGCGTCGTCGCAGAGTGTTTGTTGCTTATCGGTAAGAGTCATAGAAACAGTGCGGTACGAATACGTTTTGGGGATGCGATGGGTTGGCGGTTGGGCGTGTGCATCTCGCCATCTAAACAGGCCGTGCGGTGAGGCAGGGGCGCTTATGATGCGCGGAGGGGTTCGCAATGAAAGATGCCTTGCGCATCCACCTGAACAATAGATCCATTGGGGATGGCCTGCCAGTCTTCATTGGTGACGCGCTCGGAGGCGAGGACGGTGGCCCGGTAGACGGCGGGTTGGGCATCGGTGTGCGTGGTGTTACAGATGGGGCACAGATGCGGGGCATCGCGCTCTGCGCATCCAGGAGCTCACAGGTAGCAGCCGTGGGATGCGAGGCTTGGAGTCCGTACAGGCGGCACATACGCACAAGAAAGGGGGCGGCAGAGCAACAGTGGATTGAGTGCGTGCGCTGTTGAGAGGTGGTGTTACACTCTATCTGTTTTTAGATACTGTGAACCTTGCAAGAGCCCTTCCGTTTTAACAGATCGATGTTTCAGTTACCATTCTGCCGATCGCTACGCTCATGCCGATTGACACACTGAAATCGAAGCGCCGCCTGGTCGAGGAATATGGGCTGGACGATCGGCAGGCCGAGGGCATTGTGGAGCTCATCGCGCAACCCGAAGAGCGCGGCGCCACGGCCAGCGATGTGGACGCGGCCAAGCGCGAGATCTTGATGCAACTGGGTAACGAAATTTCTTCAACGGAAGAGCGGCTGCACCTCGAAATGGAGCAGATGCGCCGCCAGATGTTGCAGTGGATGCTTGGCAGTGCTGCATTCATCACCGCACTGCTTACGCTCTTTGAGTATGTACTGTAGCTTTTGTACCTGCGCTCTCCACAGGCTTTTCCCGCAGCACCCGCCCCAACGCCGTTGATAACGACCGGTACGGCGACCTATCTTAGCTGTGGTTCTTCGTTCGCATTTTTGCTGCATCGCTCTCCTTCTACCTGTGGATACCAAATATATTTTCGTAACGGGCGGCGTTACGTCGTCGCTCGGCAAAGGCATTTTCAGCGCATCGCTGGGGCGCTTGCTGGAGGCGCGCGGGCTACGCGTTACCATCCAGAAGTTCGACCCTTACATCAACGTGGATCCCGGCACCATGAATCCGTACGAGCACGGCGAGGTGTTCGTGACCGACGATGGCGCCGAGACCGACCTGGACCTGGGCCACTACGAGCGCTTTCTGGGCCGCCCCATGAGTCAAGCCAACAACGTGACCACCGGGCGCGTCTACCTGGAGGTTATCACCAAGGAGCGCGAGGGCGCCTACCTGGGCAAAACGGTGCAGGTCGTGCCCCACATCATCGACGAGATTAAGCACTGGATGCGCAAGCTCGGCACCAGTGGCGATTATGACGTTGTCATCACCGAGATTGGCGGCACCGTGGGCGACATCGAGAGCCAGCCGTATCTGGAGGCCATTCGCCAGCTCCGCAACGAGCTCAAACCGCACACGCTCATTGCGCACCTTACACTCGTGCCGTACCTGCGCGCTGCGGGCGAGCTTAAGACCAAGCCCACGCAGCACTCCGTAAAAACCATGCTGGGCTACGGCCTGCAGCCCGATCTGCTGGTGTGCCGCTCCGAGCAGCCGCTCGACCGCAGCATCCGTGAGAAGATTGCGCTCTTCTGCAACGTGCCGCCCAACGCGGTTACGCCCATGCTGGATGCCGAGACCATCTACGAAGTGCCGTTGCTGCTTCAGGAAGAAGGGCTGGGCACCCTGGTGGTCGACCGCCTCTTTAGCGACGCTGAGCAGTCGAACATGACGGCCGTGCCGGACTTGAGTGCCTGGATCGAGTTTCTGCGCCGCCTCAAAAACCCCGAATCCACCCTCACGATTGCACTCGTTGGCAAGTACGTGGAGCATCAAGACGCGTACAAATCGATCACCGAGAGTCTGATGCTATCAGGTGTGCCCGAGGGCCTGCAGGTCGACATCCGGTTTGTGCTGTCGGATACGCTGACACCTGAGAATGTGGAGGAGCACCTCGGCGATGTGGCAGGCGTGCTCGTGGCTCCGGGGTTCGGCGATCGTGGGGTGGATGGGAAGCTGGAGGCTATTCAGTACGTGCGCGAGCACGATATTCCGTTCTTTGGGATCTGCCTGGGGCTGCAGTGCGCCGTGATTGAGTACGCCCGCAACGTGTGCGACTGGCCAGACGCGCACTCAACTGAGTTCGACGAGGACACGCCGCATCCGGTCATCGACCTGATGGAAGAGCAGAAAAACGTATCGGAGCTGGGCGGTACGATGCGTCTCGGCCAGTATGCCTGCGACATCTACCCGGAGTCGACTGCCAACGATGCCTATGGAGCCGACACGGTGCAGGAGCGCCATCGCCATCGCTATGAGGTGAATAACGTGCTGCGCTACAAACTGCGTGAGGCGGGGATGCACTTCACCGGCATCAACCCGGATCTGGACCTGGTCGAGATTGTGGAGTTGCCCGAAAAACGCTGGTTTGTGGGCGTGCAGTTTCATCCCGAATACCGCACCACGGTGGGCGACCCGCACCCGCTTTTCCGCTCGTTCGTGCAGGCCTGTGCCTCGTATGCCACCGAGCACGACCTCCTTACCGATCCAACACCCCCACAGCCCCACCAAGTCAATCCACTGGCATCTGCCGATATGTAAGTGTCTGCAAACCACATAAGGATACGGGGCGCCTTTATGCAGAGGGAGCATCGATACATGCGCCAGAGCCGTGAAATCTGCCGTGAAACGTTCGCCCTGGCTTGACATTTGCGCTATGTGCTTTACCTTACGAACGTAAAGTATGCCTCCAACCGGATGGCATTTCCGCCAAGATGTTGCGTTACAATGCCGCGGCGATGCTCTCCCCACGCAGGCGCTCGCTCCCCAATTGTGTCTTACCCTCTGCCCGTATGCCGAATGCTTCTGCATCCTCTGGCTCTGCATCCGGCACCTACGCGACGGATTACCATGCGCCGGTGATGGCCGTTGAGGTGTGCCGGGGGCTCATTACCACCCCCACAGGATGCTACGTGGATGCCACAGCAGGCGGGGGCGGCCACACCGAAGCGCTGCTCGACGCGCTGGCCCCGGAGGGGCGCGTCGTGGCCATTGATCAAGACCCCGAGGCGCTCAACGCCGTGCGCGACCGACTGCCTGAGGCGGTGACGGCCAACCGCCTGCATCTGGTGCGTGGCAACTTCCGCATGCTGCCGCACCTGCTTCATGACGCGGGGTTCGACGCGGTCGATGGGCTGCTGCTTGACCTGGGCGTATCCTCGCATCAGATTGATGCACCCGAGCGGGGGTTTAGCTTTCAAGCCGAAGGCCCGCTCGACATGCGTATGGATCCGGAGGGGCGCCTCACGGCACGGGCGATCGTAAATGAGTGGGGGCACGGCGACCTGGCCGATGTGCTGCGCCGCTATGGCGAAGAGCGCTACGCCGGGGCGCTGGCTACCGCCATTCTCGATGCGCGTCCGCTCGACACCACCGCCGCCCTGGCTAATGCGATCCGCGAGGAGGTGCCAAATCACGTGGTCACCAAAACGCTGGCGCGTGTTTTTCAGGGGCTGCGTATTGCTGTAAATAGCGAGCTGGAGGCCCTCGAATCGGTACTGGAAGACAGCGTAGAAGTGCTACCCACAGGGCGGCGCATCGCCGTGCTGAGCTACCACTCGCTGGAGGACCGCCGCGCCAAGCGGTTCCTGCGGTATGGCAACTTTGAGGGCACGCCCCAGCGCGACCTGTACGGCACGCTCATTGCGCCCTTTGCTCCGATTGACGCCTCCCCCCAAACGGCAACCGAGGCCGAGGTTGAGGCCAATCCGCGGGCCCGCAGTGCCCGTCTGCGCGTTGCCGAGCGCCAGTCTAACGCCGATGCGGGCCCGGTTATGCCATAGCGTGTGGTCCACCCTGTAGGACAGTGCGTGTAGAAAGACCTCTGTGGCGCTTGCCCACGAACGCTCTCCATACTGATCTTGCCTGCTTTCCGTTCATCGTTCTGTCCATGCGATCTCCTGTGCCTCCGCCCTCTGCATCGCCCAATCTATCTGACTCAGAGGCCCCTTCAGATAACAACTGGAAGCGGCATGGCACGGCCCTGCCCAGTTGGACCGATCTGGAGCATACCAATGCGCGTCGTCGGCCTACGTCGACGTCGGACCGCCCCTTCCTGGAGCAAGTGTCTACGGTTCGGTTTGCCTTGTTCGTTATGATTTTGGCGGCCTCCTTTACGGCATACGTTGGCCATGTGCATGCTACGCAGGAGCTTCTCGCAGATGTGCAGCAGGCGCAGGCGGAAAACCGATCGCTCCACATTCAACATAACTACCTGCAAGGCGCATACGCTCGCAAGACCGGCCCGGCGCAGGTGCATGATCGCGCACGGGCAATGGGCATGGAAGAAACCGTCTCGTTCGGACGGCCTGTGCCCATGCCCTAACGCCACCCACCGGGGGTTCGCTGTTTCGTACTGTTCTGACTCACTGTTTCCTGCTCTCCTGTGAACGCACGCGACGCCATACACATCCGCATCTATGTGGTCCTGACGCTGCTGGGCCTGGTTCCGCTGGTGATTGTGGCGCGCATTGCATTCATCCATCTGGCTGAGGGCGATGCGCTACGTGCGCAGGGGCAACAGCAAGCGCGTTCGGAGCAGACCATTCCGGCCATGCGCGGTGCGATTCTGGATCGCAACGGCCACGCACTGGCGATTAACACCGCCGAATACGACCTGGCGCTCGATCCCACCATCGAGGGGTTTGCTGGGCAGGCGGAGCGTTTCTACACGGCGCTGGGCGAACTGACGGGGCGTAGTCCCAACCGCTACCGGCAGCGCGTACGCACCCGGGCCAGTTCGCAGTACGTGATGCTGGTGCGCGGCCTGAACGAAGAGCAGCGCTCTGTCGTGGAGCGGTGGGAGGTGCCGGGTCTCATTGTAACCCCACGCTTTGCACGCACCTATAGCCATGGCACGACCGCTGCGCATGTGCTGGGGCATGTGGGAAGCGATGGCCAGGGACTGGCTGGGCTGGAACTGAGATACGATGAGTACCTCACGGGCACGCCGGGTTCGCGTGCCGTAAAGCGTGACCGCCGCGGACGCATCAAGGCGATGGTGGGCGGGCGCGAGGTGCCGCCCGAGCAAGGCCAAAGCCTCGTACTTACCATCGACCGGATGCGACAGGTGGCGCTCGAAGATGAACTGCAGCGTGGGGTGGAGGCGCAAGGAGCAGCCTGGGGCACGGCCATCGCGATGGATCCGAATACGGGGGCCGTTTTGGCGATGGCTAACACGCCCACCTACAACCCAAACCGCGCCGCTGCGTACTCCGAGCGCCAGCGCCGTAACCGCGCCATTACCGACCGCTTTGAGCCGGGCTCTACGTTCAAGTTCGTGACGGCTGCCGCCGCTCTTGAACGCGACTACGTATCGCTCAGCGATACCATTGACACCGGAGACGGCTGGGCGGTGTACTCGGGATACACTATGCGCGACATTAGCGCGTACGGCGCAATTCCATTTCGCGAGGTGCTCTCAAAGTCGAGCAACGTAGGCACTGCCGAGGTAGCCCAGCGCATCGAGCCGGGCATCTTGTACCAGTATGCACGCAACTTTGGCTTCACGCAGCCCACCTGGATCGATCTGCCGGGCGAGGCCACCGGCGTGGTGCGTCGCCCTTCGGAGTGGAGCCGCACCACGCGTACCTCCATGAGCATCGGATACGAGGTGGCCGTCACGCCTATCCAGCTGCTCACATCCTACAGTGCGGTGGCCAACGGCGGTACATTGCTACAGCCGTATCTGGTTGACGAGCGTCGCAATTATAGAGGCGAAACGCTGTGGACAGCCCAGCCCGACACCGTGCGCCGTGTCATCACGCGCGAAACGTCTCGCCAGCTTACCGATGCGCTGCAAGAGGTGGTGGAGGACGGCACGGCGACCGCTGCGGGCATTGCCAGCCTGCCGGTAGCTGGGAAAACGGGGACCGCTCTCGCCACTGAAAACGGAAGCTACGTGCGCAGTCAGACCCGGGCCTCGTTTGTGGGTTGGTTTCCAGCCGATGACCCCGCTGTGGCTCTGCTTGTACTTGTGGGCGCGCCCCAAAATGGCATGTACGGAGGCGACGTAGCCGCCCCGATCTTTAACCGGATCGCGCGGCGCTGGCTTGCCACGCTGCCAGGTGTATCCGAACGGCTGATGTATGCTGCCCGATCGCCCGACGACGCGTCTCCACGCACGGACTCCTCGGCAGAGAGCAGCACCGATCGCACAGCACCGCCTACCGCGGCGGCTACGCTGCAGGTGGAAGACCCCACCGTCCTGCCTGACTTCCGCGGCGTACCAACGCGCCAGGCGGTGCACTGGCTGGATGCACGCGGCATTCAGATCACGCTCCAGGGCCGTGGCACCGTGGTTCAGCAGTCGGTGGCCCCCGGTGCAGCCCTTCCCAACGCCTTGACCCTGACCAGCGAGTAACGGCTATGGATTCTTCTGCACCGTCCCCGCCAACGGCCTCCAACATGCCACCTGCACAAACACTACGATTTGCAACGCTTGTGCAGCGCCTTCAAAGCGCCGGCCTGTTGGATGCAGTGGTAGCAGGACCGACCGTTGATCTGGATACGCCTCATACGCTCGTGCACGTAGCCGACGACAGCCGCCACGTTCGCGAGGGGGCCTGCTTCGTTGCGGTACCCGGCCACACTACCGATGGCCACGCCTATATCGAACCGGCCATTGAAGCCGGAGCCACCACGGTCGTTGCCGAACGCCTTCCTGACGACGCCCAAACAGCGCATCCGGCGGTGCGATTTGTGCGCGTGTCCGATGCCCGTGCTGCGCTGGGGCATCTGGCGGCTGCGTACTACGGCGATCCTGCCGATGCGCTAACCATGATTGGCGTAACAGGGACCAATGGCAAAACCACCACCGCCTATCTGCTTCACCACGGCCTCAATGCCATCGGAGCCACCGCTGGGCTCATTAGCACGGTCGAGGTACGTACGGGAACGCTTTCCGTAAACGCTGAACTCACGACACCGGGCCCGCTCGATCTGCACCGCACGCTCCGCCGCATGGTCGACGACGGATGCACCGCCTGCGCGATGGAGGTATCCTCGCATGCACTTGCGCAGTCCCGGACCACGCCCATCGCATACGACGTGGCGCTCTTCACCAATCTGACGACGGATCACATCGACTATCACGGCACCCCAGCTGCGTATCAGGCCGCCAAGAAAAAACTCTTTGACGATCTCCCTGACTCGGCTACTGCGATCTACAATCTCGACGACGAGGCCGGTCCTGCCATGGTGGCCGACACGGGGGCCACGACGCGCTCGTACGGCACCAAGGCCCAGGCCGATATTCGCATGGAGGCCGTTGAAGATGCCCTCTCGGGCCTCTCTATGCGCCTGGATGGCACGCCGACCACGTTTCAGCTGACGGGCCACTTTAACGCGTACAATCTGGCCGCATCCTATGGCGCGTTGTGTGCGGTGGGGGCGTCGCCCCCAGATGCGCTGCAAGCCCTGGCCGCTGCCCCGCCCGTGCCCGGACGCTTCGAGCGCCTCGACATAGCGCAGGGCCCAACGGTGATCGTCGACTATGCGCACACACCGCACGCCCTCGAATCTATCTTGCACGCGTTGCGTCCGTTGTGTCCTGTAAATGGGCAGCTGTGGTGCATTTTTGGATGCGGAGGCGACCGCGATACCGGAAAACGTCGCACCATGGGGGCCATTGCCGAGTCGCTCGCCGACCGCCTGATCGTGACCAACGACAACCCGCGCACCGAAGACCCGCACGCCATCCTCAACGACATCCGACGGGGCATGAGCCGCCCTGCTGATGCGCAATGGATCCCGGACCGCGACGCTGCTATCGAGGCGGCAGCGCGCCACGCTCAGCCCACCGATGTGGTGCTCATTGCGGGTAAAGGCCACGAAACGTACCAGATTATTGGCACCGAGCGGCGCGCGTTCGACGATCGCGCTGTGGCGCGGCGGCACTTCTCGGCTCATCACACGCCGTCTTCGGCCTCCACCTAACCCCACCGGGCTTGTCTCTGATGCCCGCAAGTACGTCGCCTGTCTGATGCTTCCCCCTGCATGCTCTACGAACTCTTTGCCTTTTTGCAGCGCACAATCGATCCGCCGGGCTTTCAGGTCTTCCAGTTCATCACTGTGCGGGCCTCGTTAGCGGCTCTTACTGCGCTGGTCATTGCCCTTTTTGCTGGGCGTCGTATCATCCGCTGGCTGGAGCGGCAGCAGCTGGGCGAACGCGTGCGCACCGGCACCGAATCGGGCACGATCGACCATGCGCACAAGGCAGGTACGCCCACCATGGGCGGACTCATTATCCTGCTTTCGCTTTTGGGCAGCGTGCTGCTCTGGGGCGACCTGAAGGAGCCTTACGTGTGGCTGGCTATTGCGGCAACGGCGTGGATGGGGGCTGTGGGCTTTGCCGATGACTACATCAAGACCGTTCGGAAGCAGAAAGAGGGCCTCTCGGCGTGGACGAAGATTGCGGCGCAGGTAGGCATTGGCGTTCTGGTGGGCAGCGTGCTCTACTTCACCCCGGCCTTTGCCGAATACAACAGCCTTACGTATCTCCCCTTCCTGAAAAACCGCGCGGTCGACTACTACTTCTTTCGCGACTGGATCGCGGGCCCCGACATCGGCTGGATCGTCTACATTCCGGTCGTTACGTTTATCATGACAGCCGTCTCCAACGCTGTGAATCTAACCGATGGGCTCGACGGCTTAGCCGCGGGGGTTACGGCGTTTGTGTCGCTTGGCCTTATGGCGCTGGTGTACGTGTCGGGCAACGTGAATCTGGCGTCGTTTCTAAACGTGATGTATCTGCCCGGCACGGGCGAACTGACCGTGTTCTGCGCGGCTATGACCGCGGCCTGCTTCGGCTTTCTATGGTACAACGGATACCCCGCATCCGTCTTCATGGGCGATACCGGCGCGCTGGCCCTGGGCGCTGCCGTTGGTGCCATCACGCTCATGGTGCGCAAAGAGCTGCTGCTACCGCTGCTGGGCATCGTGTATTTTGCCGAGGCGCTGTCGGTTATCATTCAGACCAGCTACTTCAAGTACACGCGTCGCAAGACGGGCACCGGAAAGCGCATCTTTCGGATGGCCCCGCTGCACCATCATTACGAAACCAAAGGTACGCACGAAGCCAAAATCGTAACGCGCTTCTGGATCATCACGGCGCTTACAGTCATTGCTGCGCTGCTCACCCTGCGCATCCGCTAACCCCGCGTTCCGCCCCGGCTTCCCGAATACGCGCTCTCTGTGTACACTCCTCGTTGCTATGCCGCCGTCACTGTCCGACCAAGCCATTACGATTGTAGGAGGAGCCCGGAGCGGGCAGGCGGCGCTTCGTCTTTTGGCGGATACCGGGGCGCAGCTCTTTTTGAGCGAGCATGGGTCGGGGGAGGACGAGCTGCGCGCGTTGCTCAACGAGTACGACGTAGCGCACGAGCTGGGCGGCCACACCGAGCGCGCCCTCGATGCCGACCTGCTGGTGCTCAGCCCAGGCGTCCCCTCAGATGCGCCGATCGTGCAGCAGGCCCACGAGCGCGGGGTGCGTGTCGTCTCCGAAATCGAGATGGCCGCCTGGTTCTGCGAGGCGCCTATCGTAGCCATTACCGGTACCAATGGCAAAACTACGACCACCGAATGGACCGGCCATGTGCTGCGTACCGCCTGGAAAAACAACACGGAGCGCGCGGTCGTCGTGGCCGGTAACATTGGCGTGCCGTTTAGCGACCACGCACGTGCCATGAAGCCAGACGACGTGGTGGTACTCGAAGTGTCCAGCTTCCAGCTCGATCACGTAGATGCGTTTCGTCCGCGTGTGAGCGCGCTTCTCAACATCACGCCCGACCACCTCGACCGCTACGGGGGCAGTGTGGAGGCCTATGCGGCCAGCAAGGCGCGCATCATGGCGCAGCAGACGGAAGGCGATACGGTCGTGTACAATGCCGACAACGAGCGCACCGTGCATCACGTCACGCGCACGCATTCTTCTAAGGCTGCCAACGGGCCGGCACTGGCGGCATTCAGCCAGACGCATCCGCCTGAACGCGGCATCTACGAGGCCGAGGGCCAACTCATCCTGCGTCAAGGCGGTACTGAAACCCCTCTCCTGGCCACCGACGACGTGGCGCTGCGCGGGCGCCACAACCGCTACAATGCCATGGCGGTGGCGCTCATCGCGGATGCGATGGGCGTGCCGGTTGCATCCATTCGTGAAGGCCTGCGCACGTTTGCAGGAGTGCCGCACCGCCTCGAATCCGTTCGTAAGCACCAGGACGTGCTCTATGTGAACGATTCGAAGGCGACGAACGTGGAAGCGGTAGGATATGCCCTCGAAAGCTTTGCGCGCCCGGTGGTGCTGATTGCCGGGGGGCGCGACAAGGGCAACGACTACACTCCCCTCAAACCCCTGGTGGAGCAGAGCGTACGTGCCATCATCGCTCTGGGTGAGAGTGCAGATACCGTAGCCCGCGAACTGGGTCCGCATGCCGACACATGCACCTGGGCCGACACGATGGAGGCCGCTGTACACACCGCACAGCACCTGGCCCATCCGGGCGATGCGGTGCTGCTGAGCCCGGCTTGCTCGTCGTTCGACATGTATCGCAACTACGAAGAGCGTGGCGACGTTTTTCGTGCTGCCGTGCAGGCCCTGTAATACGCGGCTCGTACAAGCACCGCCCGCGCATCCCCTCGTTTTTTACGCTCGACTCCTGCTTCTTCGTGTTTAAGCTCATTGCTACCCTTCGCGACCGGTTTTATGCGCTCCCACCCGCCAACAAGTATGTGACGTGGACGGTGCTGGTGCTCTCGGCGGTGGGCGTGGTGGCTGTCTACAGCGCGATCACGTTCTTCGCTGATGTGAACTCGGGCGGCAACACGGAGCTGTTTCTGCTGCGCCATGTGCTGCGCGTAGGGATTGCCCTTTTTGCTATGTTTGCGATGAGCCTCGTTGACTACCGCCTGCTGGCCCGGTACAGCCGCGTGCTACTGGTGGGCGCCCTCGGACTGCTCCTGGTTGTAAAGCTCATGGGGCTGGTTACCGAGGGCCCAGCGCGCTGGATTCGCGTTGGCGGGGTGGGCTTTCAGCCGTCGGATCTGGCGCGCGTGGCACTGCTGCTGTATGTAGGCGTGCTGCTCACCAAAAAGCAGGAGTACATCAAAAGCTTCAGTCGATCCTTTCTGCCTGTGCTGGTATGGGTGGGCGCTACTGTACTGCTGGTGGGGCTGGAAGACCTTTCGACCTCTGCGGTCATGGTAATGGGCGTAATTGCCATGTGCTTCGTTGCGCGTGTGAGTGCCATGCAGATTAGTACGCTGGCGCTACTGGGCCTGGTCATGGCCGCTGGTCTTATTGTGGCGGAGCCGCACCGCGCAGCACGGGTTGAGTCGTTTGTAGGCATGGATCTGTTCGACACCACAGAGGCCGAGTACGTGCTCGATGAACAGGGCGAGGGCTACCAGGCCCGCCAGGCCCGCATTGCGTTTGCGATGGGCGGTCTTACCGGCGTAGGACCCGGTAAGAGCACGCAGCGCGACTTTCTGCCGACCCCGTACAATGATTTCATCTTCGCGATTATTGCCGAAGAGTACGGTCTGCTCGGGGCGCTTGGCCTCCTCTTTGCATTTGGCTTGTTGCTCTTTCAGGGATTCCTCCGAATCGCGAGAAACGCGCCCGATCCTCTGGGGGCATTTCTGGCCACCGGCTTCACGACGCTTATTGTGCTGTATGGATTCATCCATGCAGGCGTGTCGTGTGGACTGCTGCCTGTTACGGGGCTGCCTCTCCCGTTTGTGTCGTACGGCGGCACCTCCATGCTGGCCAACGGTGTGATGACCGGCATCCTTCTCAATATTTCGCGACAGACGCCCACCAACGCTGAATGAGTGCTCGTCCTCCCCATATCTTGTTGGCGGGTGGTGGCACTGGCGGCCATGTGTATCCAGCCATTGCCATTGCCGATGCCATTCGCACCGCGCGCCCCGACGCAGTCGTCGTCTTTGCCGGCACGCGCGATCGCCTCGAAGCCCGGGCGGTGCCACAGGCCGGGTACGCCCTGCACCCGATTACCGTACGCGGTTTTCAGCGCGCATGGACGTGGAAGAACCTCACGTTTCCGATTGCACTGATGCGCGGACTGATGCAAAGCTGGCGCCTCACCGGTGCTATTCGTCCCGATGTGGTGGTGGGCACCGGCGGATACGTGGCTGGGCCCGTCGGGCTGGCAGCGTGGCTGCGCGGCATTCCGCTTGTGGTGCAAGAGCAGAACGCATATGTGGGTGTCACGAACCGGCTGCTGAGTCCGCTTGCAGATGCGATGCATGTTGCCTTTCCGGAAGCACAGTCCGCACTACCCAGCGGACGCACGCACCTGAGCGGCAACCCCATCCGTCCGGCTCTGTTAAAGGCAAATCCCAATGCCGCACGTGCGCGCTACGGCTTTACCCCGCGCGACACCGTGCTCCTCGTAACGGGCGGGTCACTGGGCAGCGCTGCGCTCAACGATGCGCTGTATGCCCACCACAACGCGCTGTTGGAGGCGTTTCCGCACCTGCACCTGTGGTGGCAAACCGGTACCCGTTACTACGATGACCTCGACCGCAGAACCGCAGCCCATCCGCGACTGCGGCTCATGGAGTACATCGACCGGATGGACGAGGCGTACGCCGTTGCCGACTTGGCCCTGTGTCGTGCAGGAGCGCTCACGTGTAGCGAACTGCTGGCAACTGGCACGCCCGCTGTGCTGGTGCCCTCCCCCAACGTGGTGGCCGACCACCAGACCAAAAACGCGCACAGCCTGCGTGATGTCGGAGCTGCAGAACTGCTCCCCGAATCCGACTTGCAGGATCATCTTTTGGACACGCTGCATCCACTTCTGTCGGATGCTGAGCGTCGCGGCGCACTCGCCAAGGCAGCCCGTACCCATGCCAAACCCGATGCCGCCCGCACCATTGCCCGCGACGTATTAAGTCGCGCTTCCCACTCGTAACATCCGCTTATAGCCGCCTGCTACCGCTTGCTTCATGAGTACACCCCGACGACGACAACCCGCGCTCGGCCGCATCCGCCAGGTACACATGGTGGGCATTGGCGGTATTGGCATGAGCTCCATTGCTGAGGTGCTGATCAACCGGGGCTACCGCGTGACTGGGTCTGACCTGGTGCAGAACGATGTGACTACTCACCTCGAAGCGTTGGGGGCCACGATCTACGAAGGCCACGATGCCGAACAGATTGGCGAAGCGGATGTGGTGGTCTACTCGTCGGCCATTGATCCAACCCAAAATCCAGAAACGCGTGCTGCCACCGAGCGCCGCATCTCGCTCATTCCCCGTGCCGAAATGCTGGGCGAACTGATGCGCATGAAGTTCGGCGTAGGCATTGCCGGTACGCACGGCAAAACGACCACCACCTCCATGGCGGGTCTGGTGACGACCGAAGGCGCCTTTGACCCCACGATCATCGTAGGAGGGAAAGTGGCCGTGTTCGGCTCCAACGCCGTAGCCGGAGAGGGTGATATCATCGTGATCGAGGCCGACGAGTACGACCGCACGTTCCTGCGGCTTACGCCCTCGCTCGCAGTCATTACCAGCATCGATGTCGACCACCTTGACATCTACGACGACCTCGACGACATCAAGCAGGCGTTTGTGCAGTACGCCAACAGCGTGCCGTTCTTTGGCGCGGCCATTGTCTGCCTCGACGACCCCAACGTGCAGTCGATTGTAGGCCAGATTGAGCGGCGCGTGATTACCTACGGCACCACCCGGCAAGCGCAGATTCGGTCGGAAGACATTGTCTACGACGGGCTGCAGGCGTCGTTTATGGTGATGCGAGAGAGCGAGGCGCTGGGCCGCATTCAGCTCGCCGTGCCGGGCGCCTACAACATCCAGAATGCCCTGGCTGCCGTTGCTATAGGATGCGAGCTCGACATTCCGTTCGAGCACATCCGTGACGGTCTGGCGCGGTTTTCGGGGGTGCAGCGCCGGTTTGAGAAAGTAGGGGAGACCGGCGGCATCACCGTCATCGATGACTACGCGCACCACCCCACCGCGCTACGCGGCACGCTCAACGCCGCCAGTGACGGCTTTCCGGATCGGCGCCTGATTGCCGTCTTTCAACCACACTTGTACTCGCGCACCCGCGACCTGCTCGACGAATTTGCGCGCTCGTTCTTCAATGCCGATGTGCTCGTGCTCACCGAAATCTACGGAGCTCGCGAATCGCCCATCGATGGCGTGAGCGGACAGCGCTTGGCTGAGCAGGCTCGGGCCTTCGGGCACCAGAATGTGCAGTGGGTACCCAGCCTGTCGGACCTGCCCAGCCGCCTGCTCGACCTGACGCGTTCAGGCGATGTGGTGCTCATGCTGGGCGCGGGCGACATCTGGCGTGCCAGCCGTACGTTTGTAGAGCGCCTCAACGAACGCCATGCTGCCCACTCCTCGGAGGCCTCATGAAGCTGTCTGTTCGTCATCTGCTTCGAGGCAATGCGTCGTGGCCTGCTACCGCCGCCACGGGTGTTGTCGTGCTGGCTGTGCTGGTGCTGGTAGGGGCTCTTACCTGGCGCTGGGTTGCCGGGGGCACTGTTAGAGCCGTAGACGTGTCCGGGCACGCCGTGCTCTCGGCCGACTCGGTGCGCACGCTGGCCGACTTGCAAATCGGCCAGCCACTTCGTACGGTTGAACCAGAACGCACGGCAGCTCGTCTCACGGAGCATCCCTGGATTGCCGAGAGCACCGTGCATGTGCGCCCCTTTCGCAATCGTATTGATATCAAGGTTCAGGAGCATAGGCCCTACGGACGCTGGGTTACTTCTATGGGCTCCCCCCGCTTCTTTTTGGATGCCGATGGCCATGCGCTGCCGGCACGCTCCGATACCACTTTTGACGTACCATTGGTGTACGACGATTCCGTTTCGTATCATACCACTAAACCCGTGGTGCGCCCGGCCACGCAACAGATGCTGCGCGCCCTGGCCACCGCCGACACGGCACGCGCTCTAATTTCGGGCCTCCGTACAAATTCTGACCACGCCGTCGATCTGTACGTAACACATCCCGAAGGGTACACCATGACGGTGCACATGGGCCACACCCGTTATCCCAACAAACTTCAACGCCTTGAAGCGTTTCATACGCATGTGCTCCCGTATACCGATGGACCCATTCGCACCATCGACCTGCGGTTTAAGGAGCAGGTTATTACGCAGCCGTAGCTGGTACCCCCCATCGCATGTCGGACCCGTTTCTTTTGTACGATGCAACAGCACACGCACCTATGGATGAACATATCGTAGTAGGAGTTGACATTGGAACGACGAAAGTCTGTGCCGTTGTGGCGGCCAAGAATGAACTGGGGCAGATCAACATTCTGGGGATGGGCATGGCCGCCTCTGACGGCCTCAACCGTGGTGTTGTTGTCAACATCGACCGCACCGTCAACGCAGTGCGTAAAGCCATTGAAGAGGCCGAACGGGCCGCTGGCGTTGAGGTCCACAATGTGATTGTCGGCATTGCAGGGGACCATGTGCAGAGCTTTCAGAGCCGGGGCGTTGTAACCATCCGCTCAGGCGAGATCACGCAGCAAGACGTGCAGCGCCTGCTTGAAGACACCATGCAAGTGTCGCTGCCCGCCGACCGTGAGATTCTGCACGTCATTCCCCAGGAGTTTATTGTAGATGGCCAAGATGGTGTTGCCGACCCAGTGGGGATGAGTGGTGTCCGAATGGAAGCCAACGTTCACATCATTACCGGCTTAATTTCTGCAGCCAAGAACATCTACCGGTGCATCGAAAAGGCGGGCTTTCAGGTGGCCGACATTGTACTGGAGCCGTTGGCCTCCTCGTTTGCCGTATTGCACGACGACGAGAAAGAAGTAGGGGTTGCCCTCATCGATATTGGCGGGGGCACAACCGACATTGCCGTCTTTGAGGATCACACCATCCGCCACACCGCGGTGATCGCCGTTGCCGGTAACAAAGTGACAGACGACATCGGCAAGGGCATGAGCGTGATGCGCGACCAGGCCGAGCAGTTGAAACGGCAGTTTGGCACGGCACTCGTTGATGTGGCCGACCCGAATGAGCAGATCGAAATTCCAGGCATTGGCGGGCGGCCCGAAAAAACCATTGGCCGCGATGCATTGGCACAGGTCATTCAGCCGCGCATGGAAGAGATTTTGGAGATTGCCTCAATTGAGATTAAGCAGCGGAGCGAGTATGGACGCCACCTGGGAGTAGGATGCGTACTCACCGGTGGGGGGTCGCTCATACCGGGCACTGCCGAGTTGGCTGCCGAGGTGCTGGGCATGGAAGCACGCATTGGCCGCCCTATGGGGCTGAGTGGCGGACTGGTTGAAGAGGTGAGCGATCCAAAGTTTTCAACGGGCGTTGGTCTGGTCTTGTATGGCATGCGTCCCGAAATCATTGGCGGGTCTACACTCAGTGAGGATGTGCGCGCCGAGAGCAATGATCACAACGAAGGCCAAACGCTCATGGATCGCCTTGCCGCGCGCATGAAATCGTGGTTCGACGAGTTGTGATGTAGGTCCAGAGAAGTGCTTCTCCTTCTTGCATCCTCCGATCTTCCCAACACAACAATCTATACCCCCATGTATCATGCGCCTGCTGCTCGTCTTGCGGGGAAAGATCTAACGATCTTGCAAGAGGGCCGGCTACTTGGTACACTTTAGGGCGTTTGACCGCTACGTTTAAGTAATAGAAAAGCGATAAAACATTAGATACTCGAAGACCATCGGCGTATTTTAACGTGTCCCCATTTTGCGTCAGCTAATAGTTTCTACCTGTTTCTTTGTATGTCTGTCTTACGCACGACCTTTGTGGTGCGTTGACAAAGCGCTCGCAGGATTCTATTTTACACCTGCGTTGAACATTTTTCCAGCACTATCATATGTTAACGCTACATGCACACCCATCACGAAACCGCTCATTTCGTGAACGCTGCGGGCATCTGCATTTGTATCCAACCTGGAGGGACCCATGGATAACGACTTTAGCTCTCGATTTTCGTTCGACGACGCGGCCAACGAAGAAGCCAAGATCTGTGTCGTTGGTGTTGGCGGTGGTGGTGGCAATGCCATCAATAATATGGTGGCGAAGGGCATCCGTGGGGATGTCGACTTCATTGCCGTAAACACCGACTCGCAAGCCCTGGCGAACAACGAGGCCTCTCACAAAATTCAGGCTGGGCGTACGCTCACCAAGGGCTTAGGAGCCGGTGCACGCCCTGATCGTGGGGCTGAGGCGGTCGAAGAAAGTAGCCACGAAATCGAGCAGGCACTCGAAGGCTACGACATGGTCTTTATTACCGCAGGTATGGGCGGAGGCACCGGTACCGGTGGCGCTCCAGTTGTTGCCTCCATCGCCCGCAACATGGATATCCTGACGGTGGCTGTGGTTACCAAACCCTTTATGTGCGAAGGCGGGCGCCGTATGCGAACCGCTGAGCAGGGGATCGAGTTGCTCCGCGAAAACGTGGATACGCTCATTGTCATCCCAAATGAGCGGCTCCTCGACATTGTTGATGACAGCACCAGCCTGGTTGAAGCCTTTGCAGAAGCTGACGAAGTGCTTTACAACGCCACGCGCGGCATCAGCGACCTGATTACAGTGAGCGGCATTATCAACCTTGACTTTGCTGATGTCAAGACCACAATGAAAGATGGAGGCACAGCCCTGATGGGTGCCTCGACTGCTTCGGGTAGTGACCGTGCTGAGAAAGCAGCTGTTCAGGCGATTAGCAGCCCCTTGCTCGACGGACTCACCATTGCTGGTGCAACCAACGTGTTGGTGAACATTACGTCAGGTCCTTCGCTGGGGCTACGGGAAGCGACTAAGGCAACAGGAATCATCCAAAGCGAAGCCGGCGAGGACGTGGAGGTAATCTTCGGTACGGTCATTGACGAAAATATGGGCGAAGAACTCCGCGTTACGGTAATCGCGACAGGGTTCAAGCGAGATACCGACGACGCAGCGGCGTCTTCCCAACAGGGAGGGGCGTCCCCCTCTTCGCAAGCGCCGCGCAGCCATCCTCCCAATTCGTCTTCAGGACAACAGCAGCAGGGCGGCGGTGTGCGTCGCACCGTTCCACTTGACGGAAACGCGTCATACCGCTACAAGGGCGAAGACAACCTGCGCGTTCTGGACAAACCGGCCTACGAGCGTCGTAGCGTACCTCCGCGCGACAATGCGCCGTCTGGTGAAACCAATGCGCCTGATCAAGCCGATGAAGATAAGCAGACCAACAGGCAGACCACGAATCCACCACAAGATGGCCCCCGCGTGCGCCGCCTACGGGCTGACGACCTCGACGATCGTCAGGGGCAGAATAATACATCGCGCAGTCGCAGCGATGACTCTGACACGCCCGCTTTCTTGCGCAAGATGATGGACTGAGGTGAGAGGTGCACTAATTGCTTCCCACACATTATCCATAACAGGTAAGAGCACGCGAAGGGCAGGTGCGACCCTCCCTTCTTCCGGGGCCCTCCAGCCCCACCACGGCTCCTGCAGTTCGCATGCGAGCAGTAGGGCCAACGATTGAGCACCGTTGGTTTGTCGTGGCTCTGCGCGAGCGAAGACGTAATCTTCGTTCTCGCATCTATGAGAAACGCCACGCTTTTGGGCATCCCCCAAAGGCGTGGCGTTCTTTATATATATTCGATAGGTGCACTTGCCTGTGTATGGCACGCTCTGTATGGCCCCTTTTCGTGGGTTGCACGCGGCCAAGCCATCGCCTCAAAATACCAGATACATCAGCGCACCGAAGAGCGTACCCAAGCCGATGAGTACAAGCCCAATAGCACGCACGCGCAGTGCTACTGACAGCGCCTCTTGAGATACAGTGCGATCGGCCAGTTCAATAGCTCCATACACGAAGGCCGAGCCTGCAAATACCATAATCGCAGCCCATCCGAGCATAGGATCTACCGTAAACAACTGCAGGGTTACCACGATCATGGCTACCCCGATGAGCATCACGAATGCCAATCCCGGCCCCATATAACGTGTCAGACTCATGCCTTTTTAGTCACCGTCACCTGATTCATGACATCACCCTCATCAATGGCATCGACAACGTCTTGACCTTCTTCAACGGTGCCGAAGACCGTGTGGTTGCCGTCGAGGTGAGGCTGCGGTGCGCGTGTAATAAAGAACTGACTCCCGTTCGTATTGGGCCCTGCATTCGCCATTGAGATGACGCCCAGGTCATGTGTCAGCGGGTTGTTATCCACTTCGTCGTCGAAGGTGTAGCCAGGACCCCCGCGTCCGGTGCCTGTGGGGTCGCCTCCTTGAATCATGAACCCATCAATGACGCGATGGAACGCGAGTCCGTCGTAGAACGACTCCTTCGCCAGGAAGATGAAATTGTTCACAGTGTTCGGTGCGTGCTCAGGATGCAGCGTGAGCGCGATGCGCCCCTTCGCTGTTTCAATTTCAGCACGGTAGGTTGCATCAGGGTCGATCGTCAGGTCGGGTGGGGCGTCCCACGTAGGATGATCAGCCATAGGAGTCAGGTATCAGGTCATTCGAGTAAGGTCGCAAAGCAAAGACTTAGCACCCCCGCGTTCCCGTCGGTGTTTCAACATGAAGATGCGTTGATGGGGGCTTGGTTGAGGCAAAGCCAAAAAAAGCCAGGCGAGCATGCTCACCCGTACATGCTTGCCTGGCAACGGAGGCCTCCGTAGTGCAGAGACCACGGGGTTTTGAACGGTGGAATGTTACGCCCCCGTTCGCCATAATACAATGACAAGCAATGTGCCATAACGAGAAAAGCCGGAAGGACGAAGAAGGATCGCTGCTCCCCTTATGATTGTGCTGACGTAAACTGTAGGCTCTACGGGACACTTATGTCGCAGGTGTACAGAATAGCGTACGCCCGTCTCCCAGGCCAGGTTAGCCCCGAAGCGCCGTCTTCCAGCCCCCTACTGAGAGAGTGCTGCGAGGTAACGGCTATGATATAGAAGCCATGGACGGGGCCTCGGCGAGGCGCTTCAGCCACCCAACCATGATCTCGTTGAACTCATTCGGATGCTCGATCATGGGCGCATGGCCACACTCGTCGATGAAGTGGAGCTCTGCATTTGGCATCTCATCCCGAAACTCCTCGCCCACGTCAGGTGGCGTGATTACGTCGTTGTTTCCCCATACCAGCAACGTAGGCATATCGAGCTGATGGAGCTCGTCGTGTACAATTTCCTTGTCGGCAGAGCGGGCGATTTTGATAAGACGGAGTGCCCTTGGACGATCATTGACCACATCAAGCATCTCATCGACGAGTTCGTCGGTAGCATGTACCGGATCGTAGAACGTAAGCTCGGTGCGCTCTCGGATAAACCCGCGGTCATGGCGGCGCATGGTCGACGTACCGAGGTGGGCCTCGTAGATGCCGGATGATCCCGAGAGCGCCATGGCTGCCACCCGCTCTGGATGATCAAGTGCATAGAGCAGCGCTACGTGTCCTCCAAGCGAGTTTCCAACCAGGATGCTTTCGTTGATTGAGAGGCGTTGGAAAAACCCGTCCAAATAGTTCGCTAACCCCGGCACGCTCGTTTGGCTAAGCGTAAGCCCATACACCGGAATGACCGGTGCAATGACGCGGTAATTAGCGTCGGCCAGGCAGCGGATCGTGTCTGTCCAGTTGCTCAGATCGCCCAGCATTCCATGAAGCAGTACAATGGGCGGATGGGAGGTATCGCAGGGCCCCTCATCGAGGTAGGTGAAGTCATCAGCGTGTTGAACGACAAAAGGGGTATCGTGCATGAAGGGGGGCAACACATTGGTAAGAGAAACGCTCCGCCGATGCCGACGAAGCACAGAAGCAGCACCACTTGTCTGAATCAAAGACAAGATTTGTACCGTTACCAACACGCCTCAGGTAGAGGCGCAAGCGGCTGATTTTAGCTGCTTGCTTGTGGACAGCGTGCAGCGCGCAGTAATGCGACGATATAGTCACTTCGAGCGTCACAAATCGTTCCCGACGAAGCTGTGGCGGCCCATATGCAAAAGCAGGAGCTTGGGCTATTGCCATTCTCAACCAAGTGCTCACGTACACCTGCGCTGCACCGCTTGCAAGAAACGACTGCAGTAACTACCATGACGGTGGCTATGTAGACGATGTTTGCTGTCTGGCTCGATTTGTGCGGTTTTCGACACCCCGCGAGCCTGTAGGCGCATTGCCACACAAGCCCGTTGGGCTCACTGGCCTTTTGTTTATGTTCATCCTGACTGGACTCGAGGATGCCATGTCTGAAGACACACCCACTTGTCGCATAGCTGTTTGGAGCGCGCTCATCAGTGGGGCCATTGGCTTTGGCCTCGGGATGTTGTTTGCTCCGCAGCGTGGCCCTAACGCACGGCGGCGCCTGGCGTATCAGATTGAGCAGGTGGCCTCGCAAACCGGCTCGTATGTGCGGGGACTCGCCGGACCGGGCGGCTCCAGCAGTGATGCGCGCCGTACGCGAGATGCACTTGTGGCGGACGCCCAGGCTCGGGCAAACAACATCCGTAATGATATCGATTCGCTCTTAGATGAGCTGAAAAAGCAGCAAGAGAATCAGTCAGGGTCTTGACTTCGTGTGTAGCGCTTCATGTGCGGCACGTCCGCATGCGCTTCATAGAATGAAGCTGTATCCCGCTGAGTCTGTAGAAGTATGCAGGTTGTGCTGTCCCCAAGAATCGAACGAGGCAGCGGGCGTCTCAAGCGAGGCCCAGATGCGCCCGAGACCCCGATGCGCCCATAGGCCCGAGTCAAGAGTTGCAGGGGGGGCGGACCCGTCACCCTCTACAGACGCATTGATTCCGGCCTTTAGCTCCATCTGGCGGCGATCGTGTAGTGCCTCTGTGTTCTGTGGTGCACATGCTTGCCCCACATACCGTTGCCCCACATACCGCTTTTACGTATACCTTGGCATCCTGGCGTTGAGCAGCCCGCTCCTCTGCACAGACGCTGTGCACGCCTATCCTTCCTCACTCTGTGCCCGTTGATTTTACATGCCCAACCTTACCGTTCTGCTGGCTCCTTCCGATCAGAAGCAACCCGGCGGCAATCCATTTGCGCCCGATATGTTCGACTATCGGACGTCGGGCACATTCAACTACTTCGATGCTCTGAATCCGGAACGACGTGCGCTCATCGACACGCTGCAAACCGTGATCAATAAGCACGACGAGGAGCAACTCGCTGATCTGTTTGGCCTGGAAGGCCCTGCCCTCGATGAGGCTATCCGCGTGAATACCGAGATCTACGATGCCCCGCTCATGTCGGCTCTCGACCGATACAGCCCCGGCATCATGTACGCCGCAATGGACTTTGCGAACCTACCCACGGGTGCGCAGCGACGGCTACTGGAGAATGGTATCATCATCTCGGGGCTGTTCGGACTGCTTCGTCCTGATGACCTTATCCCCAACTACCAGCTCGGCATCAACGACGATGTCCCCGACGTGGGCGCTCCCGCCGACTACTGGCGTGATACGATCAGTCCTATCCTTAATGACTATATCTCTGGGCGCTTCGTGTGGGACCTCCTGTCCGACGCTCATCGCGATGCCTGGAACGACACCCACACGTACGAAGCACGAGCCGTTGTTCACTTCGAAGAGGATATGGGCGATGGCTACGAGCCCGTTCCTAAGGAGGAGCTCGACATCCAGCGCGGCCAGTTTGTGAACTACGTAATGCAGGAAACCGCGGAGGACTTCGAGGACCTGGAGGAGTGGGAAGATCATCCGGATGGCTTTTCCTACGCCAAGCGTGCGCTAACGCACGACGAAGCGACAAATACCTGGCATGTGTACATGCGTCGCTAAACGGGCTGCTTTCCCTGTGTCTCCCCGCAGCACAGCCGCAGGGGTCGAGACACGGCTCCCCCATGAGTTCTCGCTCTGTTTCCCTCCTCACTTTGCATTGACTGGCATGCAGCGCCCTGTCTGTATCGGAATTGCAGGCGGTTCGGGATCTGGAAAAACCACCGTGCTGAAGCGCATCGTGCACGCCATTGGTCCCGACCGCATTGCCATTCTCGACCACGATGCCTACTACCGCGACCTGAGCCATCTGCCCGTTGAAGAACGAGGCTCTTTCAACTTCGACCACCCCGACGCCCTCGAAACCGATCTGATGCGTGCGCACTTGGATGCGCTCTTGCAGCACGAAGCGGTGGAGAAACCCGTGTATGATTTCACCGCGCACTGTCGCCTCGAAAAAACGAACACGGTTGAGCCGCGCCCGGTCATCATCGTAGAGGGAATCTTGGTGCTTGCCGAACAGGCCCTCGAATCCCAAATGGATATTAAGATCTACGTGGATACCGCAGACGACGTCCGGTTGATACGGCGCATCCGGCGCGATCTGGAAGAGCGGGGCCGCACCATTGAGGAGGTGCTCACACAGTACGAGCAGACCGTGCGTCCGATGCACCTGGAGTTTGTGGAGCCGTCGAAGCGAAACGCAGACGTCATCATTCCACGAGGGGGTAAAAACCATGTGGCTATCCACATGGTGTTGGCACGCATTCGTGATCTGCTGCGTAACGCGTCCACGTCTGCCTCGCCAGCGGATTCGGCGTAACCTGTTGCGCACTAATGGATCTTGTCCGCACCACTTCTTCAACGCTATTCGGTGACGTCACAGATTTGTATCAGAAAAGCAGGGGCCTGTCGTCTATGTTAGTGTTCCCTGTTTATCCCCTCGTGCTAAAAGTAACCCCTGTATCAATTTAATCGTTGAGCTGCGTTTTGCTTGTGTAGGCTCTCATTCTTGATTTCTATCTGCACGTAGGCGATCTCGCTGGCAGAAGCAAAAGCACTTCAATCACGCACTCGGTACCCAAGCGTGTGCAGGCACAGGTTGTAACAAGTCGCCTGTTACCACTTGTGGTGGGGGAGCGGCTACCCCAGGTGTTTCCCGTTCCTTTGGGGATGAATGCGCACAATCTCACGCATCCACACACTCACGCATCCACACAACGTCATGCAACATGCCCCCATACATACAGCCATACATGTATAAGTCGCGCTAAACCTCGATCTCTCCGTGCGGTGTACCGCGCCGTTTCTCCTTCAACGAACTGTCTGTTATGATGCACCCTATACGCAGCCTACTTTTCTCCTGTACTCGCTCGTTGCTGGCACCGGGTCTTCTCTTCGTACTGAGTTTCGTCCTGCTGGCCGGATGTGGAAGCGATGACAACGGCCCGGCGCCTTCTGATTTGGAAGGGACCTACACCTTCGACCGCTTCGAATTCGCCGTACAAGGTGTTAACAACTTCAATATTCTGGCCGATACCCTGGTTACGTCGGACCGGTCGCCACGCATGGAGTTTTTTGGAGGCGATGCAACCGTCAACCTGGTGTATCGGATAGAGGAGGCCGACGGTAGCTCAACGGTGAGTGGTCAGTTTAGCACGCGCCGCAACAACGAGGTGGTCGTCGACTTTAGCCGAGAAGACGAAGAGAGCCGACGCGAACTGCTCTTACCTGAAATTATCCGCTTCGATATTATCGATGGCGGTCTGCAGCTCAGCGCCGACCAAGAGCGCAATGAGGTTGATCTGCGCGGCTATGCTCCTGGACGGTACGCTGGGCTCACGCAGCCTGTTAACGGAACGCTTGTGCTTCGCCTGAACCGCATTGCAGAAACGCCAGCTGCGGTCTGGTACGACGGACACGAATAGCCTTCTCTACTTGCATGCTGTTGGGGCTTCTCTTCTCCTTATACATCTTTCCACTATGCACGATATGATACGTTTTCCTCGTTCGTCTGAATATTGCCCGTGCTTGCTCGCCCTCTTGCTTTTTGCAGCCGGCTTAGCGCTGCCCTTGGCCAGCACGCCTTCCCACGCCCAAGAACGCAGCGTTGGTTACACATTCTCTCCTACCGTTGAGTGGGTTCAGGGCGAAGACGAGTCGGGGCTACGCTCGGAAGTGCTCTATGGTGGCGAGGTCGGTATCAACCTGGGCCAGTACCTTGAAATCGGCGGCGAAGTGCTCTACGGACCCAACTTTCAAACCGACTTCAGCCAGCTCGACCAGCTGGCGCCGCTCGACCGTGATGTCGAATTGCTGCGTTACGGGGCGCGCTTGCAGGCCAACCTGCGTACCGAAGGCCTTATTCCGTACCTGAGTATGGGAACGGGCGTCATGCAGTTTGATACGGACGGCGTCGATACGTATCGCACGCTTTATACCTCTGGAGGCGCAGGTGTTACGTACGCCCGCAACCGCTACCGGATTTCGGTCGGTGGTTCGCTACGAGGATATCGATATAACCCCGCCGTTGCCTTCTTGAGCGACGATAGCGGCATAACAACTGATGAGGAAACGGTGTTCACACCCTCGCTGCGCGCTGGCGTCACGCTTTTTCTGGGCGGGCGTCCGCTCGATCAGCGCACCAGCATCGACGCATCGGTACGTGAGCAGTTCAGCAGCGGACTGCGGGGCGTGCGTCTCTCAGTGGATCCGTTTGTTGGGCGCGTTGAATGGGACGATGCCCTGGGTATGCCTAAAGATCAGACGCTGCGTGGCGTGAATGCCGGTGTGCGTCTGGGATCGGTGCTTAGCGTCCATGGCTTTTATGCACGCGGAGCGTCGGGGACTGACGTTTTCGACGATGTGACGGGGCCGTTCGAGGGCATTCAGATGTATGGTGGCGAGGCGCGGGCGCGCCTCATCCCGCAGCCCCCCAACCGCGACGCACGCATCTCCCCGTACCTCATTTTGGGCGGCGGCTATCTTGACGTGCTCTCCGACTATGGCGAAGACATTCCCGCCGGTGTAGCGGTCCCCAACGATCGCTTCTTCGCGACAGGCGGGGCCGGACTCGACGTACCCATCGGAGATACATTTGGAATCACGGGTACCGTGCGCTCGGTATTTGCGAACTCCCAAGACCCAACACGAAGCGACAACACAGACATTCAGGGCAACCTCATGTACACTGTTGGCGTCTCGTTCGGGCTTGGTGGTGGCAGCGATCGCCGCGCGCGTCCTGCTCCGGTCGCCGAAGAACAGCCCGTTCCGCAAGCGGACGCCCGCACAGAGGCTGAACGCCTGGCCGCCCGCCTCGACTCGTTGGAGCAGCGTGTGCAAGAGCGCCAGTTGCAGGACCGCATCGAGCGTCTGGAGCGCCTGGAGCAGTCCATGATCGCCGCGCGCGACTCTGTGCGGAGCGACACCCTGCAGCCCGCACCAAGCGCTCCGGCTCCACCCCGGTCGAACCTCTCGGGTCAGTCAATGACCGTGCCGGTTCCCGAAGTGGGATCAGTATACATCCGGTTTGGCGAGGGCGCTCCTGAAGTGCGTCGCCTCGACCCCGGCGAGCAGCCCGCAACGTCCGACGTAAGTGCCGAAGCGATCAGCGAGGCGATCCGTGAAGCGCTGCGCGAACAAACCGATACCAGCGCCGAAACGCCCCTCACGGATGCCGATGTAGAACGCACAGTGCAGCAAGCGCTGCGGGAACTGCGCGATCAGGAACGAGAGGCCGACGCCCGCGAGGAGCGCGAGCGCCCGGGTGTCCAACAACCGGATACGCCTCAAACGGACGCACGCGTTGCTGAACTGCGCGCTCAACTTGAAGATATGCGCCGCGAAATGCAGCGCCAGCGCCAAGAGCTTGACCGTGCCCGCGAACGTGCTGAAGCGCCGACCGCCGCCAGCAGCGACGATCCGGTACAGACGCGGGCCTTCTACCGCTCGTTTGTGGGACGCCCGCTTACCAGTATCATGCCCATTACAGGCTTCCGTGCGGGCAATGGCCCCACGCAGTATCAGGTGGGCGTACGCGCTGACTACCGTGCGCTGCCGTCGTCGAACTTCCGCCTGATGCCGGAAATTGCGCTGGCCTCCAGTCCCAGCACGACCTCGCTCGCGCTTACAGCCAACGCGGCCTACTCGTTTGGCAGCGACTTCGCGCAAGAGCAGACCGGGCAGCCGCTCGAACCGTACGGTGGTCTGGGCCTGGGCCTGGCCAGTGCACGCGCTCTGCGCCTCAGCCCGGTTGTTAATGCATTCATCGGTACTGAGTATCCGCTGGGACGTGGTGCACTCTTTGCCGAATACAGCACGTTCAACTTCTTCGGGACCAACCGCCTGCTGTTTGGCTACCGGATTCCGTTGTAGATCACATGCTCCGTATCCCCCTTGTGCGCCCGTAGCCAAGGGATGAACGTCGCCCGCCCCGTGTACCTGCATGGGCTCCTGAACAGAGCCTGGCAGATACGCGGGGCGGGGTTTATTTGTGCGGCTTATTGGGCTTTCGCTTCTGGTAAGACCAACGCGTTCGGGGGGAGGCAGAGCCTCGTTATCCATTTAGCATAGACGCGACGGCATCGACAGAAGCATCGCCTGCGGTGCCGGAATGGCAGTCGAAAAGCGTGGGGCAGTTGAAGTCCCATGTAAGCACGTATGCGTCGTGCGGGTCGAGATTGCTAATGTGGCTGAGGGCGGTGGTTGCAAACCGCTCCACGGCTGCTGCAGGGCGTCCGTCTTGCTCGGTACGTAGGGCCCACCCGGCATGCTCGATCATGAGTGCGACCGACAGGGCATTGCCTACGGTGCGCGTAAACCGCCCGGCACCGGCTTCCAGGATTTCACCGCCCTCGTCGCGTGCGGATTTGATCCATTGATTGGCATCGCGGAAGGCAAGCACAGCAGCCTTCATGGCAGGAAACAGCGTTTCGACGGAGATACCGTGTAGCGTGGTCTTGAAGTCGTCTCGCAACCGTCCAAACTGCTGGTGGTGCTCGATGACATGCAGCAGATGCAAGGCCAGGTCGTGCGGCGTGCCATTCGACGCAGCCGATGCGCGAAGCCGATCCAGCACCTCGGGCAGGCCGGTGCGTGCTCGCAGCGCCGGGCGGCCCCATACGTGCAGGGCGCGCGTGGCTGTCTCGCTGGCTTGCTGTAGCGTGTGATGTTTGGCCAGTGGGGCCAGCAAGCGCACCAGGGCTTCGGTGTCAGCATCGTCTTCGGATTCCATCTTCCCAAGCGCACGCACGCACCGATACGTCAGGTTGAACGCCGACTCGTAGCGGGCCTGCATATCCGCCAGCGTTTCCTGGATGAGCGCATCGTACGCCATTTCTTGTTCTTGCAGATGCCATGTTTCGGCGGCTCCTCGCGTCAGGGCCAGTGTCCGCCGCATCTGGCTCACCGTGAGCACCGCATCCCATACGTACTGCAGGAACGGAGCCGGTCCGCGGCGTCCTACATCGGCGGTGAGGTGCTCAACGCGCACCCCGTTGAGACGCAGTGTAGCCGTGGGGGCATCAGGGGAGGCGGATGACGGCACCCGCGCGTCGATGTGGAGGCCCGCGGTATCGGCGGGCGCCTCCAGCAGAAAGAGGTGGCGTGTGTCGTCGTCATCGTGGGCTACGACGAGAGCGGCATCCGGATAGGTGGCGCTGTGGGTGCGCACGCGCCCATGCAGCTGCCATGTCGTGCCATCAACGGGCTCGGCTCGTAGGTCGGCATCAGGAGATGAGAGCATGTGGCTGGTGCCCCAGAGGTCGCAGAGCCATGCAGAGTCAGGGTCGGTACTGGTCAGGCGTGGGATGAGGCGCTCCAGATGGTCGGCGGTCCCGGTGCGCATGAGGGTATGCACGGCCACATCGGTCGTGGCTATAAGCGGGGCCAGGCCGGGGGCCTCTGGTGCTGCTATATGCATCAGGGCCATTTGCACCAGGCGGCTGTGAACGCCGTGGGGCTGGGCCTGCGCCATCTTCAGCAGTCCGTGCTGTGTGAGCGAGCGCTGGGCGCGATGCCACGAGTCGGGCACGGTGGTGTGCGGTGTGGGAACGCCCCAGGCATCCTCGTTCTGCACGTGTCCTCGTTCTCTGGGAATATCGGCCTCGTAACGGCGCTGCTGGCGAGCGCCCTCCTCATGAAGCCGCTCATGTACCGGCTCGAAAACCGATTCGGGGAGGTGGTGCGCCAACGCATTCCGAAGCATGCGGTCGGCCGCCAGTTGGTTGTCGAGCGCTGGTGCGGTGAGCGTGGTGCGATCCATAACAGAATATAGAGCAACTTAGAGGGGAAGTGATGCGAAGCCCATTCGTAGAACCGGGGTCGATTCGTCAGTTTGGGCTGTACGTTGACGTGGTTCGCGCCTGATCGTCCGCGCCGGTGCGCTACACGATGCGATCGGCCTCGGGTTCAATGACCGGCCCACTGTATCCAAACAGCCGCTGCACCCACCGTGTAACGCGGGCCGACTGCTTCTGGGCGTACCACTGGTCGGCCACGCGACGTACCGCCAGCCCGTACGACGGGTAGGGATGGATGGTATCGGAGATGGCTCGAAGCGTTACGCCGTTGCGCATGGCCAGCGCAAGCTCGCTGATGAGTTCGCCTGCACGAGCCCCCAGCACGCTGGCCCCCAAGATTTTTCCGTTCCAGGCGGTAGCGTATACGCGGATTTCGCCCAGCGTGTCGCCATCGGTAATGGCCCGGTCCACCTTAGAATAAGGGAAGCGATAGGTGGCAAACGAGGTCCCGTTGGCCTCCAACTCGGCCTCGGTGGCGCCGACATGTGCCAGTTCGGGATCGGTGTAGGTGACCCAGGGCACGTGTGCGGTGTCGAAGCTCGTGGGCACTTTGAGCAGTGCCTTTGTCATGGCGGTTTTCGCCATGTGCTCGCTCATATGCGTAAACTGGTAGCGTCCCGTCACGTCGCCCACGGCCATGATATGGCCTTGATTAGTGCGCCCCGAATCGTCGACCGGAATGCCGTTGTGGGCATACTCAACGCCTGCCGCCTCCAGGTTCAGTCCTTCCACATTGGGCACACGCCCGGTGGCCAGGAGGACGTCATCGGCAGCGAGGGTGTGCTCCTCATCGCCCTGCACGGCATGGATGCGAATGCTTCCGTCGTCCGAAGACGCTACGCGCTCTACGCGAGCCCCCAATACGAAGCGCACGCCCTCGTCTGCCAGCCGGGTGCGTAGCATGCGGGTAAGGTCGGGATGGTCGTTCTGCAGGATGCGGTCGCCCATCTCGACAACCGTCACCTTAGAGCCGAGCCGCGTAAACGCCTGCGCCATCTCCATGCCGATGGGGCCCGCCCCAATGATTGCGAGATGAGCGGGCTGCTCGTCGAGTTCGAATAGCGAGTGGTTGGTGAGATACGGCACATCGTCCAGCCCCTCAATGGGCGGTGCGGCTGCGCGGGCGCCGGTGGCAATGACAATGCGGTCGCCACGCACATGGCGCGTGCCGTCCTCTGTATTGATGGCTACCGTGTGGTCATCCACAAAATGCGCCGTGCCGTGGGCCACCTCGATCCCCATCTCCTCGAAGATCTCCGGGGCGTCGGCCTCTTCGTAGACGTCTTGGCGCAGCGTGCGAACGCGCTCCATCACCGCGGCAAAATCGACGGAGGCGTTGGGCGCCTCCACGCCGTATGCATCGGCATGGTATACGGTGTGAGCGACCTCGGCACTCTTGAGCAGTGCCTTGCTGGGGATGCACCCGTACCAGGTGCAGTCGCCCCCGAGCTTGGACTTCTCTATCATCAGGGTGTCGGCACCGATGTTTGTGGCCACACCCGCTGCCGTGAGCCCGCCTGCGCCTCCACCAATGACAATGACGTCGAACTGATTGTCTTCATCAACCGGCGGCGCTGAAACTGGGACTTGCTTACGCACGCGCTGAACAGATGCAAATACACCGTAGGCAAGCAGGAGAGCCGCAGCCGCATAGACCCAGAGCGGCAGGTTTTCGCCGACCCAGAACAGATACAGGTAAGCGGAGAGGGCAAAGAACGATGCCGAGAGCGTTGGGGCCACCGCCGAGCGACCGCTCCGCAGGTTGCGCACCAGCCACGCTACTGATGCCGAAAAGAACGGGATGGCCCCTACATAGATACTGCCGAAAATAATCGGATCGACACCATATTCAGCGCCGAGTCCCATAAACCAATTGACGACGGACGTCCAAAGCTCGGCCATTGCATTGTTGCTGTTGGATGAACAGGTGCACAGCATGCTTCCTGCGCATGACGGCGGACTGCTTGATGGGTGCAATGCGCCATGCCGTTGTTACAGCACAGACCTACAGCCCTCGGGGTGAGCTTGGGGGCGCTCGTTGGATGTGCGGCTATGCCGTATGAGCGGCCCGTCTTGAGGAGACCGATGTACGCGAGGAGGCCTCGGACGGCGCTACCCGCAACGAGGAGCGGCCTGGCGTGGAATCGGCGGGTGTTGACGATGTGGTGAGTGCACTGGCGCATTTCGATGCCCGGGCGGCCAGCCGCACTTTGCGCAGCGTAGTGATACCACAATACGCAATGCATCCTCCTACGGCCAGATAGGTCCACATCGGCAGGTTTTCGCCGACCCAGAAGGGATAGATGTAGGCCGCCACCATGAAAAAGCATGTGGAGGAGGCGGGCAACGTAATGGATTGACCGCAGCGGGCGTTGCGCACGATCCATGCGACCGATCCCCAGAAGAAGGGAATCGTAGCTACATAAATGCTGCCGAAGATTACAGGATCAACGCCGTACGTGCGGCCCAGACCCATGAACCAGTCGGATACCAGCATCCAAAAGTCAACCATGCAAGAGAGGGCTGCTTGGGTGCCCAGTCCGCAGCCTGGTAGCTGCGGCGTGAGGAAGGGCGAAAGCAAGCGTAACCCAGTTGGGAGCAGAACATATTTGTGAGAATAACATCAGAAGGGATACACCGTGTTCCGTCCTGTAAAAATATACGCGCATAAATTGCCTATCTTTTGCAACTGAATCTATCTTATCGTCATAGATTTGTGCGCTCTTCACGTAAGCTACTTCAAAACGGGCGTGTACAAGACATCAAAACTGTGCGTATGGTCTTTGCGTTGCACATGACAATGGACGGTACACATTCCCAGTATTGCGATCAATACAGTACGGCTCCCCCGCTTTTTTCACCAATGTCGTTTTCACCATGACTGTGCAGCTTGAACGCATCAACAATGCCATTCAGTTTGAAGGAACCAATGACTCCGGCGACCGCCTGACCATTGCCTCGGCGTCTGACCAAGAGGGCGTGAGCCCGATGGAGATGACGGCGATGGCGGTGGGCGGATGCAGCAGCATCGACATCCTCATGATTCTGGAGAAGCAGCGCCAGCCGGTTGACTCGTTTGCGGTACAGGTGGATGCCGAACGCGCTGAGGATCACCCGCGCGTATTTACCGATGTCCATGTGCACTATACCCTCACCGGCGACGCCGATCCTGCCAAGGTGCGCCGCGCCATTGACCTGAGTCTGGACACCTACTGCTCGGTCTCAAAGATGGTGGACCAGACAGCTACCGTCACGTACGCATTCACGCTGAACGAAGAGACGTACAAAGGGAAGGCGGAGGTGTCATAGGGTTTGCGTTGACCCCACCCGCCGATCTCTGTTCGCGCCCTTTGCATGCCTACTGCCGCCCCATGTCCACGCGCTCTACGTCGCTGGATGCCTCTACCCGCATCGTGCTCCTTCTGGGGGATCCGGTTGAGCACTCGCTGTCGCCGTGCATCCACAACACCGCCTTTGCCACGCACGACATCAACGCCGTGTATGCAGCCACACAGGTCAACCGGGCCGACTTGGCTGATGCCGTTCGGGGGATGCGGGCGCTACGCCTTCTGGGGGCCAATGTGACCATTCCGCACAAAGAGCGCATCGTGCCGCTGCTCGACCGCGTGAGTCCACGAGCGGAAGCGCTTGGAGCAGTCAACACGGTGGTTGCGCGCTCGAACAACGGCACCCGTACGCTGCACGGTGATAACACCGATGTTGAAGGCTTTCTGGCTCCGCTGCGCAGCCGGTCGGACCTGCATGGCCAGCCCATGACAATGCTGGGGGCAGGCGGCGCGGCCCGTGCGGCAGCATACGCGCTGGGCACGTCCTACGCCCCGGCGCCCCTAACGGTCGCGGCACGACGTCCTGAGCAGGCGCAGGCGCTTGTAGATGCGCTAACTCCGCACGTAGATCCCGAGGCCACCCTCACCGCCTGTGCCCTCGACGATGCCACCGCTGCTGTGCGGAGTAGCCGCCTTGTCGTAAACGCGACGCCTGTGGGCATGGCCCCCAACACCGACGCTACGCCCTGGCCCAATACGGAGTGCTTTGCACCCGGCCAGCTCATCTACGATCTGGTCTACACGCCGCGTCCCACCCGGCTGTTGCGCGAAGCTGCAGCCCGTGGGGGTGACACGCAAGACGGCCTCGCCATGCTTATTGGCCAGGCCGCTGCCGCCTACAACATGTGGACGGACCGCTCCATGCCTACTTCCGTTGTACGGAACGAAATTGCCTCTCGACTGGCAACTGCGTCGTAGCGGTTGATCGCCGTCCTCTCATCTGCCCGTATCCTTCCATGTCGTATCGCGCTCCGGTACTGCGTCTCGGTATGAACCAGCACGAGAGACTTGTGGCTGGATTCTCGACCCGCCATGGCGGCGTAAGTACCCCGCCGTACGCCTCGCTCAACGTGGGTGCGCAGGTGGGAGACGCCCCCGAGCGCGTGGCCGAAAACCGGTATCGCATGTGCGAGGCCCTTGGCATTGCCTCCAACCGCCTGGCGACTGCCGGACAGGTGCACGGCAATACCGTCGTCGTTGTAGATACGCCAGACCATACGCCTCACTGCGATGCTCTCGTTACCACAACGCCCGATCTCTACCTGGCGGTCGTGACAGCCGATTGCGCGGCGGTGCTGCTGGCTGATATCGACGCTGGGGTGGTGGGGGCGTGTCATGCAGGCTGGCGTGGCACAGTGGCAGAAGTCGTTCCCCACACAATTCGTGTGATGCAAAAGTACGGAGCCGAGCCTACCCGTATCCACGCGTACATCAGTCCATGCATTGGCGTGGAGGCGTTCGAGGTGGGCCCCGAAGTGGCTGCGCAGTTCGACGATGCCGTGGTGGATACGTCGCTTGGCGAGCGCCCGCATGTCGATCTCAAGCAGGCTCTGTATCGCCAGTTGCAGCAGCAAGGCGTGCCCGGCGATCAGGTCGAAATTGCGCCGCAGTGCACGGCCACCTCGCGCGACTTCTACTCCTATCGGGCCGAGGGCTCGCCCACCGGACGCATGATGGGCGTTATCGGTCTCCGCAACGCGTCCTCCGCATCCGCCTAACTGCTACCCCCAATTGCCAACGTCCCCACCATGGCGATTCTCACATCGACCTACCGCCCTCCTGCTGGACTCTCCGCCGGGCATCTACAAACGGTGATGCCGAGTCTGCTGCGCTCGGTAGACGCCCCGTACACCCGCTCTGAGCACATCGACACCCCCGATGGCGACTTCCTGGAGGCGGCGTGGGCGCCAGCGGTGAAAACGCCCGCTCGCGGTGCTGTCATCCTGACGCACGGCCTGGAGGGCGACATCTACCGTGCTTACATGTGCGGCATGGCCCGTGCGCTACGCCACGACGGGTGGGATGTGCTGGCGTGGAATCTGCGGGGCTGCGGCTCCGAACCGAACCGCACTGTGCCCACCTATCACAGCGGAAAGACGGAGGATCTGGCCACGGTGATTTCGCATGTGCAGTCGAAAGGCTACGACACCATTGCCCTCGTAGGGTTTAGCCTGGGCGGCAACCTCACGCTCAAGTATCTGGGCGAACGCGGCGTAACGGTGCCGGCAGCCGTTCAAGGAGGCGTGGCGTTTTCAACACCGGTTGACCTGGGGCCCTCGGCGCACCGCATTGACACGTGGACGAACGCGCACTATGCGTTCTACTTTTTGCGTAAGTTGCGCCAGACCATCCGCCGCAAGGCGGTGCAGCACCCCAACGCAATTTCGACGGCCCCGCTTGGCGAGATCCGCTCCTTGGTGGCCTTCGACGATGCCTATACCGCTCCGCTCAACGGATTCGGGGACGCATCCACGTACTACCGCAAAGCCAGTAGCAAGCCGTTCTTGCCACGCATCGAGCGGCCTACGCTGCTTGTGAACGCGGCCAACGACCCCTTTCTGCCTGCATCGAGCTATCCGTTTGCAGAGGCGCAAGACCACCCGCACTTTCACCTGGAAGTGCCCGACAGCGGGGGGCATGTCGGCTTTGTGGCCTGTTCTGACTCCGGACTGTACTGGTCGGAGATGCGCGCAGCCGCCTTCTTACGCAGCCTGACATAGCGTTACCCAACCAGCGGCGCAAACGTATCCACGGCGTCGGGCATGCGCAGATGACGGGCAGCTTCGGAAACGGCGCGTTGCATGGCGGGATGCGCGGGGGCGAGTCCGTCGTAGAGGTAGCCGTCTTGAAACGCGCCCGTGGTGCGCGCCAGAATCTCGCATCCCATGTGCAGCGCGGCGGTGTGGCGCACTTCGGCGCCGCAGAACGCTTCGATGGCTTCAGGGCGTTCCCCCCGCACTGCTCCGCGGTATCGAGCCAGGAACTGGCGGAAGCAGGCATGGGCCACGTGCTCGGCGATGTGCGATGGCGCGCGGTGCGCGAGCATCCAGCAGTGGGCGGCAATATGCCCGAGATCCTGCGCCGGATGCCCGTAGTGCGCCAGCTCCCAGTCGATGAGACGCACCGCCATTGTATCCTCATACCCTGTATCCACAAGCACCGATCGCGGCCACAGATCCCCCATGATCATGCAGCGTCCGGGGCGCAGGAAGCGCTCCCCCAATGCCGTCGCGCGTTGCCCCAGCGCCTCAGCATCGGAAATGCTGGCAGCCTCCAGAAACGCGCCAACCCGGCTGTACTGCACGGCGTGGCGCGTTTCCTGCATGGCGGGATTCGCCACCGTCTCGGCGAGGGCAGCATCGCCGTAGGTGCGGGCGTGGAGGTGCCCGATGAAGCGTCCGAGCCGCGATCCCACCTCGGCGGCCTCAAGAGGATGCGGGATGTCACGCAGCCACGCGGTTAGGTCAGGCAGGTCGCCCAGATCCTCCATCACCAGAAGCGGCGCCTCCGCATCCCACCCGAGTCGCTCTGGCGGACGACATGCGGGCGTGGCCAACTCGGCAAGCGATGCGCCGGGGGCAAACAGCGCAAGGCAGCGAGCGGATACGTGCAGCCGCTCCGGGTCGAGCGGCACCTCGGGCGCACTGGCGATGTGCGGCGGTGCGTACTTGGCGATGACCGACGCAGGCGTGCCGGGCACGCGCCATACCTTGTTCAGGTTGCCGCCCTCCATGCGCACGGGCGGTCCCGTTGCGGTGAATGCGGGATACACGGCCTCGACGTGCTGAGCAACGGTGTTTTCGGATACGGAAGATTCCGGGACAGAAGCCACAGCGCTTGATGATGAAGTTAGAGGATAACCGTGATGTGTTTTGCAGGGGCAGGATGCCCAAACGAATTGCAGTAGCCGGGGACTGGAACGTCCCCGGCGGTTGAGGGGCTATCGTGACGAAGCGAGCGCAGGAGTGCCTGTGTACACGTCCAACGGGGGACCGTTGGACGCAGGGAGGCTGCGGTCATGCGTCCGTATCGTCGTTGAATCGAAAGATGCGATTCCCAAACGGCACCGGCTGGCCCTCGTGCAGAAAGCGCCGTACGATCTGCTCCTGCTCATCGCGCGATCGGTCGAGCGTGTCGGCGAGGGCGGCGCGGTCTTCGGGCGGATCGCGGTCGGGAAGCGAGTACTTGTGTCCCACCACGAGTCCGGCGCACGGAATCTCCAGTTCGTTGGCCAGCACGACCTCGGGCGCCAGTGTCATGGAGTTGACCTGCGCGCCCAGCCGCGGCCACATCCGGTTTTCAGCGGCGGTTTTGCCACGCGGTCCGCCCGCGTAGGCGAACACAACTTTGTCGTCGGCAAGGGGCACCTCCGCATCCTGTGTCAGTGCGCGAAGTTGTGTGTTTAGGGCGGAGGCAAAGAGGCCGTCGTCGAGCACCAGGTGGCCGTGGTCAGCGGTGGGGTTCTCGAACATAGTACAGGTGGAGCCGTCGGGCAGGCGGTTTTCGGGCATCAGCAGGTCGCGTACGAGCATCGGCGTGTAGAGCGGCACCTCTGCATCCAACACGCCCACCGAGCTTGTAACGAGCAGCGCCTCCACGTCCACCTCGCGCAGCGCCCACGCCTGCGCCCGGTAGTTGATCTGGTTCGGCAGGAGCCGATGCGGGATATCGTGTCGAA
>CAJXLX010000007.1 GCA_913056335.1 uncultured Rhodothermaceae bacterium
TAAAGAGCGGACGCTTCTTCAGTTCGGAAAGCGGCGTTTGCTGCTTTCGTTTGGCGATCAGCTCGCGGGTATCGGCAACAATGTCGTCTAAGATGCTCACGGGTGCGGGGCAGGAAAATACGGGGGGATGCGAAGGGCAGGCGTTCCGATGCTACTTGGGCGCATCGTTGGAGGCTTCAACAAGTGTGTTAAGGGCGTTGAGCGCACGCCCCGATTTGATGCTGGCACGAGCGGCATCGAAGGCAGCGTCGAGGTCGTCGAACTGTCCGCTGGTGTGCAAGGCATAGCCCGCATTCAGGAGCACTACGTCGCGGCGGGGCGACTGGTCGGTGCCGGCCAGAATGCCACGCAAGATTTCGGCGTTCTCGTGGGCATCGCCGCCGCGCAGCATCTTGCTGGCGGCCCGGTCGAAGCCATGCTTCTCGGGCCCCACCTCGCGTCCGATGGGCATATCGTGGCGGCTATCGGCGTCGTACTCAAAGAGCGTGTTGGCGTCGGCGACGGAGAACTCGTCCATGCCATCGTTGGAGTGTACGGTGATGACATGCTCACTGCCCAGGCGGCGCAGAATCTGCACCATGAGTTGGGCGGTGTTCATGTCGAACGCGCCCACGAGCTGCCGCGACACGCTGGCCGGGTTGCACAGCGGACCCAGGATGTTGAAGCAGGTGCGCACGCCCAGCGATTTCCGCACGGGCATTACATGTCGCATGGCCGGGTGAAAGTACGGCGCAAATAAAAACGCAATACCCGCTTCGTCCAGGCAATACTCCACGCCCGGCTTCTCCAGCTCAATCTCGATGCCCAGCGTCTCCAGCACATCCGCCGAGCCCGACTTCGAGGAGACTGAGCGGTTGCCGTGTTTGGCCACGGTGACACCAGCTCCGGCACACACGAAAGACGCGGTCGTCGAGATGTTGAAGGTGTTGGCGCCGTCGCCGCCGGTGCCACACACGTCGATGGCATGCGCATCGGCACAGTCGACCGAGACCGCAAACTCACGCATCACACGGGTGAAGCCGACCAGCTCGTCGAGCTGCTCGCCACGCGCCCGCATTCCAACCAGGAGCGCAGCAATGTGCGCAGGATCGGCCTCGCCCGACATCATCTGATGCATGGCGTCGGCAGCTTCGTCTTCGGTGAGGGCGCGGCCCTCGGCGATGGCGGCGATGTGTTCGTGCATAAAACGGGGAATGGGTCGTGAGAAAACAAGCGAGGCGCGGACTACGCCGCGGAGCGGGCCGTTAGCTGGCGCATCCAGTTGGCAACAAGGGTGGGCCCGGCGGCTGTTTTGACGCTTTCGGGGTGAAACTGAATGCCTTCGATGGGCCATTCGACGTGGCGCACGCCCATCACAATGTCGTCGTCGGTGGTGGCCGTGATGGTGAGTTCGTCGGGGATCGTGGCGCGGTCCAGGATGAGCGAGTGGTAGCGTGTGGCCGTGAAGGGCGCGTCGACGCCGTCGAAAATGGACTGCCCGTCGTGCGTGACCTCGCTCGTCTTGCCATGCATCAGCGACGGTGCGTTGACAACGGTGGCACCAAACACTTCGCCCATGGCTTGGTGGCCCAAGCATACGCCCAGGATTGGGGTGGTCGCGCCTAATTGTTCGATGAGCGGCTCGGTGATGCCCGCATCGGCGGGGCGTCCGGGCCCCGGCGAGATTACGATGCCGTCGGGATCGAGCGCCCGCACCTCGTCCACCGTGAGCGCGTCATTGCGCTCCACAGCAATGTCGTCGGTGTGCTCCCCCAGCAGGTGCACCAGGTTGTAGGTGAAGCTGTCGTAGTTGTCGAGAACGAAGATCATAGCCTGTCGGGGATGGACGTGTGGAGGGATGGACGTATAGTCTCACATATTGTCTGTAACGGCATAACGCGCTATGTCGTTACGAGTAAGAGCCAGAAGATGCCTCCCTTGTACTGTTATTACACCGTTGTCACCAGCCCGGTGGCGTCGCGGACCTGGGCCATGAGGGGTTCGGCCTTGGCGCGGGCCCGCTTGGCGCCGTCGCGCAGCACATCGCGAATGTAGTCGGGGCGCTGCTCCAGCTTGTGGCGCCGCTCGCGGGCTTCCGCAAAGAAGTCCTGGATCAGCCCCAAGAGCTCTTTCTTGGCATGGCCGTATCCGTATCCGCCGGCCCGGTACTGGTCGGCGATTTCGGCACGGTGCTCCGCCTCCGCAAACAGCTTGATGAGCGCAAACACGTTGCACTGCTCTGGGTCTTTCGGCTCGTCGAGCGGTGTTGAGTCCGTGACGATGCTCATCACCTTCTTTTTGAGCGCCTTGCCCTCGTCAAAGATGCCGATGGTGTTGCCATAGCTCTTCGACATCTTCTGCCCGTCGATACCGGGCACCACCGACACGTCGTCGAGGATGTACGGCTCGGGCAGCGTAAGGAGCGGGTCGTCGTCGGGGCAGAACGTGTTGTTGAAGCGCTGGGCGAGGTCGCGCGTGATCTCGATGTGCTGCTTCTGGTCGGCCCCCACGGGCACCTGCGTGCCGCCGTAGATGAGGATGTCGGCGGCCTGCAGGACCGGGTAGTTCAGCAGGCCGGCATTCGGATTCAGGCCCTGCGCCACCTTCTCTTTGTACGACACCCCGCGCTCCAGTCGCGACACCGGCATCAGGTTGTAGAAGATCCAGGCGAGTTCGGTGACCTCGGGCACATCGCTCTGGATGAAGAGCGCCGCCTCGTCGGGATCGAAGCCGAGCGCCAGGTAGTCGAGCGCCACATCCATGGTGTACTGGCGCATCTTGTCGGCATCGTGCAGCGAGGTCAGCGCGTGGTAGTTCACGATGAAGTAGTACGCCTCGTGCTGCGTGTGCAGATCGAGGTGCTGGCGAAGCGCACCAAAGTAGTTGCCAATATGCAGGCGTCCCGAGGGCTGAATGCCTGATACAACAACAGAATCGGCGTTCGAAGGAGTGGCGTCGGTCATACGGTTGGGAGCAGTCAGAAAATCGGGGGGAGGCAGAGGGACGCGGCAGGCACCGCGGTTTAGCGGCGCTTGTAGATGCGCTTAATCACGCTCAGGCGCTCCTGGCTGTTGTCGCGCACCAGTTCCAAGATCGCACGCGTACGCATCTGATGCTCTACGTCGTTGCGCTCAGTCTTGACATCATCCTGAAACGCCTCCTCCTGTTCGATGAGATTGGGGAGCGCGGTATCCAGATCGGGCCCCAGATCGAAATCTTCCGGCTCCAGGTCGGTGCCGTTGTAGGCAGAGCCTCCGGCGCTGAAAATCGTCTCCGAGAGTTTCCCCACATCGGCGCGTGCGGTCTTCAGGAGCGATTCGAGCGCCCCTTCTACGCGTGGATTGTCCGCCACGCGCGAGACGGCGCGGTAGGCGTGGTTCAGCTTAATGTGGGCTTCTACGAGCGGATTCAAATGCTCGACCGTTTCTTCACGGCTGATGGTGCGTCCGGCCCACCCGCGTCCGAGCAGGGCCTCTTGTAAGCGGTTTGGCATAGCGGTCTATGGGATGCAGCGGTAAGAATACAGGATGCGAAGGTACGTACCCGCAATTAGGCGGGTGGGTTTTCAGCGGGTATGCGATCGTGCGCTACAGCAGGTCGTCGGTGGCTACTTGCAGCGCTTCGTGGAGCGCGGCGGCTTTGTTGCGGGTTTCTTCGTACTCAGCGGCGGGGTCGCTGTCGGCTACAATTCCGGCGCCGGCCTGCACGTACACCGTGTCGTCGCGCACGACCATCGTGCGAATAGCGATGCACGTGTCGAGCGTGCCCGAAAAGTCGAGGTAGCCCACCGCACCGGCATACACGCCGCGCCGTGTAGGCTCAAAGGCGTCGATCAGCTCCATGGCGCGCACTTTGGGCGCGCCGCTCACGGTGCCTGCCGGAAAGCAAGCGGCCAATACCTCCATGGGCGTGCGCCCTTCAGCTACTGCGCCCGACACCGACGACACGATGTGCATCACATGCGAGTAGCGCTCGATGAAGGCATAGCGGTCCACGTTGATCGACTGATAGGTGCACACGCGCCCCAGGTCGTTGCGCCCCAGGTCTACAAGCATCAGGTGCTCAGCGCGCTCTTTAGGGTCCGCGGCCAGCTCGTCGGCCAAGGCCTGGTCTTCGGTCTCGGTAGCACCTCGCGGACGCGTTCCGGCAATGGGTAGGACCTCGGCGCGGTCGTCTTCTACGCGCACGAGCACCTCGGGCGAGGAGCCCACCAGCGCTACATCGTCGAAGTCGAGGTAGAAGAGGTACGGCGACGGATTCACCTGCCGGAGCGCGCGGTACAGATTGAAGCGGTCGCCGCGAAAGGTGGATTCAAAGCGTTGCGAGAGCACCACCTGAAAGATGTCGCCATCCACGATATGCTGCTTGGCATCGCGAACGGCCTGCTCGAAGGCGTCGCGCTCGAAGTTTGACGTGATATCGGGAGATGGCAGTTCGAGCGGCTCGGGGTGCGGGGCCGGGGCGTTGAGCAGCGTCTCCAACTGATCGAGCCGCTGCATGGCGTCGTCGTAGGCACTGCGCAGATCGGTATTGGGGGAGACGAACGCGCTTGCCATCACCACCAGCTGATGCCGCACATGGTCGAAGGCGGCCAAGGTGTCGTAGAAGCCCCACACCGCATCGGGCAGGCCCAGCGTGTCGGGGGGCGCATCGGGCAGGTCTTCGATAAGGCGCACGGTGTCGTATCCCATGTAGCCGACCGCGCCCCCCCGCAGGCGAGGCAATTCGGGACTGGCGAGCTCGGTGAACGGCTCGGTAAGACGCGTAAGCACGTCGAAGATGGTGCCGGAGCTATCGGGCGTGCCCAGGCCGTCGGCATCCCGCCGTGTGGTAATGGATACGTCGGCACCGTGCTCGGTAGCGCGCACCATGCGATACGGGTTGCCGCCCAGGAACGAGTAGCGCGCCAGCTTCTCGCCGCCCTCTACGCTTTCGAGCAGGAACGGGAAGTCCGCACGTTCACGGAGTGCCAGAAATGCAGACACGGGCGTGAGCAGGTCGGCACTGCGGCGGCGATGCACCGGTACCACGAGTGGACCGTCGGTGTCAGCACGGGCTGTTTCGATGCGTGCGGCAAAGTCGTCGAACGTCATGAGCACATAGGGAGCGAGAGGCTACAAACGAAAAAAACCCACTGTCTGCAGGGGCGACAGCGGGTCATCGAGCACAAATATGGGGCGCATCAGGTGCGCTACCCTTGCGGGGAGGTGTGCCCAGAAGCCCGGGTGCACCACCACCATGCAGCAATGTGTTGGGGGCGTGAGTGTATCATGCTATGTATATACGAGTGACCTGCGGGGGTTGCAAGCAGGTGGGTTGAAGATCTTGTTTGGGATTCGCTCTGGGGCGAGGTGTGGAAGTCTTTCCTGTGCAGTCATCCCGAGCGCAGTCGAGGGATCTCCGGCACGTCTGGCACGATGTTACCGGAGACATCTGCACCGGACAGCGCTCCCAGTGCCGATATTCCGACAACTGTCGGAAACAGGTTCTCTGGCTACGTTCCGGCTTCCGACACGTTTACTGCCTGGTTAGCCTCCCTGCAAACGCTCTTCAGCGAGCACCCCGCGAGAGGGGTACGTTGCTTCCCGTTGCTTCCCAACATTGACCTGTGACACAGTACTACACCCCAAACAGCGTATCGAAGTACTGGTCGCCGCCGTCGCAGATGATGGTAACGACCGTGGCAGCGGGATCGGACTGGCTGATGTCGCACGCAATCTTGAGGGCCGCTCCGGCGCTGGGCCCGATGAGCATGCCGTTTTCGCGGGCAGCACGGCGGGCCTGGTCGAACGCCTCGTCGTCAGTGACGCGGCGCATCTCGTCGATGTACTCGAACCACATGGTCGGCAGCTTACCGCCTTTCCCGAGGCCCTCGACCGAGGTGTCGTAGGGCCGCTCGGGCTCGTCATAGAACGCGGTAGCGATGTTGGAGCATTCGGCATCCACTCCGACGACGGTAACGGGGCGTCCGGCCTCAGCGGCCTGCTCCTTGACGTGACGCGCAGTGCCGCTGATGAGTCCGCCCGTGCCCATAGCACAGACCAGATGCGTCATGCGGTCGCCCGCCTGCGCCCACACCTCAGGGCCGGTCCACTGCGCATGCACGCCCGGATTCGACTGGTTGTAATACTGGTTCATCAGGAAGCCGTCGTTCTCCTCGGCCAACCGCTGGGCCGTAGCGCGGTAGTGGTTGGGATCGTCGGAGGAGACGCGCGGGCATTCGTGCACTTCAGCACCGAACGCCTTCATGTAGCCAAACTTCTGCCGGCTGCTGCCTTCGGGGCACGTCAGGATGCAGCGCAGTCCGAGCCGGTTAGCCACCAGGGCCACCGCGCCTGCCGTGTTGCCCGAACTGGCCTCTACCACCGTGTCAATGTCGTGCGTGCGCATCGCCTCGGTGAGGATACCCATGGCAATGCGGTCTTTCATAGAGCCGGTCGGATTCATCGACTCCATCTTGCAGAGCACGCGCTCGTTCTCAACACCCGGATACGCCACCATCGGCGTGTTGCCGATCAAGCTAAGTACAGGGTCGTCGGTGGCAAACGGTGAGGCGACCGGGGAAGCAGAGGAAGTATGCATGGAGCGCAATGGTGGATGCTAAAATAAGCACAATGTGTAACGTGTGTAGTGTACACACGGTACGTCCGGATTGCAATGAATTCACGGTTATATCGGGGTAAGGAGCGCTCAGGATGCACGGCCCACTACCACTTCCGATGGAAACGTGCGCTCCACGATGCGGGTGCGCTGTACATCGGCAAACCCGGCCTTGCGCATGGACGGGGCCAGTGTGATGCCGCGGCATCCGCCCAAGAGGGGCGGGAAGAGGGCGTAGATCGTGTCCCAAAGCCGCTCGGTCCAGTGTGTGGGCACCGTCATGTTGATGCAGACGCACCGCCCGCCCGGCTTTAGCACGCGCCGAAACTCGCGTAGCACAGTTGCAAAGTCCGCTACCGGCAGCATGTCGAACATGTAGCTGTTGAGCACGGCGTCGAAGCTATTGTCGGGGTACGGGAGCGCATATGCATCGCCCAAGCGCAGCCCGAACTGCGTATGCGGCGCGTTCTGCATGCGGCGGGTCGTCTGGCGCAGCATAGCAGGCGTACGGTCGAGGCCCTCGGTCCAGCCGTCGGGGTTGGCGGCAACGAGCCGGGGAAACGAAAGCCCCGTGCCCACCGCCACCTCCAGCACGTGCTCGCCGTTCTGCACCGCGAGCTGGTGGAGCCCGAACGCGCGGGCCTTGGCCTCCACCCACACCGCCAGCCAGTCGTGTGTGGGCGCAATGGCGGTGTAGACATATGGCACCGCGGACTGCGGCATGCGGGCGGGCTGCATCGAACCGGGGGGCATGATGTGTTGGGTATGGTATGGGGGAGGCGAATCGCACCGGTGTACGGGGCAGCATGGAGGCAGGTTTGCATGGTGCGATCATGGTGCACCATGTACCGTACACTATTAAAGGACGAAGTAGACGAACGGAAGACCGTTTTCAAGCTCTCAGTAGCTGGGGACTGGAAGCACCGGACGGAATTGTTGTGTGCAGCATTGTCGTGCGTGCAGCCGCTGCATCAAGCCCCAGCAAAACCGCTTCCGGAAGTGCCCACGCGGGGCAACCCAGTCCGCTTCGCCTCGTTACGAAAAAGAAACCAATGGGCACGGCTTCGGTAGCGTGTTGCGGTGCCGTGCTCTTCGTAATTACACTGTTGCTATGTCTACCTGGAATACGTACCGTCCGTGGATGGAGCGGACGATCTTTGGCTTTTCGCTGCTTGGCATGCTCGTGGTGGTGCATCTGGGCTTACAGGCCCAGCGCGGGTTCGACCGCGGCTGTCTGGGCATGGCTGACGGCGGTATGTCGTCTTCATTCGACTGCGCCGCGGTCGTGGGCAGTGCCGCGGGCACCTTTTTGGGCTTCTCAAATGTGGTGTGGGGCTTTGCGTTTTACGCAGCTGTTGCTGTGCTCACATTTCTGGTAGTGCGCGCCTCGCGGATGCGGCGCCCCACCGTGGCGAAGCTGCGTGCCGGACTCATCGGTACGGGCCTGCTCTACACCGGCTACCTTATGTATGTGCAGTTCGTTGAACTCGATGCGTTCTGCGCGCTCTGCCTAACCTCCGCCGCCATCGTAACCACGCTGGCGGGCGTTATTGCCGTTCCGTTGCTTTCTTCCTCATCGTCGTCTTCGTCTGCTATGTCTGATACCTCTCGCCGCTCCGAATACAAGCTGCTCGGCGCGCTCGTTGCCGCCGCCCTCCTGTTTGCCGGGGCCGATGTTGCGTACTTCACGCAAACAGCTCCCGAATCGCACTTGCCCGCGTCGTTTGCCAGCGACACCGTCGATGTGCCCGAGCAGTGCCAGTTTGATGCGGAGAAACAGCCAGTGCAGAACTGGCAAGGGCTCGTGCGCGACGACGACCCCATCGAAGGCAACCCCGAGGCGCCGGTGACGGTGATCGAGTTCTTCGATCCGAACTGTCCGCACTGCGCCACCATGCACGATGTGATGGACACCGTGAAGGCCGAGAACAGCGACCGCGCGCGCTTCGTGCCGAAGCCGTTCCCCCTCTGGGAGTACTCCATTCCGCAGATTCAGGCGCTCTACGCGGCTGCCGAAGCGGATAAGTTCCACGAGATGCTTGCGATGCAGTACGACAACCAGCGCCGGGGCGGACTCTCGGAAGCGCAACTGCGCACGATTGCCGAGCGCATTGAGATGGATCCCGATATCGTGTCAACCCACCTGGAGGACGACCGCCACCGCCAGCGCATTATGTACCAGCGCCAGCAGGGTATTGCGGCAGGCGTATCGAGCACGCCCAGTATCCTCATCAATGGGCACTTTGTAGCGCCCGATTCGCGGTCGCCAGAGTGCTTCAAGGCCTTCATCGATGCTGCGTATGAGGCTGATACCAACGCGTCGTAGCACGAATACGGTGTAGCGCAAGCAGGCACAGCCGTGTGCACCCGGAATGCTACGCCGGGGCTGCTGCCGAGAGCTTCCGCTTGCGCGACCCTTAGCGGACGGAGTACGGCGCGTGTAACTGCGCAACGACCTCCGTCTGTCTCCTTCCCTTTCGTATCCCTCTGTTTTACTACCGTCTTATGCCCACCGCTTCTGTTTCGACTGAACCACTCATTGAGCCATCTGAGCTCGATCGCCAATCGATCAATACCATCCGCTGCCTGGCGATGGATGCGGTGCAGCAGGCCGAAAGCGGCCATCCGGGGATGCCGATGGGCGCCGCCGCCATGGCGTATGTGCTGTGGACGCGCCACCTGAAGCACGATCCGAGCGATCCGAGCTGGGCCGACCGCGACCGCTTTGTGCTGTCGGCGGGCCACGGGTCGATGCTGCTCTATGCGCTGCTGCACCTGACGGGATACGATCTGCCGCTCGATGAGATCAAGAACTTCCGGCAGTGGGGCAGCCAAACGCCGGGCCACCCAGAATCGCACTTAACGCCGGGCGTGGAGACGACCACGGGGCCGCTGGGACAGGGCTTTGCCACGGGCGTGGGCATGGCGATGGCGGAGCGCTATCTGGCCGCGCACTTCAACACCGAGGAGCATCCGCTGGTGGACCACTACACGTACGGCATTGTGTCGGATGGCGACCTGATGGAGGGCATCTCGTCGGAGGCGGCGTCGTTTGCCGGGCATCAAGGCCTGGGGCGGCTCATCTATCTGTACGACGACAACGAAATCTCGATTGACGGCTCGACGGATATTGCCTTCACGGAGAACGTGCCGCAGCGCTTTGAGGCGATGGGCTGGCACGTGCATTCGGTAGACGACGGCAACGACCTGCGGGCGATTGACCAGGCGATTCGCGTAGCCAAGAGCGAGACGCGGCGTCCGTCGCTGCTCTGCGTGCGCACGAACATCGGCTACGGGAGTCCGAACAAGCAAGACACCGCCGCCGCGCACGGCGCGCCGCTGGGAGAAGAGGAGATTGCCCGCACCAAAGAGGCGCTGGGCTGGCCGTCGGATGCACCGGCGTTTCATGTCCCCGATGAGGTCGCCGCGCACATGCGCGAGTCCGTCGAAACGGGCGCGGAGGCTCACGCGCAGTGGGATGCGCTCTACGACACGTACGAGACGGCGCATCCTGAAAAAGCGGATACCTTCGACCGCTGGATGGACGGCACGCTACCTTCCGATTGGGACGCGGTGCTGCCGACCTTTGAACCCGGCACCTCGCGTGCCACGCGTGCTGCGAGTGGGACCGTGCTCGACCACCTGGTCGACGATATGGGCGCGTACCTTGTGGGCGGCTCGGCGGACCTCACCGGCTCCAACAAAACGCACGTCGACGGCCAGGCCGACATGCAGGCGGATGCGCCGGATGGGTCGTACGTGCGCTTCGGCGTGCGCGAACACGCAATGGCTGCCGCCGCCAACGGCATGGTCCTGCACGGCGGTGTGCGTCCGTACGTAGGCACGTTCCTGATCTTCAGCGACTACCTGCGTCCGGCCCTGCGCCTGAGCGGACTCATGGAGCAGCCGGTGACCTACGTGCTCACGCACGACTCCATCGGGCTGGGCGAAGACGGTCCCACGCATCAGCCGATTGAGCATCTGGCGGCGCTGCGAGCGATGCCGAACGTAACGGTGATTCGTCCGGCGGACGGCGCGGAAACGGCGCAGGCGTGGCGCGCCGCGCTCGAAAACACGAGTGGACCCACGGTACTTGCCCTCACGCGACAGGGGCTGCCCGAACTCGACCACACGGGCGATGCCTCTGCCGACGGCGTGCAGCGCGGCGCCTACATTCTGCGCGACACCAACGGCACGCCCGATGCGATCCTGATGGGCAGCGGCAGCGAGGTACAGCACCTGGTGGCCGCCGCCGACACGCTCGCCAACGAAGACGACCTGGCAGTACGCGTGGTGAGCGTGCCCTCGTGGGAGCTCTTCGAGGCGCAGTCCGACACCTACCGCCGCAGCGTACTGCCGCCGGAAGTCACCACCCGCGTGGCCATGGAGGCCGGTTGCACGCAGGGCTGGCACCGCTACGTGGGCGATCATGGCAGGGTGCTGGGCATCGACCGCTTTGGCGCCTCGGCTCCGGGCGACGAAAACATGCGCCAGTTCGGCTTCACGCCCCAGAACGTGGTGGAAACGGTGCGCGAGCTGCAGCAGGCGTAGCGCGCCGCCCCAATTAACATTGCCAAAACCTTGTAGAGGCGTCCCGCTGGGGCGCCTCTGTGTGGTTGTGGGGGATATTGAGAAAGCGTGCAACTTATCAGTACCGCAGTCTAATATACGGAAGAAGTGCTGAACACTCTTGGTAACACATCTGGGATCAACCTGTCAAGTAGGTGAACCTTACCTATTGAAAGTCATCAATGGCCTTTGGGAGGCGCGACACTGCGAGTGCCAATGAGGGAGTCACCATATGGGATTACCCCACAGTTCATGTAATTGTTCGGACCACTGCGATTTGAAGGTGCTTCAGGTACACTATATAAACAGAAAACGCCTTCTGAAGCCCGCAGTCGTGGTCATTCAGTGATTACGGCATGTGCAAGTTTCGCCCCATGATGGCTATTGCTTCGCGACAAAGCGAGATGGCCCCCTTGCAAAAAGTACACATTGTGCCCCAATGCTCTCAAGTCTTGCATAAAGATGGGACAGAACTCCTAAACGGAAGCGAGAGTCACGAGACGGGGCCTCGCGACAAGCTAACATTTGTGAGCCACGACGTCATGCGCCCTTCCCTAATAGGAGTAAATCCCGTGAGACCGTAAAAACCGCACACCGCGTTAGTAATTGGTCTTACCAAGTCGCCGCGTCCTCAATTTTATTCTTAAGCATCTTCACGTAATCGGATTGTTCGTTATTTTGAAGGTATGCCAGCAATTCACTTCTTATCTCTCGCTCGGCTATATCACCTCCTGCAACATCACTCCATGGAGCGTATATGTGCGCCTGTCTCCCTCCGCGAGTAAAATCCTCCGACAGTAGAATATCTACAAGTTGAGACTTTGTCGGACTACCTTCAGGCCAAACACCTCGCCCAAGTGAAGAAGTTCGGATATAGTCCCGCACTTGTCTCCTATCGCTCGCTCCAGCCCATCGCTCGAAGAACCTCTTCAAGAGTGATTTGAGACATCTGTCAGCCTTGGATTCCACAGATTGCAGACTCTTGCTTATTCCGGTAAGCGAGTGACGTTCAATACCAGTTACATCACCGACGAGAAAATCATCTAAGCTGACGTTTACTAAGCATCCTTCAAATTTAGCTACAGGTCCGAAATCATCGCTCTTACAAGGTTCAGTTTGAATGATTCTCGATTTCTTATCAAACTCGCAATCAATAAATATGTACCCTGGGATACTATTTCTTACGTTTTTTAGCTCTGTATTTATAAATTTGCAATTGTCGAATAGTATTGGACCATCGCAATATGAGATTTTTGCCTCTTCGAATGTGCAGTTCTCAAATATTGCGTTTGTAAAGTCTGACTGTGTAATCTCCCAATCACCAAAAGTTGATGATCGGAACTCCGCTTCCACAAAAAATGAAACCGTTCCGCTGAAATTACTGCCAAACTCAATGTTATCGGCGTTTACGCCACTTAGATCTGATAAAGGGGACAATGATTCAGGAAGTTGCCTTACCTCTCTACGAGTCTCCTCATCAAGACCGGCATACAAACTCCAAAAGTTTGAGCTAGCTTCTGGTGATTCATTACCTGTCTCTCTAACTAATACTTTGATGAGTCTGTCAAAGTTAGATAGCTTTTCTTCTAACACAAGTTCGGGTATGATATATTCAAATGCATACCGAGCCTTTTCTGCTCGCGCCACGATCTCTGGAACTAAATCTTGAGCAACCCCCAATTCATCAAGACTCCTAGTCTCGTTCCATGCTCTAACGATGAGCGCAGCTCGTACCCAATCACTTAGAAAAGATGGAGTCCAGTCTCCTGCTTTAGCCCCGTTAGATGAGTCTGAGAATAGGAGCGCGTGCTTCTGAAGTTGACGAGTAACCGCAGTAAATGCTTCATTCTCGTTAATAGGATCAACTCCCACAGCCCGCTTTGCGATTTCGTTCGGACGTGGTAACTGATTTCTGAGAGTGTCTTCGGCCGATGCAAGTAGTGCTAGAAGTGTCAGGATTTGAATTTGCTCCTGGGTACCAAAGTAGCCATGTCCTATATCCTCTATTTTCTTTTGTTCACGGAAGCATGCCAGACCTGCTGCAAGCAAGCAAACATCAAGCAAGGGTGGACGAAGCTGGGCCGGTTGATCTTGGCCTCTAATCAAAAAGGGCTGACTTTCTGACTGATACGATCTCCCAATGCACGCTAAGCTTTGGATAAAGAAAAGCGATTTTTCCTTACCAAGATCATCAAACACAACTTTAACCCACTCCAGTATATCTGACCTCTGCCTTTTTGAAGGGGGCTGATCATCTGTAGTACCGCTCTGAAAGGAAAGGGAGTCAATATTTGGCTGAATCGACGGCCATTTTGGTGTTATTGAATCAATTACTAGACCTGCATATTTTTTGAACGACTTATCATCAGATCCAGGCAGTTCAATGCTGGTGTCCAGCGTTTCATTGTTGTCAAGTAGTGTAGCTTCTGTTGTCCGTCCAGACAACACGATCCGCGATCCCGGAGCCTTCAGGTTGCTTAATACCACCTCCTCTACTTGCTGTATTGTTGAGGGGTCATACCTTCCTGCTACTTCGTCCAATCCATCCAGTAGAAGTGAAACAAGTCCTACACGAACTGCTGATCGGAGTTTGTCTGCAGCTCTACCCACTATTCCTGTACATGCGGCAATTCCCTCCCAGGAGATACCCGACTCTCTTTTCAAATTCCGAAGCGGAATGTAGAGCGGGAGCGGGCCATCAGAATTGTTACTTATTCTACGAGTTGTTTCGGCAAGAAGTGTGCTTTTTCCCTTTCCAGCTTCAGCTCGTAAATACAGCGTGCCTTCATGATCTTTTTTCCAGCTTCCTAATCGATCAGTGAGCCAAGGCAGAGCATTTTTCTTTTGACCGTCTACTCTAAGATATAGATCTGCTAAACGCACTTCATTATCCAATTTGAGTGGTTCCAAAGCCTGGTGAATGTAAGTACTCTGGATATTCTGCCAATCCTCTGGCATACCCAAGAGTTTAGCAGTCGCATCATGAAATCCAAGAATCCTCTTTCCACGACCGAAAATCTGATCTCTTTCAGGAACACAACCAATTCCAGAAACTGAGACTACTATCTCAAATAGCGACTCGTTTTTAAATACTTGTGGTTCGTTTGATAACAATGCCTCCTTGAAAGATTTTACATTAGTTGACCTATTTGTAGAACAGAAAACGAAAAGACGGTTTTCATTTACAGTGATTGTTGGAACTTCAATGCCGTTAACTGCAACGGTTCCTGCCTCCACGCTATCCGTGTCAGCGTATTGCGCTATGCGATCCATGAATTTCGAACCCGGAGAAGTGATCATTCTATGCTCTGCATATTGTCTAATTTGCGCGAAGGTAAGTGCCAGTAGGTAAATAAATTGTGAGCGTAAAATCAACTCTTTCACAGATAGAGATTGTTAGTCTCGGCTTAATTGTCTGCGATCGCAGCTACTGAAACATTTACGATTGCCCCTATCGCCACATACTGAGTACTTGTGGTCAGCAAGATGTACGTATACTTTTACTGACCTGACTCAAAGTACGGCAGTTTTGTCTTTCTGAAATAATGTCCAACCGTGAAATGTGGTGTAAGCAATGATTTAAACTACTTCAAAAGCCGTATGTCGGCGACACTGTCCCGATGCGCACGTCTCTGGTGGCTCGTGCCAGGTCGTACGCCGGAGACGTCCCAGTCCCCGGCCACCGCTTCTGGTCCGAAAAGAACAACAATTGCAGCCGTTCTCGTGATGACCAACCGTCTCTTTCTGAGGCGAACGGTCCTCCGTTCGCCTGCTTGATCAAAGCGGTGCAACACAACGTAGGAAACGAAAACAAGCCACCAAGCGCCTGCTCCCCACACATCGACACGTAATGTCCGTCTTCGCATCCAAAGCCCTCAGCCTGCTTATCCACCCGCTGGTGGGGGCGCTCCTCCTGTTGACCGCAGGGTGGACGCTCGCCTGGCGCTGGCCGCGCGTGGGGCAGGTCGTCATGGGCGCGGGACTCCTCGTGCTCATCGTGCCATCGCTCCCGCCCGTGGCTGATGCGCTGTATCGCCAACTGGAGCAGGCGCATCCGCCCGTAGCAGCGCGGGCGCTGCCTGCTGCCGATGCCATCGTCGTGCTGGGCGGCGGCCTGAGCGCCCCCGTACCGCCCCGCGTCGATCCCGATTTCAACGACGCCGCCGATCGCATCGTGCACGCCTTTCGGCTCTATCAGGCCGAGCGCGCCCCGCGCATCATCGTGAGTGGCGGACGCCTGCCCTGGGCCGATACGCCGCCCGAAGCCTTCACCCTGCGCCGCGTGCTCATGCAGTGGGGCGTGCCCGAATCCGCCATCTGGACGGAGCCCGAGAGCGCCACCACCTATGAGAATGCCCAGCGCACCGCCGCTCTGCTTCGCGAGCGCGACCTGGACCGCGTGCTGCTCGTCACCTCCGCGGCCCACATGCCGCGCGCCCTGGCCGTATTCTGCACCGCCGGGGTCCCCGCTATCCCCGCGCCCACCGATCATCGCGTGGTCAACAGTCCGCGCTCCGTGCTGGGCTACGTCCCCAGCGCCGCCGCCCTGAGCCGCAGCACCGGCGCCCTTCGCGAGTACGTCGGATACGTGGTCTACCGCCTGCGCGGATGGATCGACCCCGAAGCCGTCGCCGCGCCCCCCGAATCAACCGGAGCCGTTTGCCATGCATGTGCGTCGTAACCGGTCGTTGTGGACCTATTTGTTTTGGAGGAAACCGACAGCAATCGCATTCTTGCTATTCGGATGCATCGTCGGGGCATCTCTTCACGTCCAGCAGTCTCCCCTCGGACGTGCCGGGTTGGCGTCCCATGCATCAATCATTGCCAGCGCACCCGCAGCCGACACCACCCAGCGCGATACCACCCAGCGCTGGGATGAGGATGCCTGGGCGCCCATCTATCAGACCGATGGCGTGCAGTTTGCCTACATCTTCTATCCCGAAGCACGCGGCGAACGGGGCGGGGTCGTCGTGCGCGTACGCAACACCAATGCGCATGCCATCTGCTACCGCTTCACCATCATCTTTCGCGGCCCCTACACCGAGCGCGAAGCTACTGCACACGGCCCCGTACCGCCCCACACCCTGCGCACCGGCGACGACGACGGCCTCTTCTGGGCGCCCTTCACCAACAACGAACGCATCGGCGAAATTGGACTGCGTGGGGTGCGGGTGCGAGCGTCTCAGACGGGCACATGCCCATGAAGGCGCGGTCTGGTCAAAAACTTTTCAGTAGCACAGCGCGTTACCTGTGACTGCGTTTGTTTTACATCACAAACGCACTTCTGTCGTATCCCGCGCATAATCAGCCTGTTACCTGTGGATTCTGAAGCCGACCGCCGCCACCATCGCGAGGAGGTCGACCGACGGCGCACCTTCGCGATCATCAGTCACCCGGATGCCGGGAAGACCACGCTCACCGAAAAGCTGCTGCTGAAAGGCGGCGCCATTCACGAAGCGGGCGAGATCAAGGCCCGCAAGGCCAGCCGCCACGCCCGTAGCGACTGGATGTCGATGGAGCAGGAGCGTGGCATCTCGGTCACGTCCTCGGTGATGCAGTTCAAGCACCGGGGCTACGCGCTCAACCTGCTCGACACGCCGGGGCACCGCGACTTCTCGGAAGACACCTACCGCGTGCTTACCGCCGTGGATAGCGTGATTATGGTGCTCGACGTGGCCAGCGGCGTCGAGGAGCAGACCCGCAAGCTGATGGAGGTCTGCCGCCTGCGCGACATTCCGATCATCACGTTCGTAAACAAGCTCGACCGCTTCGGCCTCCCGCCGCTGGAGATCCTGTCCGACATCGAAGAGACGCTGGCGCTGGAAACCGTGCCGCTGTCGTGGCCCATCGGCATGGGCGATCGCTTTCGCGGTACGTACAACCTGTACGAGGATGAGCTGCACCTCTTTTCGCATGCCGATATGCAGGGCGAGCACGAACGCCTCGCTATCGACAGCCTCGACGACGAACGCCTCGACGAGATCCTGGGCGAGCAGGCCGAGGAGCTTCGCTTCGATGTGGAGCTGGTGCGCGAGGCGGGCGACAGCCTCAACCTGGAGCGCTACCGCGACGGCATCCAGACGCCGGTGTTCTTTGGCAGTGCCCTGAGTAACTTCGGCGTGGGCGACATGCTCGACACGTTTGTGGACATTGCCCCGCCCCCGCAGCCGCGCCCCACGACCACGCGCACGGTCGATCCGAACGAGGAGGAGTTCTCGGGCGTGGTCTTCAAGATTCAGGCGAACATGGACCCGCGTCACCACGACCGCATGGCGTTTGTGCGCGTATGCTCCGGACAGTTCGAGCGCGGCATGACGGTCACGCATGCGCAGAGCGGCGATACGATGCGCCTCAACAACGCCACCGCGTTCATGGCGCAAGACCGCGAGGGCGTGGAGCGCGCCTGGCCGGGCGATATTATTGGCATCATGAACCACGGCACCCTCAAGATTGGCGACTCGCTCTGCGAAGGCGATCCGGTGCAGTTTACGGGCGTGCCCAGTTTTGCGCCCGAGCACTTCCGCAAGGTGCATCTGGAGGATCCGTTCCGCGCGAAGCACCTGGGCAAAGGGCTCACACAGCTCAGCGAAGAAGGCGCCATCCAGGTGTTTCGTCCGCTACGTGGCAACGACTACATCTTGGGTGCGGTGGGCGAGCTGCAGTTCGACGTGGTGCTGGCGCGCCTCGAAGACGAGTACAACGTGGACGCGCGGCTCTCGGGCGTCAATTACACCTGCTGCCGGTGGATAGAAGGCGACCCCACACTGGTCGAGGCCTACGAATCCGACGAGATCAGCAATCTCTTTCGCGACGCGAGCGGCGCGCTGGCGTACCTGGGCCTGAGCACGTGGCGCCTGGAGCGCATGATGGACGACTGGCCCGAGCTCAACTTCAAGAAGACCAAAGAGCACGTGACGACCGAACTGGCTACGTCGTAGTGCGGCAGGCGTGCTGCCCACCAAACCAGTTAAACCGGAATAGGCTGGCCTGGCAAGGATCGGCTTGTATCAGACGCACGGCAGAACCGGTGCCCGCAAGAGAGCGGGGCCGGGCATCGCGTCTAATACGAGCCGGTTTCTTCGTTGTACGTGTGATGCGGGGGGACAGCCCGTAGCAGCATCACATTAGAAGCGCTTTTGCGCATCAGGTTGAGGCTTTGCTTGTTGGGCTCCAGCTGCTGTAAGAACCCATCGCCCGGCGCAGGCGGACGCACCACCACCAGGTCGTAGCTGCTGGGCTTGGCGTCGTCAACAAGATCGCTCATCGACTTGTAGTCTTGAAACGCAGCCTTGCACTCCAGCCCATACGAGCTAATGATACGTGTGATGCTGTTGAGGCGGTTGCGCTTGTCGGGAAACAGGTCTTCATCGACCATACGCTTAACGCGCTGCCCGACAGCGGCATCGAGATAGCCCTCGAAGCGATGCGGCAGGTCGCTCCACATAATGTTAACGGTAATTGCGGCATCGCTACCCTGAAACAGACGCCCCAGGTAGTGAGCAATGTGCACGTCGTCGGTGTCTTCGGGCGGGAGTGTGATGAGGATGTCGCGGCACTGGGCATCGCTGGTTTTGGTGACCATGAGGTTGCCCTTGCCCTGCATCACGACCTCGTCGACGATCATGCCGAGCATGTGGCGCGAGAAGCCCCCTTTCCCGGCGCCGCCCAGGCATACCAGCTCGTAGTCCTTTGCAATGTTGAGTAAGTGGTTGGCCATGTTGCCCTCCTCGTGCTGCCACACCACTTCTTTATGCATGTCTACGTGCACCTCATCGACAATGTCTTGCAGTTCGGACTTGATTATGTTCGAAGATCGGTCGGACCCTACATTGTCTTCTTTGTCGCGCGTGCCGCGTACCATGGACTTTTGCGCCGCGTTCAGGTCTCGGGGGCGCTGCTTAAAGACGAGAATAGTAATCTCGTGGGTCGCGTCACGAAACAGCTGGAGGGCAAAGCGGGCCGATTTTTGTGCCCACTTGCTGCCGTCTGAGCAGATCAGAATACGCATTCGTTCCGGTGGGGGTCAGTTAGAAAAAGAGACACGAGCAGGACGGCCCTGCCCACAGCGAGTCGGTGCGCGTCAAAGCAAGAACGGCCAGTACAGAAGAAGCATAAGAAGGAACACGCCAAATGCAGCACACATGGCCCATACGCCTGCGCGCAGGAAGTCAGAGACCGACAGGTAGCCCGAGGCGTAGATGATAGCATTGCCTGGCGTAGACACGATAAGCATGAACCCGAAGGAGGCCGACAAGGCGGTCGTCAGTCCAATTACGATAGCGGGAATAGCGGCCTGTGTGCCCATCTCAAGAACAATGGGCCCCATCACGCTGGCCGTAGCTCCCGCGCTCATGGCCGAGGTGAGTCCTGTTACCAGCACCGACACCACAAGCACGAGGGTGTTGCCTTCGCCCAGGCCCACGCCCTGGATGAGCGCAAGAAACGTGTCAGCAATCCAGGTAGCGGCGCCGGTTTCGGCAGCATACCCCCCGAGCGAGATGGCTCCTATGTAAATCATAAGCACGCCCCAGTCTACATCGCGCTGGTAGTTGCGCCACTCTACCACTCCTAAGACCAGTAGTATAGCCGCTGCCCCCACTGCGATAACGCCGATGCCGTACAAATCACCTACGACCAGCCAGAGGACAATGGTAATAGCAAACACGGCCAATATGATCATCTGATCCAGTCCAAACGGGCGTTCTTTCACCTCCATGCGCAACGACTCGACAGCGGTGCGCAAGTCGGTAATCTCGGGAGGAAAAATCATAGGGAGCAGCACAGTGAGCACCCCCACCATGCTTAGCGTATACGGCAGCATGTAGAGCGTCCACCGTGCAAAGCCAATGTCGACATCAGCCAACTGCTGCATGTAATCCATCATGATCACGTTACGAGCGCCCCCGGCAGGCGTGTACGGGCTGCCCACGATAGCCCCGAACCCGACGGCAAAAATGAGCAGTTTGGTCAGGTTGGTGATGGGGCGGTCGTGGGCATCACGCACGATGCTGATCATGCCGAGTACGGGGGCAAGCATGAGCGCCGCCGCCGCATCCGACATAAACCCAGCCAAGAGCGCGCTCACAGCGATAATGCCAAAAACAACGGCATATACACTGGTGCCTACGCTGGTAAGAATGTAGAGCGCAATGATCTTATCGAGCCCGCGGCTGGAGAGCGCGGCCACCAGCATCAGCGTTCCCATCAGAAACAGGAGGGCGTTGCTCATCATCCAGCCGGTGACCAGATCGGTAGGCAGACCGCCTATCACCACCTGGTATACAGGAATGAGCAGCCCGATGGCAGGAAGCGGCACGGCCTCGGTGGCAAACATGATGCAGACCGATGCCAGCAGCGCTACAGCGCGTTGCCCGTCGAGGCCCAGCGCCTCGGGAGTTGGCATGAGCATAAGCCCAGCCCACACGCCGAGCGACACGATGAGCCCAATGAGCTTACGTGCCACTTCTGGGTCGTTGACCAGAACAGACCAAAAGCGAGCGCCACGTGTCCGGGTCTGCGTCGCAATCTGCTCCAGGAAGGATAGCATGAACGATGCGATGTAGAAGAAAGAAGGATAGATGCGAACCCCATCCCAAAAGATACCAACCAGTTGGGAAACGCGCGTCTATTGGGCCGCACATGCAAGAACCATTTGCATCAAAGAAACGACGCGCATTAAAACTGCCCAATACAACGAAACAGTATACGAATAGGCAATATCATATGTCGTTATCGTGCGGAAAGAATGATCCAATTCGCCAGTATGGAACCTATCCATCAGTGCAGAGCATCCATCAGTTCGGTGATCCTAATCAGGCAGTACGAGGTGAAAGCTAAATCCATGCACGCACGAACAGGAACGGGGCAGGTGTTCCGAAACCGTCGCACGGGCGTGTTGGATCTTCATGGACGCAACTTGTAACTTGTGGCATGTTATCTGTTGCCCCACCCAATTTCGCCCTAATGCATATGCGATTTGTAGCCTCGTTTGTCATTTTAGCTGGTCTGTTAATTGTGCCTGTTGCCGAGGCGCAGACCGACCAGAGCATCCCCGATAGCGCACCGCCCACGCCACAGCTCGAACCGCTCGTGAACCAGGTGCAGGCCGAGCGTCTGCGCAGCGACGTGCAGGCGATGGTCGATTTTGGCACGCGCCACACGCTTTCCGACACCACCTCCGATACCCGCGGCATTGGCGCGGCCCGCCGGTGGGTGCACGACACGTTCGAATCCATCTCCGACGACTGCGGCGGCTGCCTCGAAGTGTTCTATCAGAAGGATACCATCGAAGCGGGCGTGACCGAGCGCATCCCCGAGGCCACCGAGGTTTACAACGTGATGGCGATTCAGCGCGGCACGACGTATCCCAACCGCTACGTGCTCATGGGCGGACACCTCGACTCGCGCGTGAGCGATATCATGGACGCGGAGAGCGATGCACCGGGCGCTAACGACGCGGCCTCGGGCGTGGCGGGGTCGATTGAAGCGGCGCGCGTTCTGTCGCAGCATGAGTTTGCCAGCAGCATCGTCTATGTGGGCTTCACCGGCGAGGAGCAGGGTCTCTTTGGGGCGCAGATCGCTGCCGAAAACGCCCGCGAAAACGGTTGGGAGCTCTTTGGCGTGCTCAACAACGACATGATTGGCAATGTGGAGGGCATCAGCGGAGCCACCGACAATACCACCTTCCGCATCTTCTCGCAGGTGCGCCCCGACAGTTTGCATGCGGATACGTGGAGCACACGCTTCTTTGGTGGGGAAAACGACGGGCCCTCGCGTCAGCTGGCCCGCTACGTGGCACGCATGGCGGATACGTATGTGGACAACCTGGACCCGGAGCTCATCTACCGGCTCGACCGATTCGGACGCGGCGGCGATCACCGGGCGTTCAACGACGAGGGCTTCCCCTCGGTACGCGTGATGGAGTACCTGGAAAACTACAACCGCCAGCATCAGGACCTGCGCACTGAGAACGGCATCGAGTACGGCGACACGATCGACGGTATCGACTTTACCTACGCGGCAAAAATTACGGGGGTGAACGTGGCGTCGCTCGCCAGTCTGGCCAGCGCGCCGCCTGCGCCGTCTGAGGTCGCCATTGGCGGGGCCGTGCAGCCCTCCACTACGCTGTCGTGGACGCCCCACGAAGATGCTGAAAATGTAGCAGGCTACGTGGTCTACTGGCGTCCCACCAGCGCAGCACGGTGGACCAACCGCCGCTACGTAGGCGATGTGACCGAGCATACGCTCGAAAACATCATGATTGATAACCATTTCTTCGGCGTAGCTGCAGTTGGCCCCAATGGACACGAAAGTCCTGTCGTCTTCCCCCAGCGCATGATGCGATAACGCGAACTGATGTAGTGCGACAGATGCGCCCGCCGTGCCCGACCCTCTGAATCCCACCCCAAACTGCTTATGGATCGCCGTCAATTTTTGGAATCGTGCTCCGCGGTAGGGCTCACCGGCCTGCTACCCGGTGTGCTCTACACGCAAGTGGCCGAGCGCCGCGACACCGCTGCTGCACACGGAGCCGTAGACATTACCACCAGCGACATCGAAGCTGCCGAGCGTATCATTGGGCTCTCGTTCGACACGGAGGAGCGCGAGATGCTCGTGGATGCGCTGAACGACCAGTTGGAGCAGTATCAGGCCATGCGCGAGCACACGCTGTCCAATGGCGCCCACCCCGCTGAGGTGTTCACTCCTCAGTTGAGCGGGGCCGAGGTGCCCAGCGGAGGTGCGGAGCCTGCGTGGCAGTGGCCCCGCGCCTCGGTGCCCAGTAGCGACGAAGACCTGGCGTTTGCCTCGGTGGCCCAGCTGTCGACGTGGCTGCGTAACCGCGACGTGACCTCGCAGCAGCTTACCGAGCTGTTCCTGCGCCGCTTGCGCCGCCTGGATGACACGCTGAACTGCGTCATTACCTATACCGAAGAACGGGCTATGGAGGCCGCTGCACAGGCCGACGCTGAACTGGACGCCGGCGACTGGCGTGGTCCGCTGCATGGCATGCCGTACGGCGCGAAAGATCTCTTTGCGGTCGAAGGCTACCCCACCACCTGGGGCGCCACCCCGTACCAGGAGCAGACCATCGACGACACGGCAGCGGTGGTTGAGCGGCTGGATGAGGCCGGGGCGGTGCTCATCGCCAAGCTCTCGCTCGGCGCGCTGGCCTGGGGCGATGTGTGGTTCGACGCCACGACGCGCTCGCCCTGGAATCCAAACGAAGGCGCCAGCGGGTCCTCAGCCGGATCGGGCGCTGCCGTAGCCGCAGGCGCGGTGCCCTTTGCCCTGGGCACCGAAACGCTGGGCTCCATCGTGTCGCCCGCCACCCGCAACGGCGTAACCGGGCACCGCCCATCGTTCGGCACCGTCAGCCGACACGGAGCCATGGTGCTGTCGTGGTCGATGGACAAAGCCGGTCCGATGGCCCGCTCGGCCTATGACTGCGCACTGGTGTACGACGCGCTGCGTGGCGCCGACCCACGCGACCCGGGCATGGTCGACGCGCCGTTTCCGTTCGATGCCACACAGCCCCTCGCTGACGTGCGTGTCGGCATCTACGAGAGCGCCTTCGAGGGCGACTACCAGAACGCCGAGGCCGACCAAGCCGTGCTCAATGCGCTGCGTGAGCAAGGGGCCGAACTGCATCCCATATCGCTACCCACCGACTACCCGCTGGGAGCGCTCCTGAACACGCTGAGCGTTGAATCGGCCAGTAACTTCGACGAACTCACGCGCAGTGGCCAGGACGACACCATGGTGCGCCAGACCACCGATGCCTGGCCGCACGTCTTTCGTTCGGCGCGCTTCGTGCCTGCCGTTGAGCACATCCAAGCCTCCCGCCTCCGCCGCCAGCTCATGGTAGACACGCACGAGGCGCTTGCTGAGGTTGATGTCTTCATCAGCCCATCGTTTCGGGGCGGCACGCTGCAGATTACCAACCTGACCGGGCACCCCTGCGTGTGCCTGCCGAACGCCTTCCACCCGGTTGAAGACGACAACGGCAACGCGCATCCTGAGCACCGCAGCCCCGCCAGCATTACCGTGTTGGGGCGTCTCTACCACGATGCCGACACGCTGCGCGTGGCCCACGCCATTCAGGAGGCCACCGACTGGCACACGCAGCGTCCGCCCGTGCGGTAACGGCATGCGGGGCTTACACACGTTCTTGGGGGATGCAAGGCAACGCGCGCTGCTCCAGCGCATATCAAAGCCCCTAATGGGTTCTGATTGATTGCGTGTATCATGCGTATTGCGTCGTTGCTTCCTGCCGCCACCGAATGGGTTGTTGCATTCGGCGGGACGGGCGACCTGGTGGGCCGCTCCCACGAGTGCGACCATCCGCCCGCGGTGCAATCGCTTCCCGTGCTCACCGCAGCCACCTATCCGCAAGAAGACGATGCCCGCGGCATCCACAATGCGGTGCAGGAGCGCGTGCAAGCGGGCCTGAGCCTCTACGATGTGGACCTGGAGCGCCTGGCTGCGCTGGAGCCCGACCTCGTGCTGACACAGGCGCAGTGCGAGGTGTGCGCGGCCTCGCTCTCCGACATCGAGGCCGACTTGCGCGAGCATGTGCCCGGAGCCAAGCTCTTCTCGATGCAGCCTGCCACCATGAAAGCCGTGCTCGACACCGCGCTGCGGCTGGGGCGCACGCTGGGCCGAACCGAAGCCGCCATGCAGTACATTGCTACGCGCGAGCAGCGGTTGCGACAACTGCATGAGGCCATCGGACTGGAGCGCCGCACTGAGTCCGACACGCTCCCGAGTGTCGTCTGCATCGAATGGACGGATCCGCTCATGGTGGCGGGCCACTGGACGCCCGACGTGGTGCGGCACGGGGGCGGACACGCGCTACTCACTGAGCCGGGCGCGCCCTCGCGGCGCATTGCGTGGGAGGAGCTGGCCGCTGCCGACCCCGATGCACTTTTTGTGATGCCGTGCGGCTTCACGCTTGCCGACACCGCCCGCAACTGGGAGGCGCTCACCGCGCATCCCGAATGGGGAGATCTGCGCGCCGTACAATCAGGCCGCGTGTTTGCGTTCGACGGCAACGCCTACTTCAACCGTCCGGGCCCGCGCCTGTACCGGGCCGCTGAGCTCGTTGCCCAGACGCTCTATCCCGATGCAGAGACCAGGCAGCCTGCGGCCCCGTGGGAGCGTCAGCGCGGACGCCCTGCCCCCGAAACGGCCCACCCGGATGCAAACGAGTAGGGATCAATGGCAAATTGAATGCTGTTTGAGGCTCCGGTTTTCAACCGCATCAGACCGACTACAGCCTGCATCCTCGTCCTTCTTTTGTCTATTTAGCATTAGTACCCTTGTCCATGAAACGATCGGAGTTCAGTTACGACTACCCGAAAGAACTTATTGCCGAGTATCCGGCTGAGCCGCGCGACTCGTGCCGGCTTATGGTGGTGAACCGAGACGACCAGACCGTTGAGCATACGGTGTTCAACCAGTTGCCCAAGTACTTCAACGAGGGCGACGTGATTGTTGTGAACAACACCAAGGTGTACCCGGCGCGGCTCTTTGGGAAGAAGAAAAAAACCGGAGCCAGCATCGAGGTGTTTTTGCTTCGTGAACTGAACCCGGAAAGCCGCCTGTGGGACGTGATGGTGGATCCGGCGCGTAAAATTCGTATCGGCAACAAGCTGTACTTCGACCGCGAGCTCTCGGCGGAGGTCATTGACAACACCACCTCGCGCGGACGCACGCTTCGGCTGCACTTTACGGGGACGAACGAAGAGCTGTACGCTAAAATTCGCGAACTCGGGCAAACGCCCCTGCCGCCGTACATCGACCGAGAGGTCGAAGAGGAAGATCGCGACCGCTATCAAACCATTTTTGCTGAGCATCGGGGCGCGGTAGCCGCACCAACCGCCGGACTGCACTTCACGCCCGAACTGATCCAGGCGCTCAGAGACAAAGGCGTGCACGTCGCCGAAGTTACGCTGCATGTGGGGCGCGGCACGTTCCGTCCGGTTGGGGTGGAAGACCTCACCAAGCATCGTATGGATTCGGAGCAGTATACCATCCCTGAGGAAACCGCCGAAGCCGTAAACCGCGCGCTACGGAGTGAGGACAACACCGTAACCGCCATTGGTACTACCGTCGTGCGTACCATCGAGTCGAGCCTGTCGGCCAACCAGATGCTGAAGGCCGACTCCAGCTGGACGGATCTGTTCATCTACCCGCCGTACGATTTTCAGATCACTGATCAGCTCATCACCAACTTCCATCGGCCCGAGAGCACGCTCATCATGATGGTGTCGGCGTTTGCGGGCTACGACTTTGTGATGGACTTTTACCAGGAGGCTTTCGACGAAGAGTACCGGCTGTTCTCCTTTGGGGATGCCATGCTCATCCGGTAAAGAACGGCTGCAGAACACAAAAGAATCGGCCAAGGTCCGATGCAGCCTCTTGGACGTCTCCAAAAGCGTTTGGGCAAATCCCAAGCCAGCAGGCCAGTGCCTACGCTAACACGTCATATGCGTAGCCAGCAGGTTGGGGCGCGGGCCGTTGTTGTATCACCGCACACCCAATGCGACTATGCCCGAATGGGTCTTCCAACTTGATGCCTGGGTCAACTGGATGCTGGCACTTCCGCCGCTATGGGGATACGTGATCGTGCTTGCCATCGCCTATGGGGAAAATGTGATGCCTCCCATCCCCGGCGATATGATTGTTGTTCTTGGCGGCTATCTTGCGGGACGTGGTCACCTGCACCTGGGAATAGTTGTCCTGTTGGCTACAATAGGCGGTGCGCTGGGCTTTATGACAGTCTATGCTGTAGGGCGGGTTATGGGGCCTCGAATACTGGCCCCGGGTCGTTACGGTTGGGTGCCTCATGAAAAAGTCGATCGGGTACAGCAGTGGCTGCACCGGTACGGATATGGCGTGGTGGCGGCCAACCGCTTCCTCTCAGGAGCCCGCTCAGTGATATCCTTGGCTGTGGGGACAGCTCAGATGAATGTGGGGAAGACTCTTGCTTTCGCCACACTTAGTGCATTAGTGTGGACTGCCCTCATTGCGTATGCGGGTTTTGCGCTCGGAGAGAACTGGCCGCTGGTAGCTTTTTACCTGAAAGCATACGGACGGACTGTTGGAGGCGTGCTTGCGATCCTTATTGCAGCATGGGGCGTGCGCTGGTACTGGAGGCGACGTAATGCTGAACATCCGTCGAGCCAATCGTCAGATAATCAATAAACAGGGCCTGCAGAGCGCTACTGATACCAGGCGTAGCAACATTCCGTCCGTCTGTTTTTGGTCGCAGGGAGCACAGCCCCTCTCCTAATAGATGTTTCATCTACAGCACATTATTCTTGTGGAAACAGGGGCCCGTTGCCCCGCATATTGAAGCAGCACACTGGCTGACGTAGCTCAACTGGTAGAGCAGCTCATTTGTAATGAGCAGGTTGGGGGTTCAAGTCCCTTCGTCAGCTCCGCCGCACGATTCTTACGTGGAGTACGATTTCGACTCTATTTGTTGTCGAAATCATTCATCTAAACGTATTCATAAGGAGCGCACGCAAGAAGCCTTGAGAAATCGAGTGGCTTTCCATAACCTAAGTGCTGGTTCTCTGCGGGAAAGGCAGTGCTATGCAAGCTCATGCCAATCTTCACGGAGAGTACGGCAACACCCGATCGTGTTGGACCTATAATCGGTTCTGAAACCCAGCGTACCAGATGCGAGGAAAGTAGTCGTTTTGGTCCGTTTGGCAAATAGTTAAGTTGGGCAGGTAGCGAAGCGGTCAAACGCAACAGACTGTAAATCTGTCGGCTATGCCTTCGTAGGTTCGAATCCTACCCTGCCCACATTTTGGATTGTGGATTACTTGATTTTGGGTGGCGTGCTTTTGGCGTCAATCTGAAATCGCAAATCCAAAATCCAGGATCGAATTGCGGGAGTAGCTCAATTGGTAGAGCATCAGCCTTCCAAGCTGAGGGTCGCGGGTTCGAGTCCCGTCTCCCGCTCATTGCACGCCTGCGGCGGCTGCGAAAGGGCACTCTGCACTTACTGTTGCAAGCGACATATGCAGTTGGATAGGACGCAGCCCCACCACACACCGGCCGCCTTAGCTCAGAGGTAGAGCACTTCCATGGTAAGGAAGGGGTCCCCGGTTCAAATCCGGGAGGCGGCTCACTGCGCGTTGGTACCGTCCGCGCGACTAATCACACACGCCCTGCACGTGCGAACCTGCAGGGCGTGTGTGCATGCCCTTTGGGCATAAGATCCCTACATCATCCTCAATCTAAGGAAACGACACCACCGTTATGGCGAAGGAGGTATTTGAGCGGAAGAAGCCGCACATCAACATCGGAACGATTGGGCACGTTGACCACGGGAAGACGACGCTGACGGCGGCGATCACGAAGGTGCTCGCTGAGCAGGTTGGCGGCGCGGCCGAGCGGACGTTTGACTCGATTGATAACGCGCCGGAGGAGCGCGAGCGCGGGATTACGATTGCGACCTCCCACGTCGAGTACGAGACGGAGGCGCGGCACTACGCCCATGTGGACTGCCCCGGCCACGCCGACTACGTCAAGAACATGGTGACGGGCGCGGCGCAGATGGACGGAGCCATCCTCGTGGTGGCGGCCACCGACGGCCCAATGCCGCAGACGCGCGAGCACATCTTGCTGGCGCGGCAGGTGGGCGTGCCGTTTCTGGTGGTGTTCATGAACAAGGTCGACCTCGTAGACGACGAGGAGCTCTTGGAGCTGGTGGACATGGAAGTGCGCGACCTGCTCTCCAGCTATGAGTTCCCCGGCGACGAGATTCCGGTGATCCGCGGATCGGCGCTGAAGGCGCTGGAGTCCGACGCGGACGCGGAAGCGAAGATCATGGAGCTGATGGAGGCGGTCGACACCTACATTCCGACGCCGGAGCGCGACATTGACAAGCCATTCTTGATGCCGGTCGAAGACATCTTCTCGATTACGGGCCGCGGTACGGTAGTGACCGGCCGGATTGAGCGGGGTCGAATTGAGACCGGAGACGAGGTGGACATTGTCGGGATCGAAGAGGAGAAGCTGACCTCGACGGTGACCGGGATTGAGATGTTCAACAAGACCTTAGACGAGGGGGAAGCCGGCGACAACGCGGGGCTGCTCTTGCGCGGAATCAAGAAGGAAGATGTCTCGCGCGGGATGGTGGTGGCGGAGCCGGGTTCGGTGACGCCGCACAAGGAGTTTGAGTGCGAGGTGTACGTGCTGTCGAAAGACGAGGGCGGGCGCCACACGCCGTTCTTCCCGGGCTACCGTCCGCAGTTTTACTTCCGTACGACGGACGTGACGGGCGACATTGAGCTGGAAGAGGGGGTGGAGATGGTGATGCCGGGAGACAACGCGACGTTCACGGTGAAGCTGATCCAGCCGGTTGCGCTGGAGGAAGGCCTGCGGTTTGCGATCCGCGAAGGCGGGCACACCGTCGGCGCCGGCGTCGTTACCGAAATCCTTGACTAACAACAACCTTTGTAACGACCGGGCCTGCCTACGAAAGGTGGGTCCGACACACGGGCGTAGCTCAATTTGGCAGAGCAGCGGTCTCCAAAACCGCCGGTTGCGGGTTCAAGTCCTGCCGCCCGTGCAATGAGCGTTCTTCTCATCAAGCATGCTGCTCATTACGCAGCATGCTTTCAAGCCCCCGCATGTTATGACGTGGCTTCGCGACTACATCCAAGAGGTGATTGCCGAAATGCGTAAGGTGAGTTGGCCCAGCCGCGACGAGCTCGTCAGCAGCACGCTCATCACGCTTCTTGGAACCGTTCTGATATCAGGCTTCATTTTTGTAGCCGATCAGATTGTGAGCACCATCATGGGGTTTATCTACTAATCGAGTACGAACTGGATGCACGCCGCAGCATGCGCCATGTGCATCCGATGCTCTGTCAGCCGTTGCTCCACTCTCTTGCTCTCGCCCCTTACCTCTACCAGCCCCCATGTCAAGCGGAAACGGCATAAAGAAATGGTTTGTGCTACGGACCTTCTCCGGGCACGAAAAAAAAGTGCGCCGTTTTCTGGAAAGCGAGTTGGAGCGCCTGGATATGGAGGATCTCGTTGACGAGGTCCTCATCCCCACTGAGACGGTATTCGAAATGCGGGGTGGAAAGAAAAAGACTAAAGAGAAGACATTCTTTCCCGGTTACATTTTGCTGCATGCCGTTATGAACGAGCAGTTGCAGCACACCGTGTCAGGATTGCCCTCTGTCATTGGGTTCTTGACGTCAGGAACGGGTGACGACCCAACGCCACTGCGCCCAGACGAAGTGCAACGCATCCTTGGCCGCATGGATCGTGCCGATGAGATGGGCGAACAGCCTGAGATTCCCTTCAAGGTGGGCGACCCGGTGAAGGTCGTTGACGGACCCTTTGATAGCTTCAACGGCTTTGTTGAAGAAGTCTATCCCGAAAAAATGAAGGTCCGCGTTATGGTGTCTATCTTCGGGCGTAAGACGCCTGTTGAGCTTGACTATCTGCAGGTTGAGCACGAAGAATGACAATGCTGAAATATGACAAGCGGCGCGGGCAACGCACTTGAAATCGTGCTCTATGCCTGAGCATCCCATAAGGCCCCGCCTCCCCTTGGGTGAATAGGGCCTTTTCCCATGTACATTGCTCCGTTACCTCCACTAACGAAATTACGGGAGCCCAGACGGGCGTCTGAACCGTGTACCGACCTATGGCAAAGCAAGTAAACACACAAATTAAGCTCCAGATTAAAGCCGGACAGGCAAACCCGGCTCCGCCCATTGGCCCTGCTTTGGGTCAGCATGGCGTAAACATTATGGAGTTCTGCAAAAAGTTCAACGCCGAGACGCAGGACCAGATGGGTCTTCTGCTTCCGGTCGTCATTACAGTGTACGCCGACCGCTCGTTCGACTTCATCGTCAAGAGTCCGCCCGCTTCGATTTTGCTGAAGCAGGTGGCGGGCATTGAAAGTGGTGCGGGCGATCCGCTCCGCCAAAAGGTGGCCACCGTGTCGTGGGATGATTGCCGCGACATTGCCGAGCGTAAGATGGAAGACCTAAACGCCCATACTATTGAGCAGGGTGCTCATATGATTGCGGGAACGGCGCGCTCCATGGGCATCAAGGTGAGCGACAAACCCGAAGGGTAACTCCCGGTCCTGCTACCCTCCACTGATCTCCACGAACAGCGCGGGAGTCTGCATTAAAGCAGGCGTTTGCACCGCACAACCTACCGACTTATGGCAAAAAAAGGAAAACGATACGCCGACGCTGAAACTCTCCTTGAAGAGGCATCGAGTCCGTCTACGCTTGAGGAAGCAGCGGACTTGGCGAAGAAGACAGCAACGGCCAGCTTTGACGAATCCATTGACCTGGACCTGCGCCTGGGCGTCGACCCACGCCATGCCGACCAGATGGTGCGAGGAGCCGTTGTGCTTCCGCACGGCACCGGGAAAGAGACAACGGTACTTGTGCTTGCCAATGAGAGCAAGCAAGCTGAGGCCGAAGAGGCCGGAGCCGACTACGTAGGGCTTGATGAATACGTAGATCGTATCCAGAATGACAACTGGCTCGACTTTGACGTAGTCATTGCGACGCCGGATGTGATGGCCCAGGTGGGACGCCTGGGGCGCATCCTTGGACCGCGTGGCCTGATGCCGAACCCGAAAAGCGGCACGGTCACGATGAACGTAGCCGAAACCGTTGAAGAGGTGAAGTCAGGCAAGATTGAGTTCCGTGTAGACAAGCATGGCAACATGCACACAGCCATCGGGAAGGCTTCATTCTCAAATGAGGAGCTTGCCGACAACGCTCGGGCTTTCCTGAAAGAAGTAGTGCGGTTGCGCCCGGTCTCCTCCAAAGGGATCTACTTGCGCTCAATCACCCTTTCCGCGACTATGGGACCACCTGTATCGGTTGACCGCAGCACGGTGCTCACGGAAACACGTTAACCACGCTGTGCCACCTGCACACGGCGTCGTGTGCCCTTGTGCATCCTCCCGTACTCCTTCGTTTCGACCCTCCCCTTGATATGCCTCTGACGCGTGCCAAAAAGGCTGAGATCATTGATGATCTCACCGAACAGTTTGAATCCTCCTCGATCATCTACCTGACGAACTTCTCGGGTCTTACCGTAGCAGAGACCAACGAGCTGCGGGCCCGTTTCCGAGAGGCCGATGTCGAGTACACCGTTTGCAAAAATACGCTGGCCCAGCTGGCCATCGATCAAATCGACAACACCGACGTTGAAGTGCTTTCGGAGCACTTTAGTGGGCCCACCGCCGTGGCATTCAGCAACGACCCGGCGAAGCCTGCCCGTGTGATTCAAGACTTTCTTGAAGAGAATGAAAGCGAGCGCCCTGAGCTGAAGGTTGCATATATTGAAGGCGACCTTTACGAGGGGCCTGATGCGCTTGATGCGTTGGCCGACCTGAAGTCGCGCGAAGAACTCGTTGGCGACATCATTGGTCTGATGCTTGCGCCGGCGCAGAACATCGCTGGTGCTCTTACCGCTCCGGCCAGTACGCTGGCAGGCGCTATCCAGAGCATCGCCGATGGTGATGACGACGCGTAACCATGCGTTGTGCACCGCCTTGCAGGCTTCTGCTTAGAAGCTTGCTCCTCTGAGGGCGCCCTGTGCGCTCTCCCCTATCGTACTCTCCCTTAATGAGCAGCGCAGTGCCCTCCTTAGACCGGGTGCACAGACCGCTGCAGGACCTCAACCTACCTATGGCAGACATCAAAGAAATTGCAGAGCAGCTTGTAGGGCTTACCATCCAGGAAGCCAGCGAGCTTGCCAACTACCTCGAAGAAGAATACGACATCAAGCCGGCTTCGGCTGGTGTAGCGGTCGCAGCCCCCGGTGCTGCCGGCGGCGACGGCGACGGCGCTGAAGAGAAGACGGAGTTCGACGTGGTGCTGACGGGCGTAAGCGGCAACAAGATTGCTGTGATTAAGGAAGTCCGTTCCATCACTGGGCTCGGACTCAAAGAAGCCAAGGCTGTTGTCGACGAAGCGCCAAGTCCTGTTAAGGAAGGCGTTTCGCGCGAAGATGCCGATGAACTGAAAGCACAGCTCGAAGAAGCCGGTGGCGAAGTCGAGCTTAAGTAAAGGACGCCCACGGCGCCGGAAGTCTTAGTTTCGATGGCCCCGTGTGAACAGCAAAACATACGCTCAAGGGCCGACCCCTGTACATAGGGGTGGGCCCTTGTTCATATACGAAAAGCGTTCTCTTTGCTATATCGGCTCGATAAAGCTGATGGCAGAAGAATCAGTGGCAAAAAAGTCGAAGGCTACAAGTACGACTGTCTTTCGCCATGATTCCGCGAAATTACTGCGCTGTGAAACAACGTCATTGAGCCCCGGTATTCATCTTTGCTGTGATTCGCGAACCCCGCCCGTGCAATAGCATCCAATACATTCGTTGCACTGGTCTTCCTGCGAACGAACGCCCCCTGGCATTGAAGCATCTGTCACGATTACCCCCGGTTTCCATTCGCCCTAACCCTGTTCTGCGTGCGGATGAAAACACCCCCATTTCTGCTTCACCCCCAACGTGTGCGTCGTTCTCTGTAGAGCCACCCGCTTTGTGGAGCCACACTCACAGAGCTGCTTAACGGCTCACACTGGCTCTCTGAATTGTGTCCCACAGGCACGGGTCGCACGCCTGCGCGTATTCCCCAACTGTTTAAGGAATTATTCCGCCTATGCCCACGCTGCTCAGCGGTGACATTGTTACCAACGGTCACCTACAAGACCCCCCCGAACGAGAATCCTTTGCCCGGATCCCTACGGTCTGGGACTATCCGGACTTTCTGGACATTCAGCTCAAGTCGTTCCACGACTTTGTGCAAGACGACGTGCCGCCGGAAGACCGAGAGGACGACGAAGGGCTTCAAGCGGTATTCAACGAGCACTTTCCGATTCAAGACAGCCGCGAGCGTTACACGCTTGAGTTTGTCAATTACGGACTCGATGCGCCGAAACACACCATTGAGGAGTGCATCGCGCAGGGGCTCACCTTTTCGGTGCCGCTGAAGGCTACGCTGCGTCTCTCCAGTAAGGAGGAAGATGGCGATGATGAGGCCATTGAGGCCATTGAGCAGGAGGTGTACCTCGGCACGCTTCCGTTTATGACCGACCGTGGTACGTTCATCGTGAACGGCGCGGAACGGGTGATCGTTGCTCAGTTGCACCGGAGCCCTGGCCTGTTCTTTGGCACTGACACGCACTCAAACGGCACGCAGCTGTTTTCGGCGCGCGTGATTCCATTCCGCGGATCGTGGATGGAGTTTGCGACCGACATCCGCAATGTACTGTGGGCCTACATCGACCGGAAGAAGAAAGTCCCCGTTACCACGCTTCTGCGTGCGCTCGGCGTCTCTTCTGACGATGAGATCATCAACCTGTTCGATCTGGCTGACACCGCAGAGGTCGACAGCCAGGAGGCCTTCAATGAGTACGTAGACCGCGAGCTTGCCACATCCGTCATTGTGGAGCGCAAGGTCGAAATCGTCGACGAAGACACCGGCGAGGTCGTTGAGGAGGAAGTGGAGCGTGAGGTAATCCTACCCGCTGAGCACGTACTGGAAGAAGAAGACTGGGAGACGCTCAGCGAGCACGATATCGAGCGCATGTATCTCGTACGCGAAAACCGCGGCGAGGACGAGCTCGATATGAGAACGCTCGTTGAGACCCTCAAAAAAGATGCTACGCACAACGAGGAAGAGGCGCTCCGTGAGATCTACCGCCAGCTGCGCGGTTCGGAAGCCCCTGACCTTGACTCCGCGCGCAACGCGCTGGATCGTCTGTTCTTCTCCGATAAGCGCTATGACCTGGGTGATGTGGGGCGCCACCGCATCAACAGTCGCCTGCAGATTGACGTGGATCCTGATACCACGGTACTCACCCGCGACGACGTAGTGGGCATTGTGCAGGAACTCATTCGCCTGAAGAACGGCCAGGTTACGCCCGATGACATTGATCACCTGAGCAATCGCCGTGTAAAAACGGTGGGAGAGCAGCTCGGATCGCAGTTCTCGCTGGGCTTGGCTCGCATGTCGCGCACCATTAAGGAGCGTATGAATCTGCGGGATGCTGACAAGTTTACTCCGCAAGACCTGGTAAATGCACGGACCATTTCGAGCGTGATCAACACGTTCTTTGGGACGAACCAGCTAAGCCAGTTCATGGACCAGACGAATCCGCTGGCCGAGCTGACGAATAAGCGTCGCCTTTCGGCGCTTGGCCCGGGCGGGCTGACGCGTGAGCGCGCTGGGTTTGAGGTGCGTGATGTCCACTACACGCACTACGGGCGCCTCTGCCCGATTGAGACGCCAGAAGGCCCGAACATTGGTCTGATCTCCTCGCTCTGTGTGCATGGCGTCATCAACGAGTTCGGCTTCATCGAAACGCCGTACCGCGTCGTGAAAGATGGCGTGGTAACGGAAGAAGTCGAGTACCTGGCTGCTGACCAAGAAGACCGTCATGTCATTGCACAGGCCAACGCGCCGATTGACGAAGACGGCAACTTTCAGACCGATCAGGTGACATGCCGCCATCAGGGCGACTTCCCCATTGTGCCGCCTGAAAAGGTGGAGTACATGGACGTAGCACCTAACCAAATTGTGTCGCCCTCGGCCAGTCTGGTGCCGTTCCTCTCGCACGATGATGCGAACCGTGCGCTCATGGGATCGAACATGCAGCGCCAGGGTGTCCCCCTGCTGCGTAGCGATTCGCCCATCGTGGGCACCGGTCTTGAAGGTCGCGCCGCGAAAGACTCGCGTGCGGTCATCGTGGCGGAAGGCAAAGGCGAAGTCGAGTATGTGGATGCCGAGCGCATCGTCGTCCGCTACGAAGAAGACGCCGAAAAAGACGACCTTACGTTTGGGGATCCGGTGCGCGAGTACAAACTCGTGAAGTTCCGCCGCACCAACCAGGACACCTGCATGAACCAGAAACCGATCGTGCAGGTCGGCGACAAGGTCGAAGACGGTACGGTGATGACGGAAGGATTCGCCACCGAGAAAGGCGAACTGGCCCTCGGCAAGAACGTGCTCTGCGCATTTATGCCGTGGCACGGCTACAACTTTGAGGATGCCATTGTAATCAGCGAGCGCCTCGTGGCCGACGACGTCTACACCTCGGTGCACATCGAGGAGTTTGAGCACGAAGTGCGCGACACGAAGCGCGGCGAAGAGGAATTGACCCGCGAGATTCCGAACGTTTCGGAGGAAGCCACGAAGGATCTCGACGAACGCGGCATTATTCGCGTGGGGGCCGAGGTGAATCCGGGTGACATCATTGTGGGTAAGATTACGCCGAAGGGTGAAACCGACCCCACGCCCGAAGAGAAACTGCTGCGCGCGATCTTTGGCGACAAAGCGGGCGACGTGAAAGACGCCTCGCTGAAGGCCAAGCCGGGCATGGACGGTGTGGTGATTGACACGAAGCTGTTCAGTCGCCGCCAGCTCGATCCCGCCTCCAAGAAGATGGAGGAGAAGCGCCTCGAAGCAATCGAAGAAACCCACATGCGCGAGGTCGCTGATCTCGATAAGCGGTTCTGGGATAAGTTCTTCAATCTGGTGGGCGGTGAAGCGTCCGGAGGCATCAAAGACCGCGACGGCAACGACATTCTGCCCGAAGGAGCCGAGCTTACGCGCTCGGCCCTCGACAGCGCCGAGCCGCAGGACTTGAGCACCAAAGCGCAGTTTACCACCGACGACGACCTCAACAAGAAGGTGGCTACGCTCCTGCGGAACTACAAAGTGCGCCGCCGCGAGATCGACGGCAAAGAGAAGCGCGAGAAGCACCAGGTCGAGATGGGCGACGAACTGCCCGCTGGCATCGTACAGATGGCCAAGGTGTATGTGGCGCGCAAGCGCAAAATATCAGTCGGCGACAAGATGGCGGGCCGGCACGGCAACAAGGGCGTGATCGCCAAGGTTGTGCCGGTCGAAGACATGCCACACCTGGACGATGGCACACCGGTTGATATCGTGCTGAACCCGCTGGGCGTACCCTCGCGGATGAACCTCGGCCAGATCTACGAGACCCTTCTTGGCTGGGCGGGCGACAAGCTCGGTAAGAAGTTTGCCACTCCGATCTTTGACGGGGCCACGATGGACGACATCGCGGACAAACTCGAAGAAGCCGGCCTTCCGCGCGATGGCAAGGCACAGCTCATTGATGGCCAGACGGGCGAACCCTTCGATGAGAAGACGACCGTGGGCCAGATCTACATGATGAAGCTGAGCCACCTGATTGACGATAAGATGCACGCGCGTTCCATCGGACCATACAGCCTCATTACGCAGCAGCCGCTGGGTGGTAAGGCGCAGTTTGGGGGCCAGCGTCTGGGCGAAATGGAGGTGTGGGCGCTTTATGCCTACGGAGCCTCCCATACGCTGCAAGAAATGCTGACCTACAAGTCGGACGATGTGCAAGGCCGTTCGCGTGCCTACGAGTCGATCGTGAAAGGCAAGAACATGCCGTCGCCCAGCGTGCCAGAAAGCTTCAACGTGCTGGTACGCGAACTGCAAGGGCTGGGGCTGGAGGTCAACCTCGACTAACGCGTTATCTGCACACGTACCTGAGCGCCCACGGGGCTGCACCGTGGGCGCCGGTGCACAGGCATTCCGTGCCGAGCGGTTGCACGGGCCGCTCTCTGCCACTCTCAAATAGCACACTGCTACATGCCTTACGGAAACTCGAAAGACATCGAAAAAGACTTCAACAAGATCTCGATCAACTTGTCGTCTCCAGAAGACATTCTGGAGCGCTCGTATGGCGAGGTGCTGAAGCCGGAAACGATTAACTACCGGTCGTTTAAGCCGGAAATGGGCGGGCTCTTCTGCGAGAAGATCTTTGGCCCTGTCAAAGACTACGAATGCCACTGCGGCAAGTACAAGCGTATCCGCTACAAGGGCATTATCTGCGACCGCTGTGGCGTCGAAGTCACCCGCAAAGCGGTGCGCCGCGAACGCATGGGCCACATCAAGCTCAGCGTACCGGTAGTACACATCTGGTACTTCAAGACGCTACCGAACAAGATTGGCCACCTGCTGGGCCTCAAGTCGAAAGACCTGGAAAAGGTCATCTACTACGAACAGTACATCGTTATCCAGCCCGGTACGGCCAAGCGCCTGGGCGTGGAGCAGAACCAGCTGCTCACGGAGGAGGAATACTTCAACATCCTCTACCAGATTCGGGAAGACAACAACCGCCTGCCCGACGACGACCCTGAGAAGTTCCTGGCCATGATCGGTGGGGAAGCAGTCGAAACGATGTTGAAGCGTCTGGAGCTGGAGAAGCTCGCGCAGGAGCTGCGCTACCAAGTGAAAACCGAAACCAGTCAGCAGCGCAAAGCGAAAGCGCTGAAGCGCCTGAACGTGGTGCAAGGCTTCATCGACGCCAACACGCGCACCGAAAACCGTCCCGAGTGGATGGTGATGCGCGTGATTCCGGTGATTCCGCCGGAGCTGCGCCCGCTTGTGCCGCTCGATGGCGGACGCTTTGCTACGTCGGACTTGAACGACCTGTACCGGCGCGTCATTATCCGTAATAACCGCCTGAAGCGCCTCATCGACATTAAGGCGCCGGAAGTCATCCTGCGGAACGAGAAGCGGATGCTGCAGGAGGCCGTCGACTCGCTCTTCGACAACAGCCGTAAATCGAACTCGGTACGCGGCTCATCAAACCGTCCGCTGAAGAGCCTTTCGGATATGCTGAAAGGCAAGCAGGGGCGCTTCCGTCAGAACCTGCTCGGTAAGCGCGTGGACTACTCGGGCCGTTCGGTGATTGTGATCGGGCCCGACCTGGAACTGCACCAGTGCGGCATCCCCAAAGAGATGGCCGTGGAGCTCTTCAAGCCGTTCATCATTCGCCGCCTCATTGAGCGCGGCATCGTGAAGACGGTGAAGAGCGCGAAGAAGTATGTGGAGAAACGTACGGCTGCCGTGTGGGACATCCTGGAGAAGGTGATTCAGGGCCGCCCGGTCATGCTAAACCGTGCGCCCACGCTGCACCGCCTCGGCATCCAGGCGTTTCAGCCGGTGCTTACCGAGGGTAAAGCCATCCAGCTGCACCCGCTGGTCTGTACCGCGTACAACGCCGACTTCGACGGCGACCAGATGGCGGTTCACGTGCCGCTCTCGCACGAGGCGTGCCTGGAGGCCATGGTGCTCATGCTGAGCAGCCATAACATCCTGAGCCCGGCCAACGGCTCGCCGCTGACCGTGCCCACGCAGGACATGATCCTGGGCCTCTACTACATGACGAAGGCCAAAAACGGCGAGAAAGGCGAAGGGCGCCGCTTTGCCTCGGTCGACGAAATCCGTCAGGCCTTCGATCAGGGCATTGTGGCTACACACGCAAAGATTGAACTGCGGGACCCGCAAAACCCTGGCGAGATTATCGAGACCACGGTGGGCCGTGCGCTCTTCAACGAGATCGTGCCCGAGGGCGTCCCGTACGTAAACGAGGTGCTCACGAAGAAGAACATGCGCCCGATTATCTCGCGCATCCTGAAAACGGTTGGATTCAAGGAAACGTCCAACTTCCTGGATGCGATGAAGCGCATGGGATACGGACGCTCCACCACATCCGGCATTACGTTCTCGCTGGCCGACATTGTGGTGCCCGACAAGAAGGAAGAGCTTGTCGAAGAAGCCAACACCGAGGTCGACAAGATTCAGTCGAACTACGAAATGGGCTTCACGACCGATAACGAGCGCTACAACCAAGTTATCGACATCTGGACGCAGACCAACAACCAGGTGTCGGAGGTGCTCTTCCAAACGCTGAAAGAACACCGCGAAGGCTTCAACGCCATCTACATGATGGCCGACTCCGGTGCGCGTGGCTCGAAAGAGCAGATCCGTCAGTTGGGCGGGATGCGTGGGCTGATGGCCAAGCCGCAGAAAAACGTCGGCGAAGGCGGCGGCGAGATCATTGAGAACCCGATCCTCTCCAACTTTAAGGAGGGCCTGTCGGTGCTGGAATACTTCATCAGCACGCACGGCGCGCGTAAGGGACTGGCCGATACCGCTCTGAAGACCGCCGATGCGGGCTATCTGACGCGCCGCCTGGTCGATGTCTCACAAGACGTGACCATCAACGAGCACGACTGCGGCACGCTGCGCGGCATTACGGTGTCCGCCCTGACCGACAACGAAGAGGTGGTGGTTCCGCTCAGCAAGCGCATTCTGGGCCGCGTAACCGTGCACGATGTGTACGATCCGCAGACCGACGATCTCATCGTGGGCGCGAACAAGCTCATTGATGAAAAGGTGGCAAAGCACATTGCTGAAACCTCCATCGAAGAGATCGAAATTCGGTCGGTGCTCACCTGCGAGTCGCAGCGCGGCGTATGTACGCTGTGCTACGGGCGCAACCTGGGCACAAACCGGATGGTCGAGGTGGGCGAATCGGTGGGCGTCGTTGCGGCGCAGTCGATTGGCGAGCCCGGCACGCAGCTTACGCTTCGTACCTTCCACATTGGAGGCGCCGCCAGCGCGGTCGCATCCGAAAGCACCATGCAGACGAAGTCGGCGGGTACGCTCGCCTTCCAGAACCTGCGCACGGTGATGTATGAAGACACCGACGGGCCAAAAGAAATCGTGCTCACCCGCCAGGGCGAAATCTCCGTCCTCGACGACGAAGGCCGCGAGCTCAACAGCCAGGTCGTGCCATACGGCGCTGAACTACTGGTGGAAGAAGGCGAGTCGGTCGATAAGGGCGATGTGCTCGCCTCGTGGGACCCCTACAACAGCGTTATCCTCTCGGAGGTAGACGGCGAGGTGGTCTTCGAAGACATGATCGAAGGCACCACCTACAAGGAAGAAACTGACGAGCAAACCGGTCACCGGGAGAAAGTGATTACCGAAAGCCGGAAACGCACGCTGACTCCTGCGGTGCGGGTGCGAGTGGACGAAGACGACATCCGCGAGTACAATATGCCCACCCAGGCCCGCATCCAGGTGGATGAGGGCGACTCGGTGCAAGCCGGTAAGGTGCTGGCCAAGATTCCGCGCCAGACGGTGAAGCAGAGCGACATTACCGGTGGTCTGCCGCGCGTTACCGAACTGTTCGAAGCGCGGACGCCTTCGGATCCAGCAGCTGTCAGTGAGATTGACGGCATCGTCAGCTTTGGCGATCGCAAGCGAGGCAAGCAAGAAGTCATTATCTCCAGCCGCGAAGATGAGATGACGAAGACCTACATGGTCTCGCTCTCGAAGCACATGCTGGTGCACGAAAACGACTTCGTACAGGCCGGCGATCAGCTCTGCGATGGAACGATTGCGCCGCACGACATCCTCAAGATTAAGGGCCCGCGGGCCGTGCAAGAGTACCTGCTGAACGAGATTCAGGAGGTCTACCGTCTGCAGGGCGTCGAGATCGACGACAAGCACATTGAGGTCGTCGTACGCCAGATGATGAAGCGCGTAAGCATTGTGGAAACAGGCGACACGCACTTCCTCGAAGAGGATGTGATCGACCGCCACAAGATGGCGCGCGTCAACGACAACCTGCACGACAAGTTTGTCGTGACCGACCCGAGCAGCTCCGACAACGTCAAGATTGGCGAAGTCGTGAGCCGCCGTCGTCTGCGCGAGATCAACTCGCAGCTGAAGCGCAACGACGAGCCCGAGATCCAGGTGCGTGAGGCGCGCCCGGCCGTTGGGCGTCCGGTGCTCCTGGGTATCACCAAGGCTGCACTGGCCACCGACTCGTTCATCTCGGCCGCGTCGTTCCAAGAGACGACCAAGGTGCTTACCAATTCGGCGATCCGCGCCGAAGAGGATCCGCTGCACGGCCTGAAAGAGAACGTCGTGGTGGGGCATCCCATCCCGGCAGGAACCGGCCAGCATGAGTACCGCGACATCGTGGTCGGCTCGAAGTCGGAGCTCGAAGAGCTGCAGGCAGCCATTGGCGGCAACGGGGCCGCAGGCGATGGCGCGCCCTCGAAAGAAGAGCTGGAGTCGTCGGTAAAGCAATAACCTGACGCATCTACAACATAACCTAAATCGCGCCCTGCGGCCTCTATGGCGGCAGGGCGTGTTTTTTTGTGCTCTCTTGTTTTAGGATACACAGCATAACGCCCCGCCCCATGCTCTACACCAAGCTTGCAATCGGCGGCGCGCTGGCTGTGAGCATCGCCGTGGTCGTGTACAAGATGCACTGGCTCACCAAAGCAGGCGCCGGGCTTGGAGGCGCAGTGGGCGCGCACGTTGTTCTCGTTGGAGGCACAGCCTGGGCGCTCCCCCTGGTCGCGTTTGTGGTCTCGGGCAGCCTGCTGGCCCGTCTGGATGGGCCGTCCAACGAAACGACGCCGCCCCGTACTGCAGTGCAGGTCCTCGCCAATGGCGGCGTGGCCTGGGCGGCCCTTGCCGCGCTGCCCTACACCGACGGCATGGTGGCCTACCTGGCGTTCATGGGTGCACTGGCTACCGCCACCGCCGACACCTGGGGCACCGAAATTGGGACGCGCTGGCACGGACAGGCATGGTCGCTCGCTACGAGGCGCTGGGTGAAAGCCGGTGCGTCGGGAGCCATTTCGGTCGCAGGCACCGCAGCTGGCGTTGTGGGAGCAAGCGTCATCGCCGCCCTGGCTGCAGGTGTAGGTCCGCTCTCGTGGGGCATGGCCGGATGGGTGGCTGCAAGCGGGGTGGGCGGAAGCCTCGTGGATAGCGTGCTCGGTGCGTTCGTTCAGGCACAGTACGCAACGCCCGGCGACACGACCCTGCATGACACACCGGCGGCGGCATCCGACACACCAGCGCGTGGATTTCGCCTACTCACCAACAGCGGCGTCAACGCACTCGCCACACTGGCAGGCAGCGCCCTTGCGATGAGTAGTACGCAGTGGATGCTTTGAAACGAGTTCGCATCTCACGTTGCCAAACACCGGATGGCCCCTTGTTTCCGGGGCGCGGGCTCCTTTTCTTGTATTGATTCATGAACGCCCAATACCCTTTCCCCACTACCTTCCACCGCAACCTACGCATCCCCTATGCCCTGGTATCGCAAGCTGCACTGGCAAATCATCATCGGTCTTCTGCTTGGACTGGCGTACGGCGTTGTGGGGGCGGCGCAAGGCTGGCAGCAGTTTACGGCGTACTGGATCGCGCCATTCGGCACCATCTTTCTGAACCTGCTCAAGCTCATTGCAGTGCCGCTGATCCTGGCATCGCTGGTGGTGGGTATTTCCTCGCTGGCCGATCTGAACAAGCTCTCGCGCATCGGGGGCAAGACCATCGGGCTCTACCTGATTACAACCGTTATCGCGCTCGTAGTGGGGCTAACCCTCGTCAACACGCTGAATCCGGGTGGTTCGGTGCCCCCTGAGATGCAAACCCAGCTCGAAGAAACCTACCGCGACGACGTGGGCGAGCGCGAAGCCTTTGCCGAAGACGCCGCCGACCGTGGTCCGCTGCAGCCCATCGTCGACATGGTGCCCGCGAACTTCTTCAACTCGGCCTCCGACAACGGCAACATGCTGCAAGTGGTGTTCGTGGCGTTCCTGATTGGGATTGGGCTGTTGCTCATCCCCAGTGACAAAGCCCAACCGCTCATTGACGTATTCGACAGCCTCAACACGCTCATTATCAAGGTGGTGGGGCTTATCATGCTTACGGCGCCGGTGGGCGTGTTCGGGTTGCTGGCGGATGCGATTGTATCGATCGCCGCCGACAGCCCGGCGCAGCTTGGGGCGCTGCTGGGCGCGCTCGGCTACTACTGCTTAACGGTGGTGTTGGGCCTGGCGGTGATGGTGTTCATCGTCTATCCGCTGTTCATCACGTTCTTTACGCGCAAAAGCGTGCCGGAGTACTTTAAGGCCATTGCCCCCGCCCAACTGGTCGCGTTCTCGACCTCATCCAGCGGCGCCACACTGCCGGTTACGATGGAGGTGAGCGAGAAGAATCTGGGCGTGTCGAAAGAGATCTCGTCGTTCGTGCTGCCCCTGGGGGCGACTATCAACATGGATGGCACCGCGCTCTATCAGGCCGTCGCGGCGGTGTTCATTGCGCAGGTGCTGGGCCTGGATCTTACGATGGTGCAGCAGCTCAACATTGTGCTGATCGCCGTGCTGGCGTCGATTGGCACCGCGGGCGTGCCCAGCGCGGGCATCGTCATGCTCGTCGTCATTCTTGAGTCGGTGGGCGTGCCCAGTGCCGGTATTGCCCTCATTCTGGGGGTCGACCGTCCGCTCGACATGCTGCGCACAGCCAACAACATTACGGGCGATACGATGGTGGCTTCCGTCGTAGCCGAAAGCGAGAATGCGCTTCGCGATGTGGAGGGTGCGATGCAGGTGAGTACGAACGGAGCCGGTACGCTGGAAACAGCCGCCTCCGAAGCGGCATCCGGCTCAAAGACATAACCTGGGCTGCTATCCCCTGACGTTGACGATGCATCAGGGCATACAGGGGGAGGCGGAGCGTTGCATCCCCCTGATGCTGAACGCATCGTTGCTGCTACTGTGCTTTGTCCAACGCCCTCCTGTGGATGCACTGGATTGACGGCCTCATCATTGCGCTCTACCTGATTGGCGCGCTGGCGCTGGGGGCCTACCTGTCGCGGCGCGCCTCGCAGTCGGTCGAAGACTTCTTCATCTCGGGGCGCTCGCTGCCGTGGTGGCTGGCGGGCACGTCGATGGCCGCCACCACGTTCTCGATTGACACGCCACTCTACGTGGCGGGCGTCGTGGGCGAGCGGGGGATTGCAGGCAACTGGGAATGGTGGGCCTTCGGGGTGGGCCATGTGGCGCTCATCTACGTGTTTGCGCGGCTCTGGCGGCGCAGCGCGGTCGTGACCGATGCTGAGCTCATCGAGATGCGCTACAGCGGGCGTTCGGCTGCCGTGTTGCGGGTCGTGAAGGCGTTTCTGTTTGCCGTGCCCATTAACTGCATCGGGATTGGCTACATCATGCTGGCGGCGCTGAAGGTGATGGAGGCGCTCTCGTTCTGGTCGCTCCTTGGCATCCCCACGGGCGGCACGGTGCTGGGCCTCGACCCGAAGATGCTGTCGGTGCTGGTGCTGCTTGTGTTTGTGCTGCTGTACGCGGGCCTGGCGGGCCTGTGGGGCGTGGTGGCTACCGACTTCGTGCAGTTTGTACTGGCGCTGATTGGAGCGGTGCTCGTAGCCTGGTTCGCCATTCGGAGTCCCGAGGTGGGCGGGCTCAGCGGACTCGTGACCCAGGCCCAGGCCGCCACCGACTTCGACGTGCTCGCGTTTGTGCCGTTCGAGATTGGCTGGGACGACGGCCTGCGCATTGGGTGGAGCGCGTTCGCGGGGATCTCGGCGTCTACCTTCTTCGCGTATGCTTTTGTGCAGTGGTGGACGTTCCGGCGCTCCGACGGGGGCGGCGAGTTCATTCAGCGCTTGGTTGCCTCGCGTGATGAGGAGCACGCCGAGTGGGCGGCCTGGCTCTTTAACATCCTGCACTACGTGATTCGCACCTGGCCGTGGGTGCTCGTGGCCCTGGCAGCGCTTGTGGTGTATCCCGACCTCGACGATCCCGAAATGGGCTACCCTATGCTCATGCTCGACTACCTGCCGGTGGGCGTGCTTGGGCTGGCGGTGGCCTCGCTCCTGGCGGCGTTTATGAGCACCGTATCCACACAGATTAACTGGGGCGCCTCGTACCTTACACACGACGTGTACGCCCGCTTCCTGCGTCCCAATGCCACGCAGTCTGAGCTGGTGCTGGCCGGACGCGCAGCCTCGCTACTCATTGCCACGATCGGGGCCGTCGCTGCGTTCTTCTCAGAGAGCGTAGCCACCATCTTCCGGCTGGTGATTGCTATTGGTACCGGACCCGGCGTCGTGCTCATTCTGCGCTGGTTTTGGTGGCGCATTAACGCGTGGGCCGAGCTGTCGGCCATGTGTGCGGGCTTTCTGATTGGACTGACCACGACGCTCTATCCGGGGGCCGTCATCGACGATTTTGGGCTGCGCCTGGGCGCGATTACGGTGCTTACGGGCATCGTGTGGATCAGTGTGATGTATGCTACGAAGCCTGAGTCTGCCGAGACCCTGCGGCGCTTCTACCGCATGGCGCGTCCGGGCGGACCCGGGTGGGCGCGGCAGCGGGCCGAAACAGGCGTGGCTCCGGCGGCCTCGCTGTCGCGCAGCATCTGGAGCACCGTAGCGGCGGTGGGCCTGCTCTTTGGCGTCATGTTCGCGACCGGTGGCGCATTACTACTGCGTCCGGCCGTGGCTTTGGGATGCAGCAGCGTTGCGGTCGTATCGGGATATGCGCTGTACCGGCTGCGCCAGGGGGCGGTGCCCATCATTGAAATGGAAGACTCCCCTTCGGCATCCCCCTGAACACGTAGCGCCATAATATCCTGGAGCGCGCTAATAAAGAACAGGCTTTGCACACTCCACCGCAGACCAGGGGAAACACCCATTTTGGCGCATAGGTTTGATTTATGCTTCTTATCCACGGGCCTACAGCAAACTCCATGTCTACCATCGACGACCTTCCGCTTTTTCCGCTCGGTCTGGTACTCTACCCCTACGAACAGGTGCCGCTGCATATCTTCGAAGAGCGCTACAAGGATCTGATGGCGTTCTGCACCACGCACGACGCTCCCTTTGGAGTGGTGCTGGCTGAGGAAGGCTCGATTGCCTCGATAGGGTGCACTGCACACATCCAGCGTATCCTGAAGCGGTACGAGAATGGAAGCGCCGACCTGATCGCCAAAGGGCGCGAGCGGTTTCGCATCGAAGAGGTGTTCGATGACCGCGCCTCGTACTACACGGCGGATGTAACACTCATTGCGGACACCTCGGACGAGGTCGACCCGTCGCTGCGTGAGCGCATGATTACCCAGCACATGAAACTACTTGAGCTGGCCGGGCGCACCGTGCGGCCCGGACTCTATCAAACCGACCGGCCGCTCTCGTTTGTGCTGGCGCAGAACGCGGGGCTGTCGCTGGAGCAGAAGCAAGAGGTGCTGCAACTGCGTACCGAGCTTGAGCGCGTGAATTACCTGGTAGAGCACTTCGGAACGCTCATCCCGCAAGTTGAACAGCAGGAAGACCTGCAGCGCCGCGTCAAGTCGAACGGGCACTTCAAAGACTTTCCGCCCGAGGATGTGTAGGTTGCATGCGTCGCGATCTTGTGCAGCAGCCTACCCCGCCCCATGATTGAATGCGGACCCTACACGCTCCATCAGCTCGAAACGGGCACCTTTAAGCTCGACGGCGGCGCCATGTTCGGCATTGTGCCTAAACCGCTGTGGGACGAGCGCATCCCCGCCGACGATCAAAATCGTATCGAACTGGCCATGCGCTGCCTGTTGATACAGGGCAACGACCGCTGCATCCTGGTGGATACCGGCATCGGCGATACGTTCTCGGAGAAAGAGCAGTCCATCTTCGGGATCGACCATTCAGTGCACACGCTTGCAGGTAGCCTCAACGCGGCAGGCGTGGCGCCGTCGGAGGTGACCGACGTGGTGTTTACGCACCTGCACTTTGATCATAGTGGAGGCGCTGTTGTTCGCCACGACGATGAAGTGGTGCCGCGCTTCCCCGAGGCTACGCATCATGTGCAGGCCAAGCATTGGGAGGCAGCACGGGCCCCAAATCCCAAAGAGAAAAACTCATTTCGTAACGCAATTCTCGATCCCTTGGCCAACCAAGTGGCGTGGACATTCCATGAGGGCGCAGGCACGCTGATGCCGGGCATCGACCTGCGGTGTGTAGACGGTCACACCACCGCACAGCAACTGGTGAAGGTGAGTGGCCCCGAGGCAACCTACGTGTTTGTAGCCGACCTGCTCCCCACGCATCACCATGCAGGGGCCGCCTGGACGATGGCCTACGACATTGCTCCTCTACAGACGATTGACGAGAAGGCAAGATTCTTGCAGGATGCAGAAGCGCACGAATGGACGCTGTTCTTTGAGCATGATCCCACCGTTGCGCAGGGGCATGTGCAGGCGTCCGATCGTGGATGGCGCATTATACCCGCCGGTTCTTCTTAACCTGACCTCTCTTCACCTATGGCCAATTACCCCGACGCCGATGCGCTGCACCGTGCACTCAGCGAGATTATACACGACGTAAACAATCCGCTCTCCATCATCCACGGCAATGCCCAGTTTCTGATTGAGGTCGCTAAGGAAGAAGGCGACGACGGACCGGTGCAAGAAGCGCTGCAAGATATCCACGACGCCACGAATCAACTCTCAAAGCGCCTGGAGCGGCTCGAAGATCTGCGCGATGAGCTGGAGGCGGGGTAAGCATCAATGCGCGGGGATGGAGGCATGGGCATCCAGCGTTGCGACCTTATCCCTGATCGGTGTGCGAAGCTCGCACAAAAAATGTGAACCTCGGCTGCGTGCAGGCGTCGTACATACGTACAGTTATTGTCTCCCCAATGCGTTAAACGGCACGTAAAAGCGGCATAACAAAGCGAGATAGCAGAGTGCGGTCAGTATAGATCGATAAGACAGACGCGCTGACTCTTCTGCAAACGAGCATACACGTATGGCATGCGGCTCGCGTCTTGCTTTTGAGAGACGCATTCCCTACCCTCATAAGCACGTTGTTCTCTGTCATCCACCTGCGGTCTATCGATACAAACTGATACGCCTCCTTTGCGATGTGTGCTGCTCACAGGCAGCCATCGTTTCCCGTACATCGATAACGCAGTTAGCTCGCACTCATGACTTTGACTTACCCTCACCGACCCCTCCGGCAGTGGATTGGGTTCGCTGGAACCGCGCTTCTTCTACTCATGCTTACAACGGCAGCCCATGCGCAGCTGGGGCAATCGTCCGCGCTGTTCCTGCGCATTGAGCCCGACAGCCGGGGCGCAGGCATGGGCAACACCGGCGTAGCCCTGGCCGACAACGCCAACGCCATGTTCTGGAATCCGGCGGGCCTGGGGTTTCAAGAAAACTCACAGGTAGGAATTACGCACGCCAACTGGCTTCCCGAGTTTGATGCAGGGCTCTTCTACGAATATCTGGTGGGGACCTACCACGTAGACGGCGTGGGCACCTTCGGAGGAAACGTCATCTTCCTGAACCTGGGCGAGCTCGAGGTGATTGATGGAGACGGCAACCGCGTGCGCTTCGACAATACCTTCGAAATGGCAACGGGGCTGTCGTACGGACGCCGCCTCAGCGAAACGTTCAGCATCGGCGGCGGCGCTCGCTTTGTCTACTCGAAGCTGTCCGATAGCGACGGCGATGTAGAAAGCGGCACAGCCACCACCGGCACCTTCGACCTGTCTGCGCTCTATCGTAGCCGTCCGTTCGGCCTGTTTGGCGTGCCCACCACGTTCTCGGGCGGCGCTAACTTGGCCAACATGGGGACCTACATCCGCTACTCCGAGGAGAAGCAAGCCATCCCGACCAACCTGCGCTTTGGATACGCCTTTACGTTCGACTTCGACGAGTACAACAGCCTTACGGTTACGAACGACTTCAACAAAGAGCTGGTAAGCGTCGACTCCACCGGGGCCAATCCCGATCCGTTCTACCAGTCGGTCTTCAACTCGTGGAGTTCGCGTCCGGGCGAGGTCGGCCCCGATGGCGAGGCCACCGAGCTGGGCGTTGTCGACCAGTTCACTGTCGGAAGCGGCCTGGAGTACTGGTACGCCGATCTGTTTGCACTCCGCACGGGCTACTTCTACGAGCACCCCGATAACGGCAACCGCCAGTTCCTCACCTTTGGGGCAGGCGTGCGCTGGAATATCGTAGGCATCGACTTCTCGTACCTCTACACCCTCGAAGAAGACAACCCGCTCTCCGACACCCTGCGGTTTAGCCTGCTGCTCTCCTTTCAGTAGCAGGGCGCATAACTCCTTTTAGGGCGGATACGGCAACGTGTCCCTGACATCTGGCTGCTCCTCAAGCGTGCAATGTATCGCTTGAGGAGCAGCTTTTTCTTTGATGCACACGCGCATTCTCAGCCCGCACAGTCCCGCGCAGTGCGCATGCCCCGTCTTATCTCCCCCCGCCTCATCTCCAGGTCCGGTTATCCACAAGACCGTGCAACCGGGTGGTGAACAGGCCCATGCAACCGGGCGACGCACATTCCGACGGTGCCAGGCAAAAGGCCGCGTCCTTTGAGACCGGCGCTTCCCTTATGCACCCATAGCGGCGCTGCGCATTGTACACAGGGCGTTTTAGCGGAGGACCCTGGAGCAGGTCGGACAAAAAAAGCGCGGAGCATCCCGGTTGGGGCGCTCCGCGCTCTTCTGTGGGGACGGAAAGACCGTCACCTTACGTGTCAAGGCGTGTCCTATGGAAGCGTAGACAGCGACGTGCCGTACTCCGCATTGATCGCTTCGATGGTTGTGTTGGCAACCACCTCGTGGGTAGCACTGTTTGGGTGGATGCCGTCCAGTGAGAACGCCGTACCAAACAGATTCCCATCAGGATCGGTGAGGTCTGGGAACGGCGGAATGGCGCCGCTCTCACGCAAGCTGCGTAGCGTCGGGTTGATCGGCTGGTAGACGAATTCCTGGGCCTGGGCGGACGAGGGGCCGCCGAGGCAGAGACCGAGCAGGCCCACGGCGAGAAGCGTTCCCAGAGTGCGTGTGACGATCGTCATCGGACTGTGGTAGGCGGTGTGAATGAGCAAGTCAGTACGGGGCGGTTCGTCGAAGGGAGGAAGGGCGGTCCGGGTCAGTAGACCTCACGGGGCTCGTAAAATTCCCGAAGATAATACCGGGCGCGGGCCGCGGCCCGCTGGGCGGCCTTTTCAATCTGGCGATACCCAGGCCGTAGCTGGCCCTGATACACTGCCGTCTCGCCCACGGAGACCCGGATTTGTGATCCGAACTGGGGGAGGGGCCGTTCGGCGATGAGGATGGTGAAGCTCGAGGCGTCCTCCGGCTTGGTCCAGTGGTTATGAAATGCATCTTTGAAGTCCCGCCCGATCACGGAATGCGTGCGGTCGATGATAAGGCCGGCCACCGAGATGCCCTCCTTCACGCCCGACGATGCACCGCTAGACGACGCTGGTC
>CAJXLX010000008.1 GCA_913056335.1 uncultured Rhodothermaceae bacterium
CAACGCGACGTTCACGGTGAAGCTGATCCAGCCGGTTGCACTGGAGGAGGGCCTGCGGTTTGCGATCCGCGAAGGCGGGCACACCGTCGGCGCCGGCGTCGTTACCGAAATCCTTGACTAACGGGCTCCGCCCGCACCCCACATGCGGCAGGCAGGCGCCAGCTTGCCTGCCCACTCATTTGCATCTGCTGAAACTGACCCACTGCAATGGCCACCCAGCAAAAAATACGTATCAAGCTGAAGTCGTACGACCACATGCTGATTGACAAGAGCGCCGAGAAGATTATTCGGACGGTCAAGTCGACTGGTGCGGTGGTGAGCGGCCCGATCCCGTTGCCTACGAAAAAGAAGGTATACACGGTGCTACGCGGCCCGCATGTTGACAAGAAAAGCCGCGAACAGTTTGAGCGGCGCCACCACAAGCGGCTCATCGACATTCTTTCGTCGAACAGCGAAACGGTCGACGCCCTGATGAAGCTGGAGCTTCCCAGTGGAGTTGATGTAGAGATTAAGGTATGAGGTTGCTTCCTTCGGGCAGAACGGTGCTCGTGGTTGTGTTTCTGTTGCTTAGCTATAGCATTGGATGCACCACAGCTCCAGAAGGTACGCAAATTCAGGCGCTCAGCGGAAGCTGGCAAATTACCGAACTTGACGTTGCTGGCCCCCGCGGAGACCTGACGACTGTGCTGCAGTCGCGCTACGAAACGCTGCCCACGCTGACTGTTGATGCCGAAGACGCTGCGCGCTATGTCATTACAGGCACGCGCACTGGCTCAGCGAGCCCCCTACGTGTAGAAGGACAGCTTGAAGAAGTAGGAGCAAACACAATTGCTTTTGTGAGTGGCTTCGAAACGGATATTGTGTGGACCCTTGACGTCCAGACCGGAACGCGAGCACGCTTAGCATCTGGACCGGGTCCACAGGGACCTGCTCCTCTGCTGCGGGCGCTGCTTCCGAGCATCAACTGGAGTGATACCGAAGGGGCACGCTTCCAGATTGAACGAACGAACTAAGACCCTGCAGGCATGCACTGCATCCTGTAGCTTCCCCAATATTTACTGACCGGCATAATCGACCGACCGTCATGAGTAGCGGACTGATTGGCAAAAAAATAGGAATGACCAGCGTGTTTGACGATGCGGGCAACAACATTGCCTGCACCGTCATTGAGGCCGGTCCGAACCTGGTGACACAGGTAAAAACCGAAGACGGCCCCGACGGCTACAGTGCCGTGCAGCTTGCATTTGACAGCAAGCCGGAGAAAAACACAACGAAGGCAATGCAGGGCCATTTCGCCAGTGCCGGAACCGAGCCGAAGCGTAAGGTCACCGAGTTCGATCGTGCCGACGACGCGCTCGAACGTGGCGACGAACTGCACCCTGATGACGTTTTCGAGGAAGGAGAACTCATCGATGTGGTGGGGATCTCGAAAGGAAAAGGATTCCAGGGGGTTGTGAAGCGCCATGGGTTCTCGGGGGTAGGCATGCGTACGCACGGCCAGTCCGACCAGCAGCGCCACCCCGGCTCTGTGGGCGCTTCCGCCGATCCGTCGCGTGTGTTCAAGGGGACCCGCATGGGGGGGCGCACAGGTACCGACCGCACCATGATTAAAAATCTGGAAGTGGTTCGCATCCTGCCTGACCACAACGCCGTGCTCGTGAAAGGCTCCGTGCCGGGTGCGAAAAACAGCTATGTGGAGCTTCACAAGAAATAACGGCTCGCCGCTAAACAGCGGGACGCAGGGGTCGTACCGCACCGAGTGATTGCATCTTCTGTACAAGTATTACGCCATGGATCTCGAAATTATACAAGAAGACGGCGCCGCGTCGGGCCAAACCGTGACGCTGGATCCGACTGTGTTCGACATTGAGCCCAATGACCATGTCATCTGGCTGGATGTGAAGCGCATTCAAGCGAACCAGCGCCAGGGCACGCACAAAACCAAAGAGCGTAGCGATGTGCGCGGAAGTCGGCGCAAGTTGTATCGCCAGAAAGGCACGGGTAATGCTCGTGCCGGTGATGCCAAGTCGCCGATTCGCAGAACGGGTGGGCGAGCCCACGGGCCCCGCCCGCGCTCGTACTCTCAGAAGGTCAACAAAAAGACCTCGCGCCTGGCGCGCCGCTCCGCGCTCTCCTACAAGGCGCAAAACGACGCGCTGCACGTCATCGAAGACTTTAGCATGGACGTGCCAAGCACTGGCGAGCTCCGCAGCCTGCTGGGACTACACAGTCTGTCTGACGCCAAAGTGCTGATTGTAACAACCGATGTCGAGAAAGAAATCTATCTTTCGGCGCGAAACCTTTCAAAGGTGAACGTGCGTGAGGTGGCGAGCCTTTCGACAATCGATGTTCTCAATGCTGATGCCGTGCTGCTTCAGGAAGGCGCTCTTGACTACTTGACTGACCTGCTTTCGGTGGCTCCGCAGACGGCCTAACACATAGGCCTTGTGCCCACAGACCTTGTTGTACCCGGCTCCTTGCGGTGCCTCGTGCTTCCAGGCTGTCTGTCCTGTCTCCGCTCACCCTTTGGACCTCTTGTTGACCCATGAGCAATCGTATTCTTATCGAGCCGCATCTTACGGAAAAGGCAACCGAGCAGATGTACGAAGGCAAGTATTCCTTCGTCGTGAACCTCGCTGCTACAAAGCCGCAGATTCGTGCTGCCGTTGAGCGGCGTTACGAAGGCGTGCGTGTAACAAATATCCGTACGCAAGTTGTGCCTGGAAAACGGCGGCGCCAGTTCCGGCAAGGCTCGATGATCGAGGGCCGGACGTCCGGGTTCAAAAAAGCCATTGTAGAGATCGATCCCGAATACGGGGAGATCGACTTCTTTGAAGACGTGTAGTCGCCTCACGCGCTCCTACGTTTGCCTACGCACTCCACTGATTACCGCAGAGGCACTGCTTCTGCACAAGCACCTACTGGCCTATGTCGATTAAAAAGCTGAAACCCAACATAAACAGCCAGCGCCAACGCTCGGTGTCGGCCTTCGACGACATTACGGAGACCGAACCGGAAAAGAGCCTGCTGGAGCCGATTAAAAAGTCGGGCGGCCGCAACAACCAGGGACGCATGACTATGCGTTACCGCGGTGGAGGCCACAAACGGCGCTACCGCAAGATTGACTTTAAGCGTCAGAAAGACAACATCCCTGCTCGTGTGGCAACGGTCGAATACGACCCGAACCGTTCGGCGCGCATTGCTCTTCTTGTGTACGCCGATGGTGAAAAGCGATACATCATCGCGCCCGACGAGATCGAAGTGGGCACCACCGTGATGAGTGGCCCGGCAGCAAGCCCCGACTTGGGCAACTGCCTCCCGCTCTCCAACATGCCACTTGGGACCGTTGTGCACGCTATTGAGATGAAGCCAGGCAAAGGGGCGCAGATGGCCCGTGCTGCAGGCACCGAGGCACGCCTCACCGCTCGCGAAGGCAAATTTGCTACGCTGCAGTTGCCCTCAGGCGAGACGCGTGTTGTGCCTGCCGAGTGTCGTGCTACGGTGGGAACCACCAGCAATGTCGATCACATGAACGTAATGCTTGGCAAAGCCGGGCGGAAGCGTTGGCTGGGTCGCCGTCCGCGCACGCGAGGCGTGGCTATGAACCCTGTTGACCACCCTATGGGCGGAGGCGAAGGCCGCGCCTCGGGCGGACATCCTCGATCGCGCAAAGGTGTGCCGGCGAAAGGATATAAGACGCGCAAGCGCAACAAGACCTCCAACAAATACATCATTCGGCGGCGTACCGAGCGTAAGAAGCGCCGGTAAGACCGCTGCCGCTGCAATCCCGTACGCTACCGACAGACAACACCCACATTATGCCACGCTCTTTACGCAAAGGCCCTTACGTCTACTACAAGCTACAACGCAAGGTAGACGCCCTCAACGATTCCAACAGCAAGAAGGTGGTAAAGACATGGAGCCGCGACTCCATCATTACCCCCGACTTTGTGGGCCACACGTTTGCCGTGCACAACGGCCGGCAGTTTATTCCGGTGTACGTGTCTGAGAACATGGTAGGGCATAAGCTGGGTGAGTTTGCGCCCACTCGTACCTTTAGTGGTCACGCCAAGTCGAAAGTAGACAAACGGACGCGACGCGCCTAATCACGTTTGGCGCATGCGTGCGGAAGCCGTGGGCACTGCGCCGCCATCAAACCGACCAATGCTATGGAAGCACGAGCTGTACAGAAATACATTCGGAACTCGCCGATGAAGGTGCGGCGCGTCATCAACGTGGTGCGTGGCCGCACGGTGCCAGAAGCGATTAACATCCTGAGCTTCTTGCCGCAGAAGCCTACCGAAGTCGTCGAGAAGACCATTCGGTCGGCGGTGTTCAACCTGATGGATAAGCACGACGAACGCTTCGACGAGAGCGAGCTTGTCATCAAAGAAATTCGCGCGGACGAAGGGCCCACCTTCAAGCGGTTCAAGGCAGCGGCGCGGGGGCGCGCCAAGCCGATTCGGAAGCGCACCACGCACCTCACCGTTGTGGTGGAAGTGCGTGAGCGCGAGCCGGTTGCGTAGCAACGCCGCCGTTGAGCACCTTCAACCGGGCATCCTGCCCATCGCTGCAATTGTATAGGTAAACGAGGTACTACCCTTGGGTCAGAAAACACATCCGATCGGGTTTCGGCTTGGCATCATCCGCGGTTGGGATTCCAACTGGTATGCGGAGCAAAACCTGCAAGAAAACATCGAAGAAGATTACACCATCCGCGAATATCTGGATGCGCGCCTGCGCCGTGCGGGATTGAGCCGTGCGGTCATTGAGCGTACGCCGAAGCGCGTAATCCTGACGCTGCACACCAGTCGTCCGGGCGTGGTCATTGGCCGCGGCGGAAGCGAGGTGGAGAAGCTCCGTGAGGAGCTGAAGCGCCTCACCGGAAAAGACATCCAGATTAATATCAGCGAGATCAAGCGTCCGGAACTGGATGCGACGCTGGTGGCGAAGAACATCGCACAGCAGCTGGAGGGGCGGATTTCGTACCGTCGCGCCATGAAGCAAGCGATGACGGCTGCGATGCGCATGGGTGCCGAAGGCATCCGGATCCGCGTAGCAGGCCGCCTTGGTGGTGCCGAAATGGGGCGCATTGAGGAGTACCTCGAAGGTCGCGTGCCGCTGCACACGATCCGAGCCGACATTGACTTCGCCAAGGCAACTGCGCTTACGATCTACGGCACCATTGGTGTGAAAGTGTGGATCCACCGCGGCGAAATCCTCGGACAGCCTGATCTGAGCCCGAACGTGCAAGCGCAGCAGCGCAAGCAGAACCAGAGCAGCGGTCGCGGCGGGCGCAAGCGCGGGGGACGCCGTCGGCGCAACTAACAGCGTTGTGTCCTGACTAACCGTCTGTCTTGTTCCCAGGTGTACAAGGCGGATGCATGCACTCTTTGTTGTCGTTATCCTTATGAATAGGCGTTGCCGGGCTTGGGCCCGCGCGACACCAACCTACACACTCCCATGCTACAACCTAAACGAACCAAACACCGCAAGGTGCAGCGTCGGCAAGGCCTGAAGAAAGGCAATGCCCAGCGCGGCACACGTATCAACTTTGGCGACTTCGGACTGAAAGCGCTCGAAAAAGGACAGATTTCGAGCCGTCAGATTGAGTCGGCACGTGTGGCTATCAACCGCTACATGAAGCGAGCTGGTAAGGTCTGGATCCGAATCTTTCCGGACAAGCCGGTCACGAAGAAGCCGGCCGAAACGCGCATGGGTAAAGGGAAGGGGGCGCCTGAGTTTTACGTGGCGCCTGTAAACCCCGGACAGGTGTTGTTTGAGGTGGGAGGTGGGGTATCCCGTGAAGTAGCCAAAGAGGCGCTTCGACTCGGGAAGCACAAGCTTCCCATCAAGACAAAGTTCGTTGTACGTCCCATGTACCGCGATCGCGACGAAGCATAATCGCTCCTGGTAGCCCCCGCTGCCGCCCGCCTTTCGGGAGTGGCTGTACTCCTTGTGTCCGTGTTCGTTATAGACTTGTGTTGATATGAAAGCCAAAGAGGTTCGCGATCTCAGCATTCCTGAGATTGAGACACGTATTGAAGAAGAGCAAGACCAGCTTGAAAAGCTGCGCTTCCGCCACTCTGTCCATGGCCGCATTGAAAACCCGATGCTGCTGCGCACGAAGCGCCGCTTTGTGGCGCGCCTGAAGACCATCTTGACTGAAAAGAAAGCGCAGGCCGACGCGTAAGCGCAGTTTCCTGTTTGCTCTCACACCCTGATATCCAGATATGCCTGATACGCCCAAGACAGACGCCCCGACCGAATCCGCATCCGCTACGCGCAATGCACGGAAAGAACGCGTAGGCATTGTAACGAGCGCCAAGATGGATAAAACCATCACGGTAAACGTGCGCCGCCAGATGAAGCATCCCATGTATGGCAAGTACTTGGAGCGCTCCTCGAAAATGCTTGCTCATGATGAGGACGAAACCGCTGCAGAAGGCGACATTGTACGCATCGTGGAAACGCGCCCGCTCAGCAAACGGAAGCGGTGGCGCCTTGACGACATTATTGAGCGTGCGGCATAGCGGAGACGGGCAATGATGGCCTGCATCTGCCTGAACCCACTGGTTCAAGTAAGCGCCTGGCTATAAGCGCCGCGCACAAGCAAGCCCCTTGCTGCCTCCACGCCCCACGCCCCCTGTACCTCCTCCTTCAAAGTTAACTGTGTGACACGCGATGATTCAGCAAGAATCACGACTGAAAGTAGCCGACAACAGCGGCGCAAAAGAAGTGCAATGCATCCGAGTACTGGGCAGTAGCGGACGCCGCTACGCCAGTCTGGGCGACCGCATCATGGTCTCCGTGAAATCGGCGATTCCAGGCGGTACGGTAGGCAAGGGCGACGTAAGCCCAGCCGTGGTCGTGCGTGCATGCAAGGAGGTAGGCCGAAGCGACGGCTCCTACATCCGCTTTGACGAAAATGCGGCTGTGCTCATCAACGACCAGAATGAACCGGTAGGCACCCGTGTGTTTGGACCGGTCGCCCGTGAGCTGCGCGAAAAACAGTTTATGCGGATTGTGTCACTGGCGCCCGAGGTGCTGTAACGTAGACCCATGCTCGCAGCCCCGCTTGCCGATTACGACGCAAGGCACGCGAGCCCCCAGCTTTTGCTTTTGACGACAAGAAAACACAGGCTCCATGCCCCGTACATCCAATCAACAACGTAAGCTGCACGTCAAGAAAGGCGATATGGTCATGTTGAACAAGACCATAACGTCGGCCTCCTCTGCAGGCGACGACCGCGAGAAAGGCTATGTGGGTAAAGTCCTGCGAGTCTTTCCTGAGCGTGAGCGCGTGATCGTGGAAGGCGTGAACATGCGCGTGTTTCATGAGCAGCCCAGCCAGGCAAACCCAGAGGGTGGGCGGATTGAGCGCGAAGCGCCGATTCATGCCTCGAACGTAAACCCGGTTGATGAAAACGGCAACCCGACACGTGTCGGACGCCGCCGCATCGAGGATCCAGAAACGGGACGCGGGCAGTGGGTTCGCTACGCAAAGACAACAGGCGAACAACTGGACAGCTAAACGCCTCCAGCGGCATGAAACGAGTATGCAGGAGGAACCCCTCTGGCTGCTCCATCATTTTCACCATCTGCAACAGGCTCGCTTTTCGGGGTTGTTGTACGGCGAATTAACCGACCTATAAGCAACATCATGGCCAACCTTCCACGCCTTAAAAAAACGTACCAAGACGATGTGCTGCCCGATCTTATGGAGCAGTTCGGGTACGACAACGTGATGCGCGCGCCGCGCCTGTCCAAGATTTCCATCAACAAGGGAGTCGGCGAGGCCGCCGAAACGCCCAAATTGCTTGATGACGCAATGGAAGAGTTGCGGTCCATCACAGGGCAGCATCCCGAGGTGACACGTGCGAAGAAGAGCATCTCGAACTTCGGAATTCGAGAAGGTGTGCCTGTCGGCGCGCGCGTTACACTGCGCGACGCATACATGTACGAATTCCTCGACCGTCTGGTCACGCTGGCACTGCCTAACGTACGTGACTTCCAGGGTGTGCCTGACCGGAGTTTTGATGGGCAAGGCAACTACACACTTGGTATTAGCGACCAGACGATCTTTCCGGAGATCAGTGTTGATGATGTTGACCGGGTAAGCGGCATGGACGTGACGTTCGTGACGAGCGCCGAGACGGATGAAGAAGCCTACGCATTGCTAAAAGGGCTGGGCATGCCGTTCGTGCGTCGTGAAGATGATGAGGCTGTGGCCGCGTAGCAGCCTGCACACTGGGCTGTTCCGGTGTCCTCTCCGTATTCTGAATGACCAAAATAGCTGCCTGAAGACCATGGCTAAGAAAAGCTGGATCGCGCGCGAAAAGAAGCGCCGCGAAACCTACGAGAAGTACAAAGAAAAGCGTCGCAAGCTGAAGGAAGAAGGCCGCTGGGTTGAACTGCAGAAGCTGCCGCGCGACGCCAGCCCCGTACGCCAGAACAACCGGTGCCCAATTTCGGGACGCGTTCGCGGATACATGCGCGAGTTTGGTGTATCCCGTATCGTGTTCCGCGAACTGGCGCTCCAAGGCCGGATTCCGGGCATTCGGAAGTCCAGCTGGTAAGCAGGAAGCAACGCCTTGCTTTCCGCTACGCCAACACGTGCATCCCCTACGACCATAGAGATGAAAGTACCTATACGATGAGTGGAATCTCCGATCCCGTTGCCGACTACATGGCTCGCATTCGCAATGCGCAGCAGGCCAACCACCAGTATGTGGAAATTCCGGCTTCCAATCTGAAGCGCGCCATCACACAAATTTTGATGGAGAAGGGGTACATTAAAAACTACCTCAATATCGACGATGGAAAGCAGGGCCGTCTTCGGGTCTACCTGAAGTACGATCGTACAGGTGAGCCTGCTATCCAGGTGCTCGAACGCGTGTCGAAGCCGGGGCTCCGCGAATACGCAAAAGCGACGGAGGTGCCGCGCGTAAAGAACGGCCTGGGCATTGCTATCTTGTCTACGTCGCGCGGCGTGATGAGTGACAAGGAAGCCCGTCGTTTTGGCGTGGGAGGAGAAGTGTTGGCCCGCGTATTTTAACCCGACCGTGCCCGTATCTGCGCACTCGTTCAACCTTGACCTACAGGTGTTCCCATGGCTCGCATAGGCAGCAAGCCCATTACGTTCGATGAGAACGTGACGGTATCCGTAAACGACACAAATATTGTTACTGTGAGTGGCCCTAAGGGGGAGCTCACGGAGCAGATTTCGCCCGAGATGACGGTCACAGTCGAAGACGACTCGATCGTTGTTGATCGCCCCACTGACCAGAAGCGTCATCGTGCCATGCACGGCATGTCGCGGTCGCTCATCTTGAATATGGTCACGGGGGTGACCGAAGGGTATAAAAAGAAGCTGACCATCAAGGGGGTGGGCTACCGCGCCAGTCTAAGCGGCGACGCACTCGAACTGGCACTTGGGTTCTCTCACCCGATCTTTTTCTTGCCGCCTGAAGAGGTTGACGTGAGCGTAGACTCGGGTCGTGGCAAAGATGACACGATCACCATTGAGGGCATCGACAAGCAGCTGGTTGGCCAGGTAGCTGCAAAGATTCGCGACCTACGGCCGCCAGAGCCCTACAAAGGAAAAGGCGTGCGGTATGTAGATGAGCATGTGCCTCTGAAGGCGGGTAAAACGGCTGCTCGATAGCACAAAATCAAGGGTGCGCCGCATCGGTGATCAAAAAGATGAAGAAACTGCTTTGTTGATCGGTGCACTGCATCCTGATCAGTCGTACGAATCCACCTTGTTGAATAGAACGACCCAATTAGTAGCATGGCAAAAGGCAAAGAGACAACCCGATCGCGCCGCAAGCGCATTCACCGCAACATCCGCCAAACAATCCAAGGGACGGCTCGCCGTCCGCGGCTATCGGTGTACCGATCGAATAAGTACATCTATGCACAGTTGATTGACGACTGGGCTGGCCATACGCTGGCTTCGGCATCGAGCAAAGAAGAAAGTATCGACGCCGAGAGTCCCGTAGAGGCCAGCCACGCTGTAGGCCAGACGCTGGCTGAGCGTGCCAATGACGAAGGCATTGACCGTGCGGTGTTCGACCGGAGTGGCTACAAGTACCACGGCCGGGTGAAAGCACTTGCCGAAGGCGCCCGCGAAGGCGGCTTGCGCCTGTAACGATTCCGCTGTAGACCATTCCCGTAGATCAGTAGCCGATTATGGCCAAAGGACGAAATCGAATTAACGGAACTAAGCGACAAGAAAGCTGGGTTGACCGCCTTGTGGCGATTAACCGCGTGTCGAAAGTGGTGAAGGGGGGGCGTCGCTTCTCTTTCAATGCCATTGTTGTCGTTGGAAATGAAGATGGTCTCGTGGGAGCTGGGTTGGGTAAAGCCAACCAAGTTGCCAGTGCCATCTCGAAAGGGAACGAGGACGCAAAGAAAAACATGGTCCGCGTTCCGATCCGTGACGGCACCATTCCCCACACGTCAATCGGACGCCAAGACTCGGGCAAAGTACTGCTAAAGCCAGCTGCTCCGGGTACAGGGGTGATTGCCGGTGGCGGAGTACGTGCAGTGCTTGAATGCGCTGGGCTTACGAATGTCCTGTCGAAGTCGATTGGGACAAGCAATCCGCACAACCAGGTGAAAGCCACGATCAACGCGCTGGCTTCGCTGGAAGATGCTATGGAGGTCGCCCGCCGTCGCGGGATTCCTCTTGAGAAGGTATTCAACGGGTAACTGATTAGACGGGTGAACTTAGCCCGCGTGGCGCGTTTTCCAGACTGAAAGCTACTTGACTACACATGTTATGGCTACTCTTAAACTGACCCAAGTGCGCAGCCTCAACCGCCGCCCTCAGCGGCAGCGCCGCACGATGCAGGCGCTTGGTTTGCGGCACCCGCACGACACTGCAGAGCACAAAGACACCCCGCAGATTCGCGGAATGATTGCCAAGGTACAGCACCTAATTGACGTCGAAGAACAAGACGCTTCCGGTGCCAGTGCGTAAGGCGCGCCGCTGTGCATTGCAAAAGCGATGACAGTGGACTCTCATTCGTTTGTTTCCGATCATGTGCTGGCGCTCCAATGCGTTGGCACTGAGCCTCTACCGACTATGGATCTTAGCAATCTCTCCCCTGCAGAAGGGGCTACACAAAAGAAAAAACGTCTTGGACGCGGCGTTGGCTCGGGCCGTGGTGGGCATAGCTCCACCCGTGGTACCAAAGGCCAGTCGAGCCGATCGGGAAGCAAGAATCGCCCGCTATGGTTTGAAGGCGGACAGATGCCCCTGCATCGCCGTGTCCCAAAATTTGGGTTTACGAATCCCTTCCCTACCGAGTACAGCATCGTCAACGTCAGCCGCATTGCGCGTCTGGTAGCTGAAGGTGTGATTGACGCTGATGCGCCAATCACGCCCGAGGTGCTCGAAGACGCTGGTGCTGTCCAGAGTGCTGAGCGCGTGAAAGTGCTCGGCGACGGTTTGATATCGGACGCGGTGGAAGTGGAAGCCCATGCGTTTAGCAGCAGTGCCGCCCGCAAAATTGAGGACGCTGGTGGTACCGCCACCATCCTTGAGTAGGAATCCCCACCCATCGGCAAGTGTGATGCGTTCACGCACACGCTTGCCAGAGAACGCCCCTTCGTATGGCTGGTCTTGCCGAAAGTTTTCGTAACATCTGGAAAGTCGAAGAGCTTCGCCAGCGTATTCTCTATACGCTGGGCCTCTTCGTGATCTACCGCATTGGTGCGTACGTGACCCTTCCAGGGGTCGATGCACAGGTGCTCTCTGAGGTAAACGCTCAGAGTGGCGGTGCGGGCCTGTTTGGGTTCCTCGACATGTTCGTCGGTGGAGCCTTCCTACAGGCGGGTATCTTTGCACTCGGGATCATGCCGTATATCACGGCGGCCATTATCATCCAGTTGATGGGTGCTGTCGTCCCCTACTTCCAAAAACTAAAGCGAGAAGGGGAGGAAGGGCGTCGCAAAATGACCCAAATTACGCGCTACCTGACCGTTGCGATTACCTCGCTGCAATCTATCGGGTATGCGATTAACTTGCAGTACGGAGCCACCGGCGCCGCTATTGTAATTGGCCCGACTTGGTTCGTGGTAACCACCGTCATCGTGCTTACTTCAGGGACGGTGTTTGTCATGTGGCTTGGCGAGCGCATCTCGGAAGACGGCATTGGTAACGGGATCTCGCTGCTCATTACGATCGGCATCATCGCGTTCCTGCCTAATGCAGTGATCAATGAGTTTAACCTGTCGAACAACTTCTTTATCTTCCTGCTCGAAATTGGCATGTGGACGCTCATCACGGGCGGAATTGTGCTGGTCTCGCAAGGTATCCGCCGGATTCCGGTCCAGTATGCCAAGCGGGTGGTAGGACGTAAAGTGTATGGTGGTACAACGCAGTATCTCCCGATTCGCGTAAATGCGGCAGGAGTGATGCCGATTATCTTTGCCCAGTCGATTATGTTTATCCCATCGACCGTGGCTGCCTTCTTTCCGGATAGCCCCTTCATGCAGAATCTGGGTAGCTGGTTCTCTGATATATCTGGGTTTGGATATTCGTTCGTCTTTTTCCTGATGACGTTCTTCTTTACCTACTTCTATACGGCCATTACGGTGAACCCGAAAGAAATGGCTGACACGATGAAGCGGCAAGGCGGCTTCATTCCAGGTATCCGTCCCGGAAAACAGACCAGCGAGTTTATCGACAACATTCTGACTCGCGTTACACTGCCTGGCTCCATCTTCCTTGGCTTTGTCGCAATCTTGCCTGCCTTTGCGATGCAAGCAGGCGTGTCGCAGGGCTTTGCGATGTTCTTTGGAGGCACCAGCCTGCTCATTCTGGTGCAGGTTACGCTCGACACGCTACAACAGATCGAGAGTCACTTGCTGATGCGTCACTACGACGGCTTCATGAAGAGCGGCAAGATGCGGGGACGCCGCGGATAAGCATGCATTGGACACAGTACCTCCCCGGCTTTATTCGACGCCACATGGTTCAACTGAAGAGTACCCGCGAAATCAAACGTTTGCGCGCCAGTGCCGATCTCGTCGGACGTACGCTGGGCGAGATTGCCAAACACGTAGAGCCAGGCATTACGCCAAAGGAGCTGGACACAATCGCTGAGGAGTTCATACGAACACACGGCGCAGAGCCTGCATTCAAAGGCCACAAGGCGGGAAGTAACGTCTTTCCTGCTACGCTGTGTGTATCAGTAAATGATGCAGTCGTACACGGCATCCCCGACGATACGCCGCTTAGATCAGGCGATCTGCTCTCGATTGATTGCGGTGTTGTGCTCGACGGTTTCATTGGTGACAGTGCTTATACCTTTGCGGTAGGCGAGATATCGGAAGAGAAGAAAAAGCTTTGTGACGTAACGTACCGCGGCCTGCATGCAGGCATTGAACAAGCGAAGACTGGGAATCGCATTGGAGATATCGGTCACGCGGTTGAATCAACCTGTAGCGGCTACGGTATCGTGAAAGCCCTCTGCGGGCACGGCGTCGGGCGAAGTCTGTGGGAAGAGCCGCAGGTTCCCAACTATGGCACGCCCGGAACGGGGCGTCGCATAAAACCTGGACTGGTTATCTGCATTGAACCCATGATAAACATCGGTGATGATGAGGTGACCACTGACGCAGACGGCTGGACGGTTCGGACGGCTGACCGAACGCCCTCCGCGCACTATGAGCACATGGTGGCCGTGCACAGCGACCGATACGAAGTTTTGAGTACGTTCGACTACGTTGAGGCGGTGCGCACGCCTCCCTACAAACCACTGACTGTTTCAGAATCAGCATAGCCCATGGCCAAAGAAGAAGCCATCGAACAAGACGGAGAAGTCCTTGAGGCGCTTCCGAACGCGCAGTTTCGCGTTGAGCTTGAAAACGGACACGAGATTCTCGGTCTGCTCTCGGGCAAAATGCGCATGAACTACATCAAGATTCTGCCAGGCGATCGCGTAAAGGTGGAGCTGTCTCCGTACGATCTGTCAAAAGGCCGCATTGTGTATCGCTATAAGTGATGCCGCGCCGTTAATGCTGTGCGGTACTGCTGCACAGCTGTGTCTGTTCGTAGCTTGCGCTCCACAGTGCTTGCTATGTGCGACGGACCTGCAGAACGCGCCTCAACATGGCGTATGCACTGGCATCTGCGGAGTGCACGCCCTCCCGTTTCCCTCTTTTTCGTTTGTGTATTGACTCAGACCACGACTACCTATGCCCCGAATTGCTGGAGTTGACGTTCCCGAACATAAGCGCGGCGAAATTGCCCTGACCAAGATTTTCGGGGTAGGCCGCTCGCGTGCCCAAGAAATATTGGAGCGCGCTGACGTAGACAAAAACGACGAACCCCGCAAGTGGTCAGACACTGAGACACGTGAGGTGCGCCGCCTTGTTGAAGAAGAGTACGTCGTAGAAGGGCAGCTACGCACCGAAGTGCAGATGAACATCAAGCGTCTGAAAGACATCGGGTGCTACCGAGGCCAACGTCACCGCAAAGGACTTCCTGTCCGCGGCCAGCGTACGCAAACGAATGCACGCACGCGCAAAGGGAAACGTAAGACGGTGGCCGGTAAGAAGACGGCGCCCCGCAAGTAACTTCATTCCTCGCAATCTGGCATACGTGCCTCCTTGGAGCGCGCAGACAGTCTGAACAAGGCATACTGCTACACTCCTCCGCACCGCCCTCGCATCCAACGGACCCAACCCTGTTATGGCAAAAGGAAAAGGCAAAGGCAAAAAAGGCAAACGCAACGTCCGCAAGAAAAACGTTGTCGTAGAGTCGAACGGACGGGCTTACATCAAGTCGACGTTCAACAACGTGATCATCACCCTTACCGACCAGTACGGCAACACGATTTCGTGGGCCAGTGCGGGCAAGATGGGATTCAAGGGAAGCCGTAAAAACACGCCGTACGCAGCGCAGCGTGCGGGCCAGGCGGCTGCTCAAGAGGCGTACGATCTGGGTCTGCGCCGCGTGGATGCATACGTGAAAGGCCCGGGCTCGGGCCGCGAAGGGGCAATCCGTGCGCTTTCCGATGTAGGGCTCGATGTTGCCACCATCCGCGACGTAACGCCGCTTCCTCACAACGGCTGCCGCCCGCCGAAGCGCCGTCGCGTGTGATGATCTGCACGCAGCACCGGGCGTGCCTTAATAGCATCCACTGGGTGCTTACCGCCCCCTGCTTCGTGTTCTGTACGATCCACCCCTTTCATACGAAGACACACGATCAAACGTCACATGGCTCGATATCGAGGCCCCAAACAAAAAGTCGCACGTCGGTTCAAAGAGCCCATTTTCGGGCCCAGCAAAGCGCTTGAGCGCAAGCCGTATCCGCCCGGACAGCATGGGCGAGGACGACGGCGGCGCGAAAGCGAATATGCCGTACAGCTGAAAGAAAAGCAGAAAGCGAAGTACACGTACGGTCTGCTGGAGCGTCAGTTTAAGAACCTGTTCAACAAGGCTGCTCGCAAGCGCGGTGTAACAGGCGATGTGCTTCTGCAGATGCTGGAGTCGCGTCTCGACAACATCGTGTTTCGCATGGGGTTTGGCCGCACGCGTCGCCAAGCGCGCCAGTTCGTAACGCACGGCCACATTCTGGTAAATGACCGCCCGGTCGATATCCCGTCGTACGAAGTAAGCGTTGACGATGTCATTGAGGTGCGTCCTCGCAGCAAAAACATTGAACCGATTCAGGAAAATACCGAGCGTCAGCGTCGTGTTTTCCCGTGGCTCGAAGTAGACTATGGTGATGCGAAAGGCCGTGTCATCCGGCTTCCCGAGGTCGACGAAATCCCGGAAAACATCGAGTCGCAGTTAATTGTGGAGCTCTACTCGAAGTAGTGGCTTGCGTCTGTGCATACCATCGTGTACTTGCTACAACTTCGTGGCACAACACGATGGTATAAAAAACTCAGCCTGCGCATAGCGAAACCAATGGCTGGACGGCCACTGCATCGTATGTTGTCTACTGCCTCTCTTTGAACCCTCTGTGTGCGCGGGTGTAGCGTGCCGCCGCCACGCCCTGGCACCCCGTACTGTCTTTGTATACAATCACCGATTCGAGCGTATGAACAACTTTGGGATTCAAATGCCGGACGCTGTCCACGTAGAGGACGCGTCTGACACCACCGGACAGTTTGTCATCGAGCCGCTTGAGCGGGGGTTTGGCATTACCATCGGCAATGCCTTGCGCCGCGTTATGCTGTCGTCGATGCCGGGCCAGGCCATCACGGCTATCAAGATTGATGGTGTGCAGCACGAGTTCTCGACGATTCCTGGGGTTACAGAAGATGTCTCCGACATCATTCTAAACCTGAAGGGGGTGCGCCTGAAAGCTGAAGAGATGCACGAAGCGCACATCCACCTCACGCTGGAAGGCCCAGGCAACTGGACCGGCGCTGACCTCCAAGATGCCACCAGCGAGTTCGAAATTCTGAACCCCGATCATCACATTGCCACACTTGCCGAAGACGCTTCGGTGAATGTGGACCTGCGGGTTGGATACGGACGCGGATACGTGCCGTCCGAAGAAAATAAGCGCGAGGACGACCCCATCGGCGTCATTGCGATCGATTCCATCTTCACGCCGATCAAAAACGTGAAGTACTCGGTCAAGCCGATGCGTATCGGTGAGAAGATTGATTACGAAGAGCTCACTCTCGACGTAGACACCGACGGCTCCATCACGCCCGAAGAGGCGTTGACGCGTGCTGCTGCTATCATGCGCGACCACATCCAGTTCTTCATCCAGCTCGACGAGGAGCCAGAGCCGGTTGTCGAAGAGCAGGAGGTCGACGAGGAAGTGAAGCGCATCCGTGATCTGCTTGCACAGCCGGTCGACGAGCTTGACCTGTCGGTGCGGTCGCACAACTGCCTGAAAGCCGCCAGCATCAAAAACATTGGTGACCTGGTGCGCCGCGAAGAGAGCGAGATGCTCAAATTCCGCAACTTTGGGCGCAAGTCGCTGCAAGAACTGGTTGAGGTGCTCGACGACCGTGGCCTCCACTTTGGCATGGACGTCGAAGAATACCTCGAAGAGCAGTCCAGCTAACCTTCTGCCCGCAACGCACTGCGCTGCGACGGCCTCACACCAATCCCCTTTGTTTGATAGATCGCCATGAGACACCGCACGAAACGTCATAAACTCGGACGCACCAGCGCGCACCGCAAGCGGACGCTGGCGGCGCTTTCTAACGCGCTGATTGAGCACAAGCATATCAAGACTACGATTGCGAAGGCGAAAGCCATACGCCCATTCGTAGAGCCGCTCATCACGCGGGCCAAGACCGACAGCGAGCATAACCGCCGTCAGGTCTTCCGGTACCTGCAGGATAAGAAGGCCGTGACGACGCTCTTTGACGAAGTCGCTGAGCGCGTGGGCGACCGTCCGGGTGGATACGTGCGCATCATCAAACTGGGCCAGCGTAACAACGACGGCTCGGAGATGGCACTTGTGGAACTGGTTGACTACAACGACGTGCAGCCGGCCAGCACAGCCGGAAGTAGCAGTAGCGGTGGCACGCGCCGTGGCAGCGGCAAAGGCAGCCGCGACGAAGACGACTCGTAGCGCACTGCGAGCACATGTTGAACATAGCAGCGAGGCTTCCTACTGGGGAGTCTCGCTTTTTTGTTCGTACCACAGCGCAGGGCCTGAAACGCGCATGCCAATGCATGCAGCACCTATGAATCCCGCCGGTATGGTAATCGTAAGACAGAGTAAACGAACTCTCTTAGTCTGACTGCTGAACGTCTATGATTCAAGCCTCGTCGGTGCTCAAAGAAGCCAACATCTCGGTTGAGCCTACGTACGAGGCGCGCTTGGAGCGCCTGCTGGCCCACTGCCGTACCCACCTGCCATCGGTAGATGAGGACATGGTACGGCGGGCGTTTCGGCTCAGCTACTGGGCGCATCGCCATCACTGGCGGGCCTCGGGCGAGCGCTACATCGCGCATCCGATGCAGGTGGCCGACATTGTGGCACGCGACATTGGACTCGATGATGTAAGCGTGGCTGCTGCCCTTCTGCACGACGTGGTTGAAGATACGGATCTTTCGATCGGACTCATCCGAGAAGAGTTCGGCGACACGCTGGCCACAATCATCGACGGGCTTACCAAGATCAGCGGGGTGTTTGCAAGCCGCGAGCTGGGACAGGCCGAAAACGTGCGCAAGCTCATGCTCTCGATGGCGACCGATGTGCGCGTCATCCTGGTCAAGTTTGCCGACCGCCTCCATAACATGCGCACCATCGAGGCGCTTCCCAAAGAGAAGCAGCTCAAGAAAGCCAGTGAGACCAAGGAGCTGTTTGCTCCGCTGGCGCACCGGTTCGGGCTGTTTGCCGTGAAGAGCGAACTGGAAGACCTTACGCTGAAGGTGCTCGATCCTGACTCCTACCAGCACATTGTAGACAGCCTGGCCGATCGGAAGGAAGAGCGTGAGGCATACATCGCGTACTTTATTGAACCGCTTAGGCAGCGGTTGGAAAACGAAGGATTCACCTTCGACGTGTATGGACGCGTAAAAAACATCTACTCAATCCACCGCAAGATGAAGCGGCAGAACAAGCCGCTGGACGAGATCTACGACATCTTTGCGATTCGGATCGTGATCGATGAGGCAGGCAAAAAGGGCCGCGAAGACTGCTGGCGGGTCTATTCCATCGTTACAGATCTCTACAAGCCGCTGCCCGAGCGCTTCCGTGACTTCATCTCGGTGCCAAAGTCCAATGGCTACCAGAGCCTGCACACGACGGTGCTGGGTCCGAAGGGGCGCCGCGTCGAGGTGCAGGTGCGCACGAAAGAGATGCACGAGATTGCCGAGCGCGGCGTGGCCGCGCACTGGAAGTACAAGGAAGGCGCCGATCGCTCTGATGAGGAGATGGACCAGTTCCTCGACTGGGTGCGCGACCTGCTGGAGAGCCCGAAGCCCGAGCAGGCCACCGAATTTGTCGAGGAGTTTCAACTCAACCTCTACGACGAGGAGATCTATGTCTTCACGCCACAGGGCGATCTCATGACACTGCCCCAAGGGGCAACCCCCGTCGACTTTGCGTTTAAGGTGCACACCGAAGTCGGCATGCAGTGCATTGGCGCGAAGGTAAACGGCAAGATGGTGCCGCTCTCGCGCGAGCTGTCCAGCGGCGACCAGGTAGAAGTCATTACCTCGAAGAAGCAAACCCCGAATCCAGACTGGAGCAACTTTGTGGTGACGCACAAAGCGCGTAGCCGCATCCGGCACTGGACGAACGAGAAGCGCCGCAAGACCGCGAAGCTGGGCCGCGAGATCTGGGAGAAAGAGGCGCGCCGGGCCAGCGTTGAAATCAGTGATCAAGACCTGCAGGAGGTGGCCCACGAACTCAAGTTTCCGGATCTGCAGCAGCTCTTCTATGAGATTGGGAGTGGTCTCTACGAACCGCAGAAGCTCATCAACCGCATCAAAACAGGCGGGCAATCGGAAAACGGTACTGAAGACGAAGACGACGAGCAGGCGCTTCGCAAGAAGTACGAACGCTTTTTGGATGCGGCACAGACCTCGGGCAAGCAGGCGCTGCTCATTAACGGCGAGTTGCAAACAGATCTGGCCGTGAACTATGCCGCATGTTGCAACCCCATACCAGGCGACGAGGTGTTTGGGTACGTGAGTCGATCGGGCTCGATCAACATCCACCGCTCAAACTGCCCAAACGCCCCCGATTTGCTTGCCAACCACCCAGACCGCATCTTGGAAGTAGACTGGAGCCACCAGAACGATGTGCAGTTCGGTGCGGCGCTGCGGCTGGTGGGCGAAGATCGCGTTGGCATGGTAAATGACCTGACGACCGTGATTTCCAAGAACTTAAAGACGAATATTCGGTCTATAACCATTGATTCGGAAGACGGCATCTTTTCTGGAACGGTCGTGCTGCATGTAAGCGACCTGGAGCACCTGAAGCGCCTGATGGAACGTCTGAAACGTATTGATGGCATCCATGGTGTGTACCGGTTTGAAGAGTAGTTTGGAGTGCTGCCGTCGGCTGATGTGAGACCGCACAGAGAACATCGTACAACGACGTATCAACTCGGTATTCTGACCTCCTAACGACTTCGATTCGATGGCAGAGCGTACTGAAACCGTCACCAAAAAAGATATTGCACGCCGCGTTGCGAACCGCATGGACGAGCCCGTTTATAAGAGCGAGCCATGGGTGAACACGGTGCTTGAGGCGATTGGCGATTTCCTTGTTGAGGCCGATCCTGATGTGCGCATTGAGCTGCGCGACTTCGGTGTCTTCGAGGTCAAAAAGACCAAAGCCAAACCAAAGGCGCGTAACCCGAAGACCAACGAAACGGTGTTTGTGCACAGCCGCCGCAAAACGCACTTCCGTCCTGGCAAGCGCATCCGCGAGGTGCTCAAGCAGCCGCTGCACGAACTGGGCTACGAAATCCCCGAAGGGAGCGCCGACAAGCATCTTGACGAAGACGACGAGTAACCCGTGCTCAACACGCCGCCCCGTTTTGTTGGCATCGACTACGGTACGAAGCGCGTAGGACTGGCGCTTTCGGATCCGTTGCACATGACAGCGCATCCCCACGATACGGTGTCGCCCGCAACGCTTGTTGGGGTGCTGGAGGTGCTGGCCGATACGCACGGCCTGGCTGGCATTGTGATCGGATGGCCCCTGGAGCGGGACGGCACCACGGGCCCCATGACCGAGCGTGTGCAGACGTGTATCAATACAATAGAGGATGCACTGCCTGCTGTGTCCATCACGCGCCGCGACGAGCGCAACACCTCTGAGCTCGCGCAGCAGGCGTTAAGCGAGGCGGGCGTGCGCCAGCCGGGGCGCTACGACAAAGGCCGGGTGGATGCTGCTGCCGCTGCCCTCATCCTGCAAGACTATCTCGATGAGCAGGCTCCGTAGCACGGGGTTACGTGCGCTGCCCAGACCGCTTGGCGCGCTCATCCAGAATGCGATGGGCAATCGTACGGGCGAGCTCCGGTGCGTTGCCCCAGGCACGGTTATTGGCAATTAGATATAAGTTGGCCTCCTGCTTTTCGGCCTGAAACGCCAGCGCTGTTGCATCCAGTACCATATCGCGCGCCTGCTGCGTTTCCGAAAGCGCAGGCACTGCAGCGTCGAAGGGATGCGCGTGCTTAAACGCTTCGGCATAGGGCATATCGCGCGGCGTAAGCAGGCGGCTAACCACCGTGCCCGTGCGCTCCGTAAAGCGCTGTCCGCACCGGTGCCACTGCTCGCGAATCATAGGCAGCCAGTTCCAGTGGCTGAACACATGGCCCAGCCCGCGCGAGGCCAGCCAGTCGAAGTAGACCGGCTGCAGCAGATGCGCTGAGCGGATTTCGAGATGGGTAGGCACCGCGGTCGGCACCTCCGCAAAAAACGAATCCAACTCCTCGGCAAACGCCCGTGGGGGCGGACTGTCCCCGCGGCGCTGGTACTCCTGTTGAAAGATAACGCCCACAAGTCGGTTATCGAGCAGTTCGCGCGCCGGATCCAGAAATGTGGACACGTAGGCCTCCGCATCCAGGTAATTGGTGTTATCGGTGTAGCGCGGCCCGTCGCTGGTGTTGGTGCGTAGGGTGCGTGCACTGAAGCGTTGCGGGGCCTTTAGCAGAAAGCGTGCCGTGCTCGGAGCGGCGTCCGCGTAGCGCTTGAGCGTGTGGAAGGTGCGCGTAGGATCGCCCGCGTCATGGAGTGGGTGGTAGAAGGTGAAGTCGACCTCCAGTACCGAAAAGTGATCGAAGTACTCGGGGGCGTACGAAATGGGCACCTTGCCGATGCTATACGACGAGCCGCCCAGCGAGCGCGACTGCGTGCTCACCTCCTCGGCAGCCGATTCGGGGTAGATCTGCCCAATCCAACCCGCATAGCGGTCGCTGGCGGTGCCAAAGCGCACGTGGGGGTGAATGTGCTGAAAGACGTAGGCATCGGCCTGGTCGCGGAGCACATCGAGCGAGGAAACGTCAGGCATAACAAGTCGGCATCAGGAACGAGACAAGCAATGAGCGAGGCGCTACGCCTCTGTATCCGACGCGATAACGGCTTCGAGTTTCGCGTACGTATCGCTGAGCGACTCGGGAATCACCTTCGTCTGGCCGGTCGTGGGCATGAAGTTCGTATCGCCGTCCCAGCGCGGTACCACATGCATGTGCAGATGCTCGGGGATACCCGCCCCTGCTGCGCGCCCCAGGTTCATTCCCACATTGAAGCCATCGGGATGGAGCGCTGTGCGCAGCCACCCCATGCACCGGTTTGCCGTCTGGGCCAGCGCAATGCGCTCCGCATCCGTAAGCGCATCATAGTCGGCGACTACGCGGTACGGCAGCACAAGCAGGTGCCCGTTGTTATACGGATGCAAATTCATGATCACAAACACCTCCGCGCCACGCCACAAGATCAGATTCTCGCGGTCGTCGTCTTGTGCTGCCAAGTGTGCAAAGATAGACGTACCCTCGCCCAGTTCAGGGCGGTCGTTGGCCGTTTCTACATAAGCGGCGCGCCAGGGGCTCCAGAGCCGATCCATAGTCAGCATAAACAAGAGGGAAGACAACGGGCATCTGTAAACTTCGGGGACCAGGTACGGTTCAGGGGGATGCGACACGCTGCCTTGACTCCCCTTACCGTCCGCCATCTTTTATGGCCTACGCTGATCTGCACACGCACAGCACCGCCTCTGACGGCCACCTTGCACCCCGCGATTTGGTTCGCGAGGCCAAAGCCACCGGCCTGGGCGTATTAGCGCTAACCGATCACGACACCGTAGCAGGACTTGCGGAGGCCAAGACTACAGCCGAAGCGGAGGGGCTGGTTTTCGTGCCGGGCGTAGAATGTACTGTGCACCACAACGGGCACGGCGTTCACCTGCTGGGCTACGGATTTGACCCGAGCGATGAGGCGCTGACCCGCCACCTTGCACGTTACGCCACCGCACGTATCGAACGGGCCCAGGCGATTGTCGAAAAGCTGCAATCTGTGTGCGGTATCGACATCACCTGGACGGATGTGCAGCGCCAGGTGCCGAAGGGAGACGGCGTGGTGGCGCGGCCACACATTGCCGCAGCGCTGCAGCACGTCGGCGCAGTCGACTCCATTAGCGATGCATTCGACACCTATCTGGGCGACCACGAGCCCGCGCATGTGCCCCTGCCCGAAGTCGAAGCCACGTGGATGATTGATCAGATTCACGAGGCTGGTGGTATCACCGCGATTGCGCACCCCGGACACTGGCTACCCGGACGCGTGCTGCGCGGACTCATTGGGGCCGGGCTCGACGCATTAGAGTGCGTGCACCCCTCGCACGATGCCTCGCTCGAAGCCTACTATCGAAACCGGGCCCGCGCCAACGACCTGCTCGTGACGGGCGGATCCGACTTTCATGGTCCGCTGCATGCCACCGCACGCGGAGTTGGGCACACCGGACTCTCACGGCGGGCCTGGGAACGAATCGCCGCAGCCTGTACGTAACAGCTTGCCAACTGCATCCTCAAGAAACGCGCTGCACCTAATCTTATGCCGACCCGCATCCAAGGACGCCACATTGCCCCTGACGGAGCTCGCTTCGGAATCATACTGAGCCGCTTCAACGACCTGATTACCGAACGGCTGCTGGAGGGGGCACTGGACACGCTACGGCGGCACGGGGTGGACACCGAGGAGCTACCCGTTGTGGAGTGCCCGGGCGCGTTCGAAATCCCCGTGCTGGCCAAGCAGATGGCAACCTCGGGGACGTACGATGCCATCATTACGCTGGGCGCCGTCATTCGCGGAGCCACGCCGCATTTCGACTATGTGTGCTCGGGAGTTACCAGCGGCATCACAAGCGTATCGGTGGATACGGGGGTGCCTGTTATCTTTGGCGTGCTTACCACCGACACTATCGAACAGGCCCTTGAGCGGGCAGGGAGCAAGGCAGGTAACAAGGGCGAAGAAGCCGCGCTGGCCGCACTCGAAATGGTCGATGTACGCACGCAGCTCCCTGCTTCATAGCAGCTTCCTGTGAGTGATCGGTGAACCCGGAACACCGATAAGGGGGAATCGTCAATGTGTATGGCCTAACGGAGAGAGCGCCTTCGGGCTCAACCAGAGATCTTGCTTGTCCAGATTAACAAGTTCACGGTCTCTTGCCTTGCGAAAAAGCCAACCGGCTTATATGTTGAGGTCTACGTTAGCGCAACATGGTGATCGTAGCTCAGTTGGTTAGAGCGCCAGGTTGTGGTCCTGGAGGCCGAGGGTTCAAATCCCTCCGGTCACCCTTACATACTGAACTATGCCGCGTTCGTCTAGCCTGGTCTAGGACGCCGCCCTTTCACGGCGGTAACACGGGTTCGAATCCCGTACGCGGTACCTTCAAGCACCTCGGCACGTCTGCCGAGGTGCTTTTTTGTGTGTAGCATCGCTTTTCGTTTGGGCAGCATCCTGATGTGTTCAAACCGCAGGATGCACTGCATCCATAGAGCTTCGTTCCGTCTGGAAGCAACGCCACGCAAAGTACCCTCCTGGCATGGACGGCTCTGCGGGCAACAGCACAGTCGAACAGGAAATCTGTCTTGCGATCACTGCTGGAATCGCTTGCCCCAATCAACGTTTGTATCAGGAACTCTTTCACTTAGGGGGCTCTGAAGGAGTGTTACAAAAAAGAAACTTGCCGTCTTGCATCACGTTGGGCGATCCTGTATTATGAGAATGCAGTAAACGAAAGGTGTAGGGCCTGCAGCACCACATCCCCTGCTGAATCGGTGTTGCCGATGCTGGCCATTAAAATCAGCCGCTGCCCCCACGCCCACTGTACTCGCCACCCTTTTCATGCATTCGAGCGCACGCTATGGAGCTGGCTCCGCTCACCGTTCTCAATAAAAAGTATTCAATCAAGCGTACGCTTGGCGATCCTGGGCCCTTTGACATCAGGTACTTAGGGCAAGACGTAGACTCGAAGGAGCCGTTCGTCATTCGGGAGTATTTCCCGGTTGACGTGGCGAAGCGCGAATCGGGTAAGACCTCCATCGAAGTAACAGGTGGAGAGGAAGCCGAATCGTTGTTCGAGTCGGGGCTTGGGTACTTCCGCAAAGAGTCGGAAGTGCTGGCCGGGCTGGAGCATGACGCGCTCCCAAGCCAGCTGGATGTGTTTGAGGCCAATGGTACGTGCTACCGAGCGCGCCCCGATCAGGCCAGCACAACGCTTGCCAAGGGGCTTGCCAGCAAAGGGCAGCTCTCGGAAAAGGCCGCGCTGATGATCATGGTGCCCATCTTGGAGGCGCTGCACGTTGCGCACGAAGCGGGCCTTTACCATGGGGCGGTCTCGCCTGAGACGGTGCGGCTACTCGAAGGCGGCGATGTACTGCTGACAGGCTTCCGGGGTGCTCAGATTCAGCTTGCCCGCTCAGCAGACAAGCTCGACCAGATTCGCCAGCCCGGATACAGCGCCATCGAGCAGTATACCCCGCGCGCCAATCAGGGGCCATGGACCGATGTATACGCAGCGGCGGCGACGATCTGCACCATGGTGACCGGCGAACCCGTTCCTGAAGCCAGCGAGCGCCTGGAGGGCGACGACCCATTGCATACCCTCCTTGAAGATGCCGCAGTGTCATTTTCGCCTGGTGTGCGCGAGGCGCTGATGGAAGCCCTCACCGTAGACCCGTCGAAGCGCCTGCAGTCGGTTGACGCACTGCGTAACGCGCTGGAAGAGTCGTCAGAGCGATACGACAGCACCGAGGCCGCCTACGCGATTATCTCGGTGGAAGATGAGGAAAGCGCTGACGGTGAAGCAGGCGATGCAGACGAAGACGACGAAATCGAAGTGCTAACCACGGCCAGTGGCGACCGACCGGCTCGTGCACAGCGTACTCCTGAGGAGAAGTCTTCGCTGTCGACCGTGCTGCTGGTCGGGATTCCGCTTCTGCTGTTAGGCATTGGCGGAGGAATCTGGTTTGCCTCGGGCGATTCCGGACCCGCCGGTACGTATGCCGACTATCGCGCTCAGGCTGATTCGCTATATGGCGAAGGCGAATACAATGAGGCGGAGAGCTTTTATAACCAGGCTTTGGAGGTTCGCCCCGAAGACCCATACGTCATTGAGCAGCTCCGTAGCATCAGCGAGCAGCAGGCGCAAAGTGCTGAAGCGCGTTATATCGAACAGGTGGATCGTGGAGAAGAGCTGACGGAACGAGCCGACAACTTCTATGAGAACAATAATTACGAAGAAGCCAACACGCTGTACGGACAGGCGCTGGCAGCATACTACAACGCAGTCGACCTAAGTCCGGATAGCGCACGTACGGTAGAAGCGGAAGGGCGCATCGCTGCTATTCAAGAGCAGCAACGCTCCATGCTAAGTGAACAGGCAGAGTCGTCTGGCGGAGGCAGCGGCGGGCTCGGCCCGCAAGAGCTCTACGACTTTTTCATTGAGGAAGGAGAGCGCCAGTATGAACAGGGCAACCTGCTCGCCGCACGTGGTAGCTACCAGGATGCGCTGGAATATCGGTCGAGTGACCCGTATGCCGAACAACGCATCGAAACGATCAATGCAGAGCTCGAAGAAGAGGAGAGCCAGGAAGAGTTCCAGGACTTGCTTGACCGGGCCGAGCGGCTCATGCAAACCTCAAACTACGCAGATGCCCAGGAGGCTCTGGAACAGGCCGTGCAGCTCAACCCGGATAACGCACAGCTGCAAGAAATTATGAGCCAGAACGAGGAGTTGCTGGCCGAGCAGCAGCAGCAAGAGGAACGCTTTGACCAGCTGCGTACGCAGGCTGATAACGCCCTGCAAGAAGGCAACTACGAGGAAGCCATCTCGCTCTACCGTCAGGCCTACGAGATTAACCCGGATAGCGACGAGGTCGTAGAGCGTCTGCAGCGTGCGCAGAGAGAGTATGAGGAGATGCAGATGGCTGCTCAGCGCCAGCAGCGCGAGGCGCAGCGCAGCGAAGAAGATGAAGAGACCGGTGAGCGCATTTACACAGTGGTCGATCAAGAGCCTGCCCCCGTTGGCGGCTTGGCTGCGCTTACGCAGAATGCGTCGTACCCAGAGCGTGCGGCTCGTCGCGGAGTAGAAGGCCGCGTGTATGTGCAGGCAGTCGTCAATGCTGACGGCAGCGTGCGAGAAGCTGAACTGATTCGCGGCATTGGGTACGGATGCGACCGCGAGGCGCTCAGCGTTGTGCGTGAGGCGGAGTTCGAGCCGGCCCAGGTAAGCGGACGCGCGGTTGCCTCGCGTACCACAGTGTGGGTACAGTTTAGCTTGAGTGGCGACTGACCAAGCGCTACTTCGGCTCCGATCTCCTTGGCCTCCAAGCTCCTTGGCCCCCGATTCAAGCTGGGGGCGCCTGCAGTGAGATGATACGACCCACCATGCGCCCGCTCTGACCTTGTGCGTCAGAGCGGGCGCTCGAATGCGGTGCGGTGTTGTGCGCGTGAAGCCCATCGTACGTACAGAAATACGCTGCATTGGCACGAAGGATGTCCGTAGAGGAATCATGCGCTTAGCATCCCCTGAACACCGCCCTTATCTAAAGCGTTGAAGCAGCGTGTCGTGTTTTTTCCCTATCAACCCGACGGACGCATGGCTTTTTCTTTTGAGTACACCGCATGGGACGACGCGCGCCACGGCGATCAGCGTCCGCTGTTTGAGCAGCTCAACGAGCTCTTTCAGGAACTCCTCCAGCATACTGCTGGCGATGCGAATGAAGCGTTGGAATGGCTCACCCAACTCGACGAGCAGTACGATCTGACCGCAGGCCACGACGAAGGCATTGGCGACTTCATTGAAGAACTGAAGCGCCGTGGGTATCTCCAGGCAGGGGAGGAGGGGCAGGCTATCCAGATTACGGCCCGCACCGAGCGCGCGTTGCGTGAGCGTGCCCTGGATCGGATCTTCGATAACTTGCAGAAAGACGGGCGCGGCACACATCGTACGCCCTATGCGGGACAAGGCGACGAGCGGCTGCCTGAGACGCGGCGCTGGGCCTTTGGCGATAGCATCAACCGGCTCGACGTGACGGGCACGCTCTCGAATGCGTTTCGGCGGAGTGGCATTGGATCCGACTGGCACCTGAGTGAGGATGACTTCCGCGTGCATGAAACGGACCACCAGTCGACCATGGCTACGGTGCTCATGATCGACCTGTCGCACTCAATGGTGCTCTACGGCGAAGATCGTATCACACCGGCTCGAAAGACCGCACTGGCACTGGCTGAACTCATCAAGACGCGCTATCCCGACGACACCCTCGACATTGTGGCGTTTGGAAACGAGGCGTGGGAGGTCGACCTGAAAGACCTGCCGTATCTGGAAGTGGGGCCGTACTACACCAATACACGCGCTGGGCTGCAGCGTGCCCGCGATATTCTGCACCGCCGCAAAAACCGCAACAAGCAGATCTTCATGATTACGGATGGCAAGCCCAGTTGTCATATCGAAAACGGACGCATGTACCGCAACGCGTATGGGCTGGATCGGCGCATCGTGAACAAGGTGCTCGACCAGGGCATGATGTGCCGCCGCGAGGGCATCACGATCACCACATTTATGCTGGCGCGCAACCCCCAGTTGCAAGACTTCGTGCGCGACCTGACGGAAACCAACCACGGCCGCGCCTACTACGCCTCGCTCGACGATCTGGGCTCGTTCCTCTTCGAAGACTACGTACGCAATCGCCGTACGCATGTGCGATAGCACAAGCGATGTAGCACAAGCGACTCTGTGTTTCCCACTGGTTTTGTTGTACCTACCCACCCGTTTAGCCTATGGCTCAACGCGCTCCATTTCGTCCGAAGCAAAGTCTCGGGCAGAACTTTATGCACGACCCGAACATGATTCGCAAGATTGTGGGGGCGTTGCAGGCACCGCCCGATGCCCACGTCGTCGAGATTGGGCCCGGCACTGGGGCGCTTACAGGGCTACTGAGCGAGCGCTACGACACCTTCACGGCACTTGAAATTGACCAGCGAGCCGTCGCGCATCTGGGCGAACATCTACCCGCCGTAGATGTCCGCGAAATCGACGCATTGGAGGCAAATTGGGCCGCGCTGGCCGAAGAGAAAGGGGGCCCGCTGTACATTATTAGCAACACACCGTACTACTTGACGAGTCAGATCTTATTTGTCTTGCTGGATGCGCGGGCAGTGGTGCAAGAAGCCGTACTTACGATGCAGAAAGAGGTAGCCGAGCGCCTGGTGGCTGAGCCGCGTACAAAAGCCTACGGCATCCTCAGCGTACTCATGCAGCTGTATGCCAACCCCGAGTACCTGTTCAGCGTCTCGCGTCATGTGTTCACGCCGCAGCCCAACGTGACAAGCGCCGCCGTGCGCTGCACGTACGCGGTTAATGATGAGCCTGATGTCGACTTTGATTGGATGCGCACGCTTGTGCGGGCGGCCTTCAACCAGCGCCGCAAGATGCTACGTAATAGCTTGAGTCTGTGGACGAAAGATCAGGACCTAACGCTTCCCAACGACTGGGGGCGCCGCCGCGCAGAGGCTCTCTCTCCCCGTACGTACATCGATCTGGCGGCGTACTTGGATGCACATGCCGCCCCACGCTCCGCCACCGAATGACCAATCCCCGTCTACCTGGCTCCGTGTGCCATGCCTGACTCTCTGCAGCGCCCCGGCGTACTCGACCTTGACGCCCAGCTTGTTGACGACGTTTCTGTTCTTGTGGAAGCGGGGCAGCGTGGCATGGTGTTGAACCTGGCGGCCGACTTGCACCCCGCCGACCTGGCCTTGCTCATGGCACGTCTGCCTGCCGAGCAGGCTCACACTGCGTTTAGCTGGCTCCCCGATGCACAGGCCAGTGAGATCCTGCTGGAGCTGAGCGACAGCCAGCGCCGCGACCTGCTCCACACCCTGCAGCCCGAGCGTCTGCGACGTCTTATCGACGCGCTCGACACCGACGACGCCGCCGACGTGCTCAGCGATATGAGCGATGCCCAGGCGCTGCACGTCTTACCCGATCTGGCTGATACCCACGACGTTGCTGCGCTGCTGGAGTACGATGAAGAGAGCGCAGGCGGCATCATGGCACGCGAGTTTGTGTCTGCTCCTCCCGAGTGGACGCTTGAGCGTGTCATTGAGGCTGTGCGTCAGCATGCCTCCGATATCGATGACATCTACGCGGTGTTCGTCGTCGGAGCCAACGACCAGCTCGAAGGGGTCGTCTCGCTCAAAGACCTGATGCTGGCTCCTGCCGACCGGCCCGTGCACACGGTCATGGACCGCGACGTTATCACCGTGGGCACCGACATGGACCGCGAAGAGGTTGCACGTATCATGGAGCGCTACGACCTGGTATCGCTCCCGGTGGTCGATGCCACTGGCGGAATGGTCGGGCGCATCACCATTGACGACGTTGTTGATGTGATTCGGGAGGAGGCCGAAGAAGACATTCAGATCATGAGCGGGGGCTCGGGCATCGAGCAGCCCGACGACACCGTGTGGGCCGTGAGCCGGGGGCGGCTCCCCTGGCTGCTTGTGGGACTATTTGGCGCCGGACTTTCGGGGTCTGTGATCGGGGGGTTTGAGGTTGCTCTGGAGCAAGCGGTGGTGTTAGCCACTTTTATTCCCATTGTAACAGCGATGGGGGGCAATGTCGCGGTGCAAAGCGCGGCTATTGCTGTGCAAGGCCTTTCTTCGGGCGACATCTGGATGGACGACCTGGGGCGCCGCATTCTGAAAGAGATGGGCGTTGCGCTCCTCAACGGAATCGTTCTGTCTCTGCTCCTTTGCAGCGCGGTTGCTGTGCTGAATGTGGGGCATGTGCAGCTTCTGGTTGCCACATTGGCGTCGACCATGCTCACCGTGATTCTGGTAGCAACGACTAACGGCGCGCTGGTGCCGTTCGCTCTGAAATGGCTCGGCATTGACCCTGCCAGCGCAATGGGCCCGTTTGTGACCACGCTGAACGACATTATTGGGCTAAGTATCTATTTTCTGTACGCGACACTTATTTATTTATGACGTGCCAGGGGGCGCTTATGTAAAAACAACCGTGCCGCTCTCATTAGAAAAAGAGCCCCGAGAAGACAACTCCTCAACACATATCCTCAATTATTCCGTTGATCTCAGTTGCAGGGTACAACACCCTCATAATACATGCACTCGTCAGGCCGGTCACTCACATTTCAACTTCACTCAAAATGAAGGCCCTGTAGGTTAGAACCTGAATTATGTTAAATAAATACAAACATTAGGTTTAAGTTCTTTATATTGGGGAGGCCAGCCGGTCATTGACTTGAAAACGTATGTATCACCTCTTAGCGTAAACGCCACATGAGCGCAATACTTCCATAACGTTGAAGTATCCCAGCATCGTAGGCCAGTTATCCTGAGCAACATACAGGGAAGCTGGATTAGTGACGAAGCAATTGGGACATAACCACGGATGAAACGCGCCCAGACACTTCGTTGCATAGTCAAAATGGGCTACACCAAACTGCCCACCTTTCCCACTTGGGTCAGTACGTCGTGCTGCATTGGTTGCGTATGACACTGCCAAAGTATCTCGTGTCCTGTGCGGGCTCGAGTACGGGAAGATAGCATCCTCTCCGTAACAGAATGGAGGGGCCCTCTACAGAAACGCGTGTAAAGAGCAATCCAGAAGAAGTATCAAGGCGGGTCTTCTGTGTGCATGCTCTTGCGTTCCTGATGGCACGGTGCTCATGAACAGTAGGCAACCCCGCTACTGCTCACCCATTTTTAGTCAGACACAGAACGGATTCATGAACACATTAGCTACGCGGCTCTTGTGCGGGCTTGCGGTGCTGCTTTTAGCACCCGGGCTTGTATTTGCACAGGAGGGAACCATTAGCGGTACGATAACAGATGGAGAAACCGGGGAGCCCCTTCCCGGGGCGAACATCGAAATATCTGAGCTTGGAACCGGCGTTGCGTCCGGAGTCGACGGAACGTACACGCTTGAAGACATCCCGGTCGGCGAATACGAGGTGCGGGTCAGCTTCATCGGGTATCAGGTGGAGCAAACCTCTGTGCAAGTTGCGGCAGGATCGGTTGCTGAGTTGAATGTTGAACTGCTTCCCGATGCAGCGCAGCTTGAAGAGGTTGTCGTAACCGGGCTCGGCGTCGAACAGACGCGAGGAGAGGCCAATGTGTCCGTATCGAGCATCGACGCGGGCGAGCTCAGCGAAACGTCGGAGTTTGAAAATGTAACTGACCTCCTGCAAGGGCGAACCTCAGGAGTCACGATATCCCGTGCGTCTGGTAACGTGGGCGCAGGACTGCGCTTCGACGTACGAGGCGGGGTAAGCCTTAACAGCGATGGCCAGCCGCTCATTTTTGTGGATGGCACGCGTATCGCACAGGATCCAGCAACTGGATTTGGCGTCGGGGGGCAGCCAACGGGCTCACCCTTGGCGGACCTTGACCCGAACAATATCGAGTCGATCAACATCTTGAAGGGTCCGGCGGCTACCTCGCTGTATGGGACCGACGGCACCGATGGCGTTGTGCTGATCGAGACGAAGAGCGGACAGCAAGGTCAAGACCTCCAGGTGGGTTATCAAGGCACCCTGGGGTCGGCAGTAAAGCAGAAAGACTATAACGGCGACATTTACCCGACCGCAGATCGCCTCAATAACATTCATCGTAGAGGGGCCATTCAGGGACACCGGGTGAACGTTTCCGGATCCTTTGAGGATGTCAACTACCGTCTTGCCTACTCGCACCGAGATACGGAAAGCATCTTTCCGACGGGAGAGGGACAGCGTAACAACATAAACGCCAATATTGAGGCACGACCTACCGAGTCGTTTACGGTGAGCAGTCGCTCTACGCTGGCGTTCAATTACTACACCCGCCCTCAGGCCGATAACAACATCTTTGGTGTGCTTGGAGCCCTTGCGCTGGATGCCCCGTTTGGTGCTTTCACAGAGCGCGATAGCTCAGCCTTCTTTGCAATTGACGATCAGCAGCGGGTGCGTAAGTTTCAGCAGTCGGTGCAGCTTACCTACAACCCTGAAGCTGTTTCGGGGCTCACGCTTCGCGCGCAGGGCGGAGCCGACATTACGGCCCGGCGCAATGACCAGACGTGGCCGAATCAGTACGCAGGTATTTACCCGTCCTCTGGAGGGGAGCGAAATGCGCTCGACTCCGACCGGCGCCGCTTTAACGCTGACCTCACAGCCACGTACGATTATGACCTTACGTCTAATGTGAGTGCCACGACGACAGCTGGTACCCAGCTCTTTACGGAGTCAGACCGGTTCGTGAACGCGACATCATCAGAGATTGGCACAGATCTGATCCGAGACATCGGCGCCGGCACGCAGCTTGATGCGATCGGCGAGGGGCTTTCGAACGAGCGTAGCGCCGGAATCATCGGGCGCCAACAGCTCGAATTCCTGGACCGCTACTCGCTTGAGTTCTCCGTGCGCCGCGACTGGTCTACGCGCCTCGTTGGTGGAGAAACGGGCTCGTTTAAGGAGTGGTATCCAGCAGCCCGCGCCTCCGCCCAGATTGGCGATTTCCTCCCCGACATCGTGAGCCGCCTCAACGTGCGTGCTTCCTGGGGACAGTCCGGCTCGCTGCCCAACTTGGTTGACGGCGAACTGGTGCGCTTCAATGGGCAGTCCAGTGGCTTTGGAACGGGCGCAACGATTGGCAACGTCGGAAACCCCGATCTGAGCCTGGAGCAGGTGAATGAGATTGAGGGTGGGTTCGACCTCGGCATCAATGAGCGATACTCCCTCTCGTTTACCTACTACCGCCAAAGCACGGAAGACTCGATCGTGAACTTCCAGGTCGCTCCGTCGACTGGGTTCGGCAACCAGACCGTGCCCCGCAACGTCGGTGAGATCTTTGCACAGGGCATTGAGATGGATCTTGGCGTGACGGTGCTGCAGACCGAACAGCACTCGCTCAACCTGAATGCCAACTACAGCTACCGAGACCGAGAGGTGCGCGAGCTTGGTGGTGAAACCATCTTCGGAGGCTTCCAGCGCAACGTGATTCGGGAAGGCCTTGCCCCCTTTAGCTTCTACGGTCCGAAAGTGAACGGAGCACGGTTTGCTGATGATGGAACGTATCTTGGCCCCGACATTGGCAATGAGAACATTGAGCTTGGAAACCCGGTGCCCGACCACTTCGGTGGATTTGGGCTCTCGGCAACCGTCTTTGAAGACCTGCAGATTAACGCGCAGGCCGAGTACCAGCTGGGGCATCAAACGTACGGAAGCACAGCGCGCTTCCTGACGCTGATTGGCGCGAATGCGCAGCGAAATGAGCTTTCCCAGGAACTTTCCGGACTCCAGCCTGGCACGGACGAGTATCGGTCGGTTGCAAATGCCCTGGCACGGACCAACCCCGGAGCCGGAAGTGGCGAAATTGATAACTTCCTGCAAGATGCTGACTTCCTGAAGCTCCGCTCCGTTGGCGTGCGGTACGACGCATCCGACCTGCTCAGTTCAGTAACCGGAACGGACCAGGTGCGAAGCTTCACGCTCGGGTTTTCGGCATCGAATCTCTTCACAATCACGAGCTACGACATTGGCCCCGACCCGGAAGTCAACTTCAGTGGCTCGCGAGGTGTAACGCGTGGACAGGACTTTCTCACGCTGCAGAATCCGCGGGAGTACACGTTCACCCTTCAGGTTGGTATCTAAGTCAACCGCATGGGGAGTGGGAGAGACCGCCCCACTCCCCGTTTCCTGATCCACCACTTGCCTCCATGTTTTTAACGCACAGCTTGAATTAACCTATGAGTAGTTACCGAACTACACTTAAACGCCTTTCGGCGCTCAGCGCCGCTTTAATCTTCGCCGTAACGTTTACCGCCTGCGACTCATTCGTAGCGAACGTTGACCAGCCGGTTGACGAGGCGGGAAGCGACCAGTTTAGTGATCCGGCCGAGGCTGAGTTTCTCATTACGGGTGTCGAAGCCCAGTGGGCCGATTCGCATTCCGGCGTAACGGATCTTGCCGACGGACTCTCCGATGAGTTCCGTTTTGGGATTAATGGAGATGCCACCTTCCCAACGTTTGCGCAGCTTGATGCGGGCATCATTGCAGACGACAACAACAGTATCACCGGCGCACTGAATGACCTTCAGGAATACCGGTTCTTGGCGGACGACCTCTTGCGTCGTGTGGAAGAAGATGAGCGGTTTGACCTGTCGGATCCGTCAGCTACGGCTTCGGAAGAACAGGTTCGCCTCGTCGCCAACGTGCATGGCGCAAACGCCCGCTACTACCTTGCCACGTACTTTGGGGATCCGGATGACCCGCGCCGGGGCGGCGCTACCATCGATACCTCCGCGTTTATTCCATCGCCTGAACTCTACCAGCAAGCTGAGAACAAGTACGCTGCTGCGCTGGCACAGGCCGAAGCCCTGGAGAGTGGCCTGCAACAGCGCCAGATCCAATCGGCGCGCGCACGGGCAGCGCTTTACGCTGGCACCCACGACTTTCAAGATTCGGGTGGCTTTCAAGGGCAAGAAGCGCTTGAAGCGGCGGCCGCGTACGCCCGCGAAGGACTTCAGCAGGGCGAGTCGTGGGACGTATCCTACGACCTGAATACGGGAAATGACTACCACTTTCAGGCAGGGGCCGGACGCCTGCAGCTGGCAGTGCAAGATGGGAATTTCAATCAGCTTGCCACGCGCTCCCCAGACCCGTCGCAGAGCTACCGCGTGGCTGACGAAGAAACCGGCGAACTCGTGGCCCGAAGCCACATTGAGACGGTTGCCAACAATCCAGCTGAGCTGAGCCGCATCCCGCTCACCGTTATTAATGACGGAGGGACAACCCTGGGCGGATTTGGTGCGCTCCCAGAGAACCTGCAGAATGCAGCCCTCGGAGACGATCTCTTTCCTACGATTTTTGATACCTGGCAGCCCAATGGGGAAGCCAATTCTATCGGAGAGAGCGCTGCCGAAAATATCGTCGAGTGGGGCCAAGGCAAGTGGGAGCAGCGCACCGACATGCCGTTTGTGAGCTGGCAGGAGCTCTTCTTGATCCGTGCCGAACTCGAACTGCGTGGCTATGATGCTGGAGGCGAGTCTGCTCTCGAACTGGTGAATACCGTTCGGGCCAGCTTCGATCTTAGCGATCTCAGCGATATCGATATGGAGCGGCTCGCCGTTGAGCGGGATCGTACGCTGTTCGCCACGGGGCACCGTCTCCCCGACCAGCGCCGGATGGATGTGGTCGAATGGCACCTGAAGGATCAAGTTGGTGGCCAGTCGACCGCACAGTGGTTGCAGCTTACACGAGCCGAGACGGAGCCGAATCCGAACTTCTAACACAAACTGACACACACGCACCACGTATCACAGCAGGGCGGCCTCCACTATCCAGGAGGCCGCCCTGCTTTTTAGTTCACTATCTTGATCTAAGCGATAGATAGGAGACGGTGGAGAGAACGTTGGTCGGTCGTGGGGCAATGCGAAGTGGCCGAGGAAACGAGTTCGTCTTTGGTGAGAGCGAATAGATGGATAGAAAGCGGAGGGGATCGCTTACTCCCCCATATGTCCATACCTCTGTGCGTAAACGGAGCACGAGAAGAATCACGAGAAGAATTGAGCGTGAACTAAGTGCTCGGTAAACGTGAAAGCATGTATACATCCCCCTTTAGGCGAGAGTGGATACATACCAATCCTTGACAACGAGTGCATTGCTTCTTAGCATGAGGGTCACATGTGCGCAACACTGTGGTTATGCGACAGCGTTGCAGCCCTAAATCACATGGAAAGGAGAGTGATACAAGTGTTATATTGACTTTCCTGTAACGAAATACATGTACACTACAACGTACATGGTGCCTGCACCAAGTCCTTTCCTGACAGAGCCCTACAGGCTTGAGAAGCAGGAAGCTACAATTGGGCGGCGCTGATATGTTACTACATGCAATCGCTTCAGGCACAGCACGGTTTATTAGCCTTGTGCCGTGTATGAAGCACCATATGTGACATTGTGTACGACTGAGTACAACATTGTGATAGGGAGGCTGATCCGGTTTCTTACCACCAAGGATGGCAAGCTGCAAACGGTAACGGGCTCTGTACTCGTCACGCATCGTGGCTACAATGGTAGCTATATGTGCGTTGCGAGACACATACACCCAACCATCGTGAACAGCATGGCTGTTGTGATACACCCCCGGACATTTGAACGCAAAGCCCCACATGCTTGCACAAGTAAAATCCGGCAATCAGAATAAACCTTGATATTTTGTCTTGGCATTCTGCAAAGTCCGCGGATCTTGTGTTTGTATTTCCGCAGCACTAACGGCTGCGCATCCATCGTTTTTCGGTTAGACAGAGGATTTTTACATCATGAAAAAAATAGTTACCAGACTCCTGTGCGGGTTGGCGGTGCTCTTGTTAGCACCCGGTCTCGTATTTGCACAGGATGGAACCATCACTGGCACGGTGACGGACGGTGAAACAGACGAACCGCTCCCCGGCGCCACGGTGCAGATTCCATCCATCGGTGTTGGTGCTGCTACTGATGCTAACGGAGAGTACACGGTTAGCGTCGAACCCGGCACCTACACGCTTTCGGTTACCTTCGTAGGGTACAGCCCCATTGAACGCGATGTAGAAGTGACTGCCGGAGAGACGGTTACCGCTGACTTTACGCTCGAAGTGTCTGCTGAGCAACTGGGTCAGGTTACGGTTACCGGCCTTGGTCTCAGCCAAGACCGCACCCGCAGCCAAGTCTCCGTCGGACGCGTTAACGCCGACGATATCGCAGAAAATGCCAGCTTCGACAATGTGTCGCAGCTGATTAGCGGCAATGTTGCAGGCGTAAGCGCCAGTGCTTCCTCTGGAAATATCGGAAGTGGCATTCGCTTTAACGTGCGTGGCGGTGGTGGACTGGGCGGCGACGGCCAGCCTGCGATCTACATCGACGGTACGCGTGTCGACAATAATGAGGTTGTTGGATTTGGCGCAGGAGGGCAGGGTGTTTCACCACTGGCCGACCTTAACCCGTCCGACATTGCCAATATCGACATCATTCGTGGTCCCGCTGGTGCAGCGATCTACGGAACGGATGGCTCGAACGGCGTGGTGCTCATTACCACCAAGACGGGTTCCTTCTCGAACGAACCGACTGTCAACGTTGAGTACCGTGGTACCGCCGGATGGAGCGAGCAGAACCGTGAGTACTCGGACCGCAACCATGTGACGGCCGATGACGCGAATGCGCTCTTCGAAACAGGGTCACTGCAGGACCACCAGGTAGCCGTCTCGGGCGGTGCAGAATTTGCGCGCTTCTATGCGTCCGTCAATCATCGCCTCAATGAAGGCACCATCGAGAACAACGAAGGCGAGCGCACGAATATGCGCGCCAACTTCGAGGCCTTCCCGAGCGATGAGTTCTCAATCCGCGCCAGCGCAGGCTACACGCTGAATGCCCTCCAACGTCCTGACAATGATAACAACGTGCAGGGATGGCTCGGCAATACGCTGCTGCTCCCAGCGTCTTACAACTTTACCGATAGCCTGGCTATTGCGAACCTGAACGATGTGCAGAAAGTGAATCGCTTCAACGGTTCGCTGCGTGCCACGTGGTCGCCGATTGAAAATCTGTCGCTGCAGGCAACCGGTGGGTTTGATAGCTCGGCGCGTCGTCAGGACCGCACGCTTCCGCCTGGGTTCGTGTACGCTGGTATTGGTACCGATGGCGAGCGCAACATTTTCATTCGCCAGAACGACAACTATAACTTCGATGCCCAAGCTACATACAGCTACGGCATTGTGCCTGACCTGCAAGCCACGACCCTTGTTGGCGGGCAGTACACCGACATTACGCGTCGTACGTCGTTCAGCACAACGCGTGGATTTGGGAACCAGTTGATCACTGACATTGGTGCGGGTGACGAACTCTTCAGCATTGGAGAGGGGCTCACGAATGTGCGTACCAGTGGGCTGTTTGTGCAGCAAGAGCTTGTGTACGATGATACGTATACGCTGACAGGTATGCTGCGCCGCGATGTGTCCACTGCGCTTGGCGCGAACGTATCAGACGTGTTCTACCCAAGCGTGACCGGCTCGGTTACGCTCTCGAACTTCGACTTCGTACCCAGCGCGCTGAGCTACCTGGCTGTGCGTGCTGCATACGGAGAGACCGGATCGCTGCCAGGAGTCCTCGATGGCGAACCGCTGCGCTTTGAAGCGACGGTAGCCGACTTTGGCGCAGGCGCGTCAATTAGCTCGGTGGGGAACCCGGACATCGTGCCGGAACGGGTGCGTGAAATGGAGCTCGGCATTGATGCCGATCTCAACGATCGCTACTCCTTCCAGGGAACGTACTGGTACAACTGGGCCAATGACTCGATCATTAATGCTCCGTTGGCTTCCTCCACGGGCTTCGGCTTCCAGGCCCTTCCCTCAAACGTGGGAAGCATCGAAAGCCAGGGCGTAGAGCTGACAGTGGGTCTTACACCGATTCTTTCGGAAACGGCACGTATTGACTTAGACGTGACCTATGGCTACCAGTGGACGGAAGTCCAGGACCTGGGGCCCGATCGTGAAGAAATCTTTGGTGGATTCAACGCGAACGTGTTGAAGCCCGGACTGCCCCGTCAGGCATTCTTCCTGCCGCCAATCGTTGGTGCTCGCTTCAACGACGACGGCGAGTATATTGGGCCGGAAGTTGGTACGCGTCAAGAAGTTGGCCAGCCGATTCCGAAGCACACCGGTGGCGTTCGCCTCAACGCGACGCTGTTTGAAGACCTGAGCTTTAGCGCATTTGCTGAATATGCAGTAGGCCATCAGGTGCTGAACAGCACCGCAGCCTTTGGCGCCGGTACGGGTGGCTATCCGATCCGCAATGAGCTGGCAGCTCAGTTGGATCAGCTTACGCCGGGCACGGCTGAGTACATTGACGTAGCCGAACGCTACGCTCGTACGAACACGAACTTCGACTCGAACTTCGTCGAAGATGCCGATTGGCTCAAGCTGCGCGAGATTTCGCTCCGTTACAACTTCACGGATCTGCTGCAGAACGCTGCAGGAGCTACCCCCATCAACAACTTTACGGTGGGGCTTGCTGGTCGCAATCTGTTCACGTTCACCAAGTACTCGGGTCCTGACCCTGAGGTGAACTTTGACGGATCTACGGGCCTGATTCGTAACCAGGACTTCCTGACGCTACCCCAGTCGCGTCAATTCCAGGTGAGTGTCACGCTTGGCTTCTAAAGCGCTTCTCCCCAGAAGCCTAAATCTGATGGGCGTTTCCGGTGCCGTACAACCGGTGCGGCACCGACGCTTGTCGACTGACCAAGCATTCCTCTGTACCAACCGATTTGGATATGAAACGTATACGACTACTCTCTTTCCTCGCAGCCTTTGTGCTGCTTGCAAGCCTTACCGCTTGTGACTCTGTCGTTGAGGATACAACAGATCCCATCGACAGCGCAGGCGATGAAGCGCTAACCAGCCCTGATCAGGTCGATTTCATCATCAATGGCATTCGTGCACGAAGCAACAATGTGCAGGATAACATTACGGTGCAAGCCAGCCTGATGTCCGACCAGTTTATCTTTGGCGGAGCCAACGGCGGTGGCGCTACGTTCCCCACGTTCCGCGATCTGATGCAGGCGTTTCCGGCTGCAACCAACCCGTTGAATAACAACTCAGTGGATGGTACGCAGAACCACCTGGGTCAGTATCGATTCCTGGCTGACGACCTGCTTCGACGGGCCGAAGGGCTTGGAGCAGAAGCCTTTGGCGGTACCGACGATTCCCGGTGGATTGCTGCAAACTTTGCCGGTAACTTTCATGGCGGCCTTGCGCGCTATTACTGGGCCACATACTTTGGCAGAACGCAACTCGAGGGGGGCGGTGTGATTTCGGCCCTCAACAGCCCCGCTGACACGGAGCGCGCCGAGTTCACCCCGTCAGAAGAAATGTATAACCTGGCGATTCAGAAGTTTGATGCTGCGCTTCCGTTTGCATCGGAGTACCAGACCAAGGTCATTAACTCGGTGAAGGCGCGTATCGCGCTTTTCCGGAATAATCCTGGTCAGGCCGCTACGCTGGCCGAAAGTGGTCTGGCACCGGGCGATCCCGCCTTCCAGAACCAGTACGTGGATCGTGCTGGAAACCAGTCCAACCTCTGGGATGTCGAGGGCGGCGTTGGACGCGCACAGACCGTGCCCGCCCCCCGGTTCTTCTACAGTCCTGATTATCTGAATGAAGACTACGAAGCAGCCGAGTCCAGCCGGATTCCGGTGCTCGATCCCGATGTTGCGAGCTATACGATTGACTCGGGCGAAGTGACGGAAGACGGGCTTGCTAACCGAGGCGCTGTCCACCCACTCCGCTTCCCGGTGAACCTCTCCGTTGGAGATACACCAGTGCTTCCGATTCAGGGACGCTACCCGGACCCGGGAGCGAACATTAACTTCATCACCTGGCAAGAGATGAATCTGATTCGCGCGGAAGCTGCTGAGCGTGGCGGATCGGGCGATCCGCTTGCACTTATCAACGAAGTGCGCGACTCGCACGGCATTCCAGCGCTTGAATCCGGCGATTATGATGGGCTGAATACCATCTTTATGGAGCGTGATAAGGAGCTGTTCACGACCGGCATCCGCCTGATCGATCAGCGCCGGGCCTCTGCATGTGACCTTAATGCGCAAGGGCTCGATCTGGACATGCACGGCTGGCATCTCGATAACGCAGATGAAACGCTCTGGCAGTTCCTGCCGATCACGCTCGCCGAGCGTAACAATAACCCGAACCTTCCGACGGAACTGCCCTCGGATGCGCCCACGGAGCTAATTTGCCCTAACTGACGCTTCATGGCACAGCTCAGCATAAACTGAGCATCTGGTTTTCTCCAGACTTGTTCTGCGAGAGACAGCGGCCCGCTCCCATGTTCGGGGAGGGGGCCGTCGTCGTTGGGGGGCATAAGCTCAATTGTAGAAGGTACTGATCCCCCAAACGATGGGGAGAATGCCTGCCCAGCAGAATCCGCAAAGAGATTCCGACCACTCACTTCTATCCGATGCTCAGGGCTGAGGGTAAAAGCTTGTGACATCGCCTATCGAAACGACTTGCTACGATGAGTATATAAAATATGTATACAGCGTAAAGAATTTTTTTACGTTCCTATCGCTGCACACAGCGCGCAAGAGTTGATAGGATCATCTCTACTCGTCGCGTTGGTATTAGATGGCACGGCCAAAACAACGACAGGACCATGAGTAACACGTGGATACAACGCATTACGGTTCTTCTTCAGATGGGGATAGCGGCTGCTATCCTTGGGGGGGTGGTGCCGCCTAAAACCAGTCAGGCGCAAGAGCCCCTCACGAACGTAGCCGAATTGCGCATTGATGACTCGGTGGCCACACTGGGCGTTGAGGCGGCAAAGCGCGGCGATTACGGAAGCAGCATTGAGCTGCTCCTCCCCCTGTTTCAGCAGGAGGCCGGATACGTCGTGTCCGATCATGATGCGATCGGGTACTGGCTGGGGGAGTCGCTCCTGCAAGCACATACCGCACGAAATGCGCTGCATATCTGGCATCGAACCCTGCGTAGCCTCGACGAAGAATCGGCAGCCTGGAGCCGCATTGCCAATGCATTCGTGCGCGCCACCTTTGAGACCAATACGCTGGACTATCAGGGCGTTGCGGCTCAGACCTACTTGACGCTCATTGAGCGGGCGGGACGCACAAGTACGTTCCCCGAACCGATACGTGAAGCTGTGCGGCAGCATGTGCTCGAAACCGCATTTGTCTTGCCCGATGACATAAAGCGTCGTATCGGACTGGATCCAAGTCGCCCCATCCACCACCGCTCCGAACTAACGCTAAACGAGTCTGCTGGTGAAATCCTTGCTGCATGGTGGCGCAAGCAAGACCGAAGCGTAGCAAGTGCATCAAACGAGCGGCTTGTGGAGCATCTCTCGCGTGTTGCGGATACACGTGCGTCATACATGCACGACGGATACATCGACGCACGCGGCCGGGTGCACATCCGGCTTGGGCCGCCGCCCATTACGCTTGAAGTGACGTTTGCCGATTACCCTATCATACAGCGCGAAATTATTCGGCGCCAGACCAACGTCACATCATTTGACTTCTCGCCGGGCATCTACTGGGAATACGACGACCTGGGCACTGAAGCACACTTCCTCTTCCTGGAGTCTGACGAAGGAGATGCGTACGAACTCGGTACCGTGACCGATATGATTCCACGGCACATCCGGCGCAATTTTACCGGGCGCAGCACAAACACCTATGCGTATCTGCGCAGCATGGAGGTGGCGCTGCGTCAGCTCTCGGTGTACAATCCACGGTACATGGGGCGCTACGCTGAAGTTGAAAACTATCTTGCGTACTACAACACAGGCGGCGGCATCAATTTCGCAACTCCGGGCGAACAGGCGACAAAGGTGAACCAGCGCAACACGATGGAAGACCACCGGCTGAAGCGTATACGTCGCGAAACGGTGGGCACGGCGCAGTCGAATGTGGATGCCAGCTATCCTGATCTGGATGTGCAGACGCGGTGGGCCCGGTTTCTGGAAGACGATGGCACCACGCGCACCGAAATCTACTGGACGGCTCCATCCGATTTGCTTGATCCCCGCACGGCTATCAATGCCGATGCACTGGACGTCGAAGACATGGAAATTGATGCCGAGTCGATACCAGGCGCTTCGCGCATCATCGCAAGCACGCGTCTTGAAGACAGTGAACACCGCACGGCGCTCCAGGCCAACAGGCAAGCGCGTGTGCCGGAGTCTGTGGAGAGCAACTGGCTTCCTGCACAAACGCTTGCCATTCGCTCAGATAAAACGCCGTTCCACCTGGGTGTGCAGTGGGACCAGCGTCTGGGCGAGGACGCTGAATCTGCGGGAAATCTGTTGCTCCGGCGCTCTACCGCACGCATCGACACACTCGCGCAGTTGAGCAACGACGCATCCTCCATTGAAATGAGCGATGTAAAGCTGGTGGAGGCCGACCCGGATGCACTTGCTGAAGGCATGGACGGTAGGGCGCTTCCCCCATATCCGCGTGAGGACGTCCATGAAGACACGCCCCTTGGCATCTACTTCGAGGTGTACCACCTCATGTTTGATGAGAACGATCGATCACGTTACACGGTAGACCTGAACGTAGACCGCGTGCAGCCGCGTGGCGGCGTGGCACGGTGGGTGCGTGGTGATGAGGAGTTGCAAACCACCACGACGACGACAAACGAAACTACGCAGCGCCGCACAAACGAACTGTTCTTGCTGGACGTAGCGGCGTGGGAAGACGCTGCTGAAAACGAGAACGTGACTCTTACGGTGCGCATCACCGACGAAGTGAGCGGGGCATCCGTAGAACGCAACGTGACGCTCACGGTCGTGCGTGACGGGGAGTAAGTTATGAGATAAGGGGAGTACAAGGTTTCATATTCCCCATTCCTGCCCTACCTTCGTTTCGGGCTCTGCGGCGGGATGGGCGTAGGCGAACGGGGGACCGTTCGCCCCAGGAAAGATTTTTATCAGGAGAGCGATCACTTAACCTGTATCCACTACCCGAAATGAAAGTGAATCCAGAATAGATCTGACAGGTCTTTGGAGACCTGTCAGATTTTTGTTATCGTTATCTACTCGACACGTCCTGCTCCCACGAAAACTGGAGATGGGCGCGGGGGAACGAAACGGAGCGCACGTACAACGTGAGGCGCTGCGCATCCGCCAAAATATCGATGTCATCCTCAGGTTGGCGTGCGAAAATCAATGTGTTTCGGCGGTAGAACACTCCCTGGCCACTGCGTGAGGTGTACCGGACGATGTCGGTGGCTACCTGTGTGGGAGCATACTCGGTCGGGCTTTCATCAACGCGCAGGAAGGCGCGCGCGTCCATATGGCGGATGCTGGTGTATTGAAACGCTTCGCTGACGCGCTCCGGCACATACAGATACACGTCAATGCGAATGGCGTCTTGGTGGAGCGAGTCGACCTCCTGCTGAATCGTAGCGCGGGCCCGATCAGAGGGATACGCATCCAGCGGCGTACGTCGATTCAGAGACGCAAGCCGGAACTCGCGTCCCCAGAGCGTGGCAAAGCTGGAAAAGCGGCGCGTTTCGTATAGCTCGGGGCCTTGCGTCTGCCGGTGGCGCGCAGACCAGTCGACCCATAGGTCGCCGAATGCCCGCTCGCTCTCCAGCTTGAGCCGCCCGTCATCGTTAGAGACGACAGATACGTGCTGTAAGCTGTCGAAGGACGCAACCGAGCGCGTGGTGGGCAGGAAATGGGCTGCCACATCGACTTCGTTGCTCACGCTGCCCTGCAAGGCTGCACAGCCCGCAAGCAGACAGAGTCCGCCGAGAAGACCTACATAGCTTCGAAGGGACAAAGACAAAGCAGGGAGACGCATGGGCACGACACCAGAAACAAGAAGAAAACAGGCACAGAAATGCCTGATGAGAAACGAACGCACACAACGCACGCTAAGAACCGCCTACTGCAACGTGAGAGAGAACGTGGCGGCTATTATGCAGAACAGGTATGCACCCAAAAACGGTTTGCATCAAGCAGATTCAATGCTTAGTATGACCGTGGCTTCATCGTAGTTTCCCACCCGTAGTTGCTTCTCATCATGCCCACCCTTTCTGTCGACCATGTGCATAAAGCCTATGGAGATACGAAGGCCGTGCACGACGTGTCGTTTGCTGCCGCCCCCGGACGCATTCTTGGGTTGCTGGGACCCAATGGCGCGGGTAAGACCTCGACGCTGCGCATGATTACGCACATCACACAGCCCGATTCAGGGGCCGTGCGCTACGATGAGCGTCCCGTAGGACCGTGGAGTCAGCGGCGCATGGGCTATCTGCCTGAGGAGCGTGGCCTCTACCCGGACCTGCGCGTCAAGGAGCAACTCGTCTACCTGGGGCAGCTCAAGGGCCTCTCTGCCGATGCCGCCACCGAGCGCGTACACCACTGGCTGGAGCGCTTCAGTGCGCTCGACTGGGTCGACAAGAAGACCGATGAGCTCTCTAAAGGAATGCAGCAGAAGGTACAGTTCATCGCTACGCTGCTGCACGACCCGCAACTGCTCATCTTCGACGAGCCGTTTAGCGGACTCGACCCCATCAACTCCGATGTGCTGCGCGACATTATTCTGGAGCTGCGCCGCACCGACCGCACCATCCTGTTTGCCTCGCATCGAATGGAGCAGGTGGAGCAGCTCTGCGACGATATCTGCCTCATGGCCAACGGACAGGTCGTACTCAACGGCGATCTGCGCGAGGTGAAGCAGCGCTTTGGCACCAACACCGTCATCGTCCGCTTCGACGGCTCGGATGCCTTCATCGACGACCTTGAATCTGAAGGCGCCGTTCGTGTGCATGCGCGCAGCGCCCACCGCGCCGAAATGCGTCTGCTTAACGAAACGCCCGCCCGCCGTGTGCTGCAAGCCGCCCTCGACACCGTTGACGAACTGCATCACTTTGAGCGCACCGAGCCCCCACTCAGCGAGATCTTTGTGGAGGTGGTCGGCGAGGCCAATGCCGCCCAAGCTGCTGCGGCGTAGCGAGCTCCGATCGTTGTGCGCTATCGCTTCTTTTGAACGAAACGCTATCCTATGCATCCCATCTGGATCATCCTCAAAAGTGAGTTCTGGCGCCGTGTGCGGTCTAAAGCATTCGTGCTCGCCACACTACTGGCGCCCATAGGCATTGTTGCCCTGTTTGCGCTGCCCGGACTGCTCACCTTCTTTGCGGCCGATAGCGGTGACGAACCGCCCGTGGCCGTGGTCGATGCCACCGAACAGCTTCTTCCGCACCTGCAGGAGCAGTCCAGCAGTTTCACGTTTGTGCCTGCCAACACAAGCCAAGAAGCCCTTGCTGATTCGGTACGGGCTGAGGTCTACAGCGGCTACCTGGTGCTCCCCGAAACGCTTCTGCAAGGCGAAGGCATGGCCTCGTTCTATCGCAGCAGTGGAGGCGGACTCGGCACGCAGAATCGGATCCAAAACGTCGTAGAGCGGGCCGTGCGCGATGTGCGTCTGGCTAACGAAGACGTGCCCGACGCCGTCGAGTCGATCCTAGCGGCGTCGCCCTCATTGGAGATGCGCCGCATCACCGAACAGGGCGATCAGGCCGATGCCACGCTCATCTACTCGGCCATCGGCTACATGCTGGCCTTTGTGATCTACTTCGCCGTGTTCATCTATGGGCAGTACGTCATGCAGGGCGTCATCGCCGAGAAAAGCTCGCGCGTGGTCGAAATCGTCGTCTCCTCCGTGCGTCCGTTCGAGTTGCTCATGGGCAAAGTGCTGGGCATCGGCGCAATGGGACTCGTGCAGATGGTCACCTGGGGCGCACTTGTAAGCGGGGCCCTGGCCGCCGCCGGACCCATCTTCATGCTGTTCATGGATCCCGCCGCCTACGATCTCGCCCCCGATGCGTCGCAACAAGCCGCGCTCGAAGCCGCAGGCATCACCATCCCGTCGCTGCCGCTCTCGCTCCTGGTGTGGACGCTCCTGTTCTTCGTGGCGGGCTATCTGCTCTACGCCAGCCTCTTCGCTGCGGTCGGGTCTGCGGTCGAGCGCGTGCAAGATGCCCAGAGCCTCATGTACCCCGTGTTCATCCCGCTGCTCATCCCGCTGCTGGTTATTGGCGTCGTCATCGAAGCGCCCAACGGCACGCTGTCCACTGCGCTGTCGTTCATCCCATTCTTCGCCCCCATCCTCATGGTTTTGCGCTCCGCCCTCACCGAGGTCGCCATCTGGCAACTGGCCCTGTCATGGCTGCTCGTGATGGCCACCTTCGTGGGCACCATCTGGATGGCCAGCCGCATCTACCGCGTGGGCATCTTCATGTACGGCAAACCCCCCAGCCTGCGCGAACTGCTCCGATGGGCCCGCTACCGTCCGTAGCAGCGCGGGTTGCCCCTGCCGGCTGTGCGTTGTATCATAGAAAACCCTTCGCATCCCCCAAAATGCGTAGTCTCCAACCCATAAAAATATAAGGGGATGCAGAGGCACATGCCCTGCCCACATATCGTCCGGATGCCCATGTCGCTGCTCGCCCGCTGGCTCGTTGGGAGCCTCGTACTCATCAGTATTGCCTGCGTCCCCCATATCGTCCGGGCGCAAGACGCTCCGGCACCTGCCCCCGACCGTACCGATGAGGGCGATGGGCCCTACGAGCGCCTGGTGCTGCGCGGCGCCACCCTCATCGACGGCACCGGCGCCCCGCCGCGTGGCCCCGTCGACATCGTGATTGAGGGCAACCGCATCACCACCATTGCCAGCGTCGGCTACCCCGGCGTACCCATCAACGAAAGTGCACGTCCCGAGGGCGGCGACCGCGAGATCGACCTGAGCGGACACTACATTCTGCCGGGCTTTATCGACATGCATGGCCATCTGGGCGGCACCGCGCAGGGCACACCAGCCGAGTACGTGCTCAAGCTGTGGATGGGCCACGGCGTAACCACCGTCCGCGAACCGGGCAGCTTCAACGGGACGGAGTGGACGTTCGACCACCGCGACCGCAGCGCAGCCAACGAGATCGTGGCGCCGCACCTGGTTGCGTATGTCGGCTTCGGGCAGGATCGTGATGCGCCCATTTCCACGCCCGAACAGGCCCGCACCTGGGTGCGCGAAGTCGCCGAGCGGGGCGGCGAGGGCATCAAGTTCTTTGGGGCGCGGCCCGCCATCATGGAAGCAGCGCTCGACGAAGCCCAGCAACAAGACCTGGGCACGGCCATGCATCACGCCCAACTCAACGTCACCCGCGTGGATGCGCTGCAGTCCGCCACCTGGGGCCTCACCACGATGGAGCACTGGTACGGCCTGCCCGAAGCGCTGTTCGCCGACAAGACCATCCAGGACTACCCTGCCGAGTACAATTACGCCAATGAATACCATCGCTTCACCGAGGCCGGCAAGCTCTGGCGCCAGGCTGCGGGACCGGAGCACCCGCGCTGGCAAGCGGTGCGCGACGAGTTGATTGCGCTGGACTTCACGCTCGATCCGACCCTGACCATCTATCAGGCCAGCCGTGATTTCATGGCCGCGAGAACCGCCGAATGGCATCCTGATTACACGCTGCCCAGTCTGTGGGATTTCTA
>CAJXLX010000009.1 GCA_913056335.1 uncultured Rhodothermaceae bacterium
GGCAGGCGTGCCCCGACGATGCCTACACCGCCGTGCAATACGAAACGCTCTGCATCGACCCTGTAGACACGGTGCGCCGCCTGTGCCGCGATGTCGGACTTGCATGGGACGACGCATCGATGCCCGCGGCGATTGCATCTCACAGCGCGGGGTCTGGCAGCGACCCTTCGAATCCCTACAGCACCACCCGCCGCAGTGAAAACCGCGCTACGGCGTGGAAAAATGCATCTACCGAGTGCATTAGGGCCGTGCGGGCGGGATATATAGCAACCAAGCCGCCATACTATGCTGCGCCGTGGGAGACCTAAAAACCCTAAAGTGCGAGGTATAAGAGTCTGTTTGGGGGTTGGTTGGCAGGCCATTGAGGCCACATCGTGCGTAGAGAGACGGCGCTGCAATATACACGCACGGAGACATCCCCGGCAACTGAACGTCGACCCTGTTTCATCCACTCAAAAACAGCGAAGCAGTTATGTACTTCAGCACGACAGACGACAGCATTCAGCTTCCCAAAATAAGGAAGGACTTCGCGTATCTCCAGGACTGTTTTGTTCAGATGCTTCGGGCGTCGGGCGAGGAAGCGATTGCCGCCCTCTTTGATGGCGAACAGCGTCCGCAACCACTGGATAGTTCAGAGAAGCTGATCAAGGCGTTTACGCTGAGCTTTCAGCTCATGACCATTGCGGAGGAAAATGCCGCCGTGCAGCTTCGCCGCAAACTGGAAGACGAACATGGCCTCACCCGTATCTCAGGGCTCTGGGGCCGAACGCTCGACGACCTGCAAGCAAGCGGGTTCACGGGCAAGCAGATCGCTGAACGACTTCCTGAAATGCGCATCGAGCCGGTATTCACCGCGCACCCCACGGAGTCGAAGCGCTCGACGGTGATCGATCAGCTCCGCGAGATCTACCGGCTCATGGTGAAGCGTGAGAACCAGATGTGGTCGGAAAAAGAGACTGAACAGATCAGAGACGATATTCGGGCGGCTATGCAGCGCCTCTGGCTAACGGGGCAGGTGTTCTTGGAGAAGCCATCCATCGGAGATGAGCTTCGCAACGTGCTTCACTACCTGGTCAACGTCTTCCCTCAGGTGCTGCCGATGCTTGATCAGCGCCTCCGTACCGCCTGGGAGGAAACCGGATTCGATCCCGACCTGCTGGCAGACCGGGAGCAGCTCCCCAAGCTGCAATTTGGCAACTGGGTCGGCGGCGATCGCGACGGGCATCCGTTCGTTACGGACGAGGTGACCGAGGCTACTCTGCTGGAGCTCCGGAAGCACGCGCTCCAACAGCTCAAATCTGGACTGAACAACCTGGCGCAAAAGGTGAGTGTGTCGGCGTTTGAAGTCAGTGTGCCTGAGCGTTTACGTGAACGCATCGACCAGCTGTCCGAATGCACTATTGATGCCCCAGCGGCGCTCGACCGCAATCCAAGTGAGCCCTGGCGGCAGTATCTCAACCTGATGCAGCAGCGGATTCCGATCGACAAAAACGGCGAGCCGGTTCGCGATCCTGATCCCGACCATCACTATCAATCGGCAGAGGCCGTTCTTGACGACCTTGACCTGTTCGCGCAGTCGCTCAACGAGATCGACGCAGCACTCATCAGCGAGCGCGACGTGGAGCCTGTAGCGCGCAATGTAGAGGCGTTTGGGTTTCACCTTGCTGCCCTCGACATCCGGCAGAACAGCAGCTTTCATGATGCTGCAGTCGCGCAACTGCTCGTAGAAGCCGGGATCGAAGACGGAGCCCACTTTGCTGACTGGACGGAAGAGCGGCGGCTTCGTTTTCTCAACGAGGAGCTCCAGACGACGCGTCCGTTTGTGCGCCCCACGCAGAAGATCGGCGAGGAGGCCGACGCCGTGCTGTCCTGCTACCGGGTGCTCTACCGGTACATCGAGCGATATGGGAGCGCGGGCATTGGCGCGCTGATTGTGAGCATGACCCGAAGCCTCTCCGATCTGCTGGTCGTGTATCTGCTTGGCCGCGAAGCGGGGCTGCTCCAGAAGCAAGAAGGCGAGATGGTGTGTGTGCTTCCGGTGGTGCCGCTGCTCGAAACCATTCAGGATCTGGAGCGAGGCCCCGAGATTCTGGACGCGTTTCTGAGCCACCCTATCACAAAGCGAAGCATCGACTATCAGGCCAGGCAGCACGACGGTCGCTGGTCGCAACAGATCATGGTGGGATACAGCGACAGTAACAAAGATGGAGGCATCCTGGCCAGCCTGTGGAGCTTGAACAAGGCGCAGCGCGCACTGAACGACGTCGCAGACAAACACGACATCAGCCTGCAGTTCTTCCACGGACGCGGCGGCACCATCAGCCGGGGCGCGGGCCCCACGCATCGATTCATCGCAGGCCTGCCGCCCGAAAGTATGCACGGCGATATGCGGCTGACTGAGCAGGGCGAGGTGATTGCAAACAAGTACGCAAATCCCGTCACAGCACTCTACAATCTTGAACTCCTGCAGGCCGGCACCACCGGGCTCACCCTTGGGGTGTTCGACAAGACCAACGTTGTGGCCGATGCCTCGGAGAGCACGCCTGCTCCGAACTTGACAACCAGCAGAGCACACCTGGAGCAGATTGTAGACCGGCTGTATGCGCACAGCCTGGAAAGCTACCAAGACCTTGTGAAGTCGGATGACTTTGTGCGCTTCTTTGCACAGGCTACGCCCATCGACATCATTGAGAAGAGCCGCATCGGGTCGCGTCCCGCGCGACGCACCGGCCAGCGCACCTTCGACGATCTTCGAGCCATCCCCTGGGTGTTTAGTTGGAGCCAGAGCCGCTACCTCCTCACCGGATGGTACGGCGTAGGGAGCGCGCTCAAGACGCTGCAAAACGAGCGTCCGGCGGACTTCGAGACGCTGAGCGCGAATGCGATCAACTACATGCCGTTTCGCTACGTGATCACCAACGCATCCTCGGCCATTGCCCTTGTAGATACCGACATTATGAGCCAGTGGGCTGGTCTGGTTGACGATCAGGAGATCGCGGATTATTACCTGAACAAGATTGTGGATGCGTACCACACCACTCGAGCAATGCTGGAGACACTGTACGGCCACGACCTCCGAGAGCGCCGACCGCGCGTATACGAAATGATCGATCTGCGATCGAAGCGCCTGGCGCCCCTGCATCAGCTACAGATCGACCAGATCAACACCTGGCGGGCGCTGAAGAAGCAGGGCAAGACCGACGAAGCCGAAGCGATGCTGCCCGATATGCTGCGTGTTTTGAATGCGATAAGCAGTGGGCTGGGAAGCACGGGATAATCGGCGTGCACCAAGAGTCCGTTCGCTCCAGAGGCAACTGTTGGAGACCGACCATCAATCGCTTCGATGTACAGTGCGGCGTCCAGGTTCTAAACTCGACGCTGCTTTCCCCACACGTGCTTGCAAGAAGTCACCTATGACAAACGTGTTGCTGCTACTTTTGGGCATTGCCCTGCTCACGGCTGGTGGTGAAGCCTTGATTCGGGGCTCATTAGCGGCAGCCCAGCGCCTGGGCGTATCGCCCCTGCTTAGCGGGCTGGTGATCGTAGGATTCGGCACATCAGCGCCAGAGCTGGTTGTTTCTGTTGATGCAGCCGTAAACGGACGTCCCGACATTGCAATTGGCAATGTGGTTGGTAGCAACATCGGCAACATACTCCTGATTTTAGGGATCTGCGCATCGATCACACCGCTGGTGGTGCGACCGCTGGCACTACGACGGGATGCGCTTACGGTTGTAGCAGCAAGCATACTGTTCCTGCTCCTGGTTGGCGGAAGCGCGCTTGGACAGCCCGATGCATTTGTGTTATTGTTAGCTCTGTTCGGGTATCTGCTCTGGGCGTACTACACAGAGCGCTCCAGTTCGGCCCTCTCTGGAGAGCTTCACAGAGCGGAGGCGGAAGAGCTTTCCATCGTACCGAAGACAGCAGTCGGAATTGGAGCTGCCGTCCTTTTTGGATTGCTGCTGCTCATCGGCGGATCCCAGGCGTTGTTGACCGGAGCTACAGGAATTGCAAACGCCTTTGGAGTCTCCGAAGCGGTGGTGGGGCTGATTCTGGTAGCCATTGGCACGTCACTTCCCGAACTCTCGATATCGGTCATTGCTGCCATCCGGCAACACGCCGATGTAGCCGTCGGAAATGTGCTGGGAAGCAACATATTCAATCTCTTAGGGGTGCTGGGCGTCTCCGCGCTTCTTCAGCCGCTTCCGGTCCATGAACGAATTCTACAGTTCGACCAGTGGGTCATGCTTGGTGCAGCTCTACTCCTGATCGTGTTTCTGTACACAGGACACCGCCTAAGCCGGTGGGAAGGCGGCGTCCTGTTAATCGCATACGGGGTATACGTCGCGCTGAGCTTTACTGGATTTAGTGGCTGATCGGGCAAGGCCCCGGTCTCCCATTGGCCAGTTTGAGCAAGACGTGCTGGAAGTCGATAGAGGCAAACGGTTAAGCAGCAGGCCAACGAATCCCCTCTGCATCCTTGTCGTACCAAATTTACTGCACACCCAGCACTCTGCAAATAGACCCCGGATACGGCATGGCTGGACACAATAAATGGTCGAAGATCAAGCGGCAGAAAGCCAAAGAAGACAAGAAGAAGTCGAAGGTGTGGGCGCGTCTCTCGCGTGAGATTGCAACGGCTGCTCGCGAGGGGGGCGGCGATCCCGAGATGAATGCAACCTTGGCGAACGCCATTGAGCGCGCCGAGGCCGAGAACATGGCCAAGGATACCATCGAGCGCGCCATCAAGCGAGGCACGGGTGAACTCGAAGGCCAAGACTATGAGCCGGTTAGCTACGAGGGCTATGCCCCCCACGGCGTAGCGGTGTTTATCGAGGCGATGACGGACAACACCAACCGCACTGTGGCCGACCTGCGGCATCTGTTCAGCACCCACAACGGCAATCTGGGTAAAGATGGATCCGTGGGCTACCTCTTTGAGCAGAAAGGGGAGATTCGGGTGCCCACGGATGCTGTCGACGAGCTGGAGCTGTTCGAACGGGTCGTCGAGGCCGGCGCCGAAGATCTGCGCACCGAAGACGGCACGTATGTCGTAACCACGCCGGTCGAGACGTTCACCGATGTGGAAGATGCCCTCGAATCGGCTGATATCCCTGTCAACGAGGCGGACCTCGTGCGCATCCCTGCCACCACCGTATCGCTCGATGATTCGGATGCCGAGCAGGTGCGCACGCTCGTTGAAGCGATCGAAGACCATGACGATGTGGACGCGGTGTACACCACGCTCGCCGACGATGGTGAGGCGCTTTCGCTCCACTCCGACGACTGACGTCTGCGTGTGGCGTCTGCGTGCTCCTTCCCTCGACAATAGCGCATTGGCATGATTATTCTTGGCATCGACCCCGGATCCAACTGCACCGGCTATGGCGTGGTGCGGGCGACCGGGTCGCAGGAGACCACTCCGGCACAGGGCGTCATTCGGTTGGATAGTGACACCCCACACATCGACCGGCTGAAGTGCATCTACGACGAGGTGGCGGTGCTTATTGAGGCACACAACCCGGAGGTGCTCGCTATCGAAATGCCTGTGTACGGGAAAAACCCGCAGTCGATGCTGAAGCTGGGCCGCGCGCAGGCGGCTGCTATGATGGCGGGGCTGAACCACAGTCTGGATGTGGTGCAGTACACGCCCAAAGAAGTCAAGAAGTCTGTAACGGGCAACGGCAACGCGTCGAAGCAGCAGGTGCGCTACATGATCCACGCGATTCTGGAGATGGAGGGCGCGGCGGATGACATCGCGCTCGACGCCTCCGACGCGCTGGCCATTGCGCTTTGCCACACTAACCGCCGCTCGCACGGCGCCACCGAGCAGTACAGCGGCTGGGGTAGCTTTGTGGATGCGAACCCGGATCGCGTACAGTAGAAGCGCTCCAGGTTTTTTTGCAGGAGGGAAGCAGCGAGTAGGATCTCCGCACGACATTCGTTATCATAGAACCCACGAGTCTTTCCCATAGCGTTTCCCGATTCCACTATGAGCACACATGACTTAGCCGGACAACCGGCCCCCAGCGACCAACTACTCGATGTATCGGCACTGCTTGCTGCGTATCAGAACGACCAGCCCGATCCGTCAGTAGCGGCGCAGCGCGTATCGTTTGGTACCTCGGGCCATCGCGGCACCGCCTTCGACCGCACCTTCAACGAAGCGCACATCCTGGCGATTGCCCAGGCCGTGTGCGACTATCGCGATGAAGCAGGCATCACCGGGCCGCTGTTCCTGGGGATGGATACCCATGCGCTCTCAGCCCCCGCACAGGCCACGTGTCTGGAAGTGTTTGCCGCAAACGAGATTGACGTGCGCATTGCCGCCGATGACGGGGTAACGCCCACCCCCGCCGTATCCCATGCCATTCTAACGTACAACGACGGACGCGCCGAAGGGCAGGCTGATGGCGTTATCATCACGCCCTCGCACAACCCGCCCGCTGATGGCGGCATCAAGTACAACGGTCCTACCGGCGGCCCGGCCACCCCCAAGGCTACCAACTGGATTCAGAACCGCGCCAATCAGCACCTCGATGCCAAACTGGCCAATGTGAAGCGCATCGGCTACGAACAGGCGCTGCGGGCCTCTACCACGCACGAGTACGACTTCCTGCGCCACTACGTCGATGACCTGGACGCGGTCCTCGACATGGAGCTCATTCGCGAGTCGGGGCTCTCCCTCGCCGTCGACCCGCTGGGCGGAGCAGGCGTGCATTACTGGACCGCCATCGCCGACACGTACGACCTGCCGCTTGAGGTGCTACGCACTGACATCGACCCCACGTTTTCGTTCATGACGCTCGACTGGGATGGCCAGATCCGCATGGATCCGTCGTCGGCCCACGCGATGCAGTCACTTATCAACCTGAAAGATGAGTACGACGTTGCCTTTGCGTGCGACACCGACCACGACCGCCACGGCATCGTCACGAAGACCGGCGGACTGATGCCGCCCAACGCCTATCTGAGCGTGATGGTGGATGCGCTACTCAGCAGTCGCACCGGCTGGGCCGATGATGTGGGCGTGGGCAAAACGGTTGTTACCACACGCTTGCTCGACCGCATCGCCGCGGATTACGGACGCCCGGTTACGGAAGTGCCCGTCGGCTTCAAGTGGTTCGTGGATGTGCTCTACAACGGCAGTTGCGGCTTTGTCGGCGAAGAGAGTGCAGGGGCCTCGTTCCTCCGCAAGGACGGCACAGTCTGGAGCACCGACAAAGACGGCATTATTGCGGCGCTCATGGCTGCCGAAATCACAGCTCGTACGGGCCAAGATCCCAGCGAGCGCTACGACGAACTCACCGAGCAGTTTGGCAATCCCGTGTATGAGCGGGTGGATGCACCGGCCACGCCCGAACAGAAGGCCGTCCTCAAAAACCTGACGCCCGACCTCGTGACGCAAGACGAACTCGCCGGCGAGCCCATTCAGACGATCCGCACCAATGCGCCTGGCAACGACGCTGCCATTGGCGGACTCAAGGTAGAGACGGAGAATGGATGGTTTGTAGCGCGCCCCTCGGGCACCGAAGCCATCTACAAAATCTACGGTGAGAGCTTCAAGGGCCGCGACCACCTCGACCAGATCCACGAAGACGCGCAGGCGCTCGTCAATCGTGCGTTCGAGGCCTCACCGAAAACGGCATAGGCACGACGCTTGCGGATTATCTAATTCAGGTTGCCCTCTACAAGGTTGTCATTTTGAGCGGATACCGACAGCCGTCGGTAGGAGTCGAAAAATCCCCTTGTAGCACATGTTTAGCTCTCAGTGGGAGAGATTTCCGCAAGGGACGACCGATTGGCTCCTTTGTACAACAGGCATGACCTGCGGCCCTCGCTCTGCTCCTCAGAATGACAGAATGTGGTGGGTGATGGATACCCTGCAACTTAGGTTATTTCCCTGATTCCAAGATCATGAACGGCTCGCCCCGGTGGCGGGCCGTTCGGTGTTAGAGGTGCGTTTGGTCGTCAAAGACGCGATGGGTGTACCAGGGCCAGTGGGGGCACATCGATAAACGAATCGTTCCTGCGTCCGACGGTCCTCCGTTGGACTGTGCACGGTAGAGACGCTCCTGGGTCTACAGTGTGATGAGGGCCGTGCTTGACAAGCAGTCCCCCTGTCCCACCGTATCTGTTAAACGCCAAGGAGATGGTTCGACTCTCGGCTCCTTCGTCGCCTTCCGCTCACCATGACGAGCTTTGTTGGGGAGATAATAGCAGAGCAACTATCAAAATGAGGACCCACACAGCACTACACGGCAGCAATGTGCGTGCGGTGCGCATCGGGGTCGCTGCGGAGGGCCGCCGCAAACCGGTCCGGCACGGTGCCATTCAGTAGCAGCGAGTCGATGCCTTGCTCGGCAAGGGCGCTGGCGGTGCGCAGGCGCAGCGCCATGCCGCCGGTGACGTCGGTGCCGCCCGGGGCATGCACATTGCTGATCATGGCGCGGGCCTGTGCGGCGGTGAGGTGGGGCCGCGTGTGGCCGTTGGCATCGTACACACCGTCGGTATTGCCGCACCAGAGCACACGGGCTACCGGGATATTCCGGGCTTGGAGTGCGTCGATAAGTGTGCGGAAGACGGTTTCGGTGGAGCAGATGCTCAGCCCATGCTCGGTGTCGAGCGTGACATCGCCGTAGGTGACGGGCAGCGCTCCTGCAGAGAGGGCGTGCTGTACCGGCGCTGCACCATTAAGCTGAGGCGTGTCTCGTGTAGTGACAAATGCGCTGGACGGTGCCCACGAAAACACGGGCAGTCCGGCGTTGCGTAGGGCGTGTGCCACATGCCGGTGCAGGGCAGCCACGGCCTTTTGGATCTGGCTCAATGCGGGCGCCGGATCGGTGAGGGGGGCACTGGGAGCGAACCCGGCCTCGCGGGCGGCAACGTGTCCGAACGAGCCGCTGCCGTGGCCCAGCACGATCGGCGCGTTGGGGGCGTTGGCATGGTAGCGGGCCAGCTCGTCGGCCAGGCGCGCAAGCACATCCGTGCGCACGGAGAAGCGGCCTGTTTTGTCGGTGATGAGGCTGCCGCCCCACTTTATGAAGGTGACTGGGCGCATGGCGCGTGGCAAACTGGCGGAAGCAAATGAGACGAGCACGGGCCGCTCACATACGAGGCCCGCTGCGGGAGGCCGGGGCCTGGCGAACTGCATCGGGGCAACCAGGGAGGCAGTAGGCTGTGCGTTCCCCCAAAAGACAATGCTAAAACAGCGGGGCGACGTCGGTGGTGGGGCCGGGGCCGATGCCGTCGCGGATGACCAGGTGGACGGCGTGCATCGAATCGAGGCGAGCGGCGACCTGCGGCTCGTCTTCGGGCGGGCAGATGACGTGCACGTTGGCGCCCGCATCCATCGTGGCGTAGGCGGCGAGTCCGTCGGATCGCATGGCGCGCACGACCTCCAGCACCTTGAGCGTGGCCGGTTTCCAGTAGTAGATGGGCGGCTGCGACGACATGGTGATGAGGTGCAGCTCCACACCTTCGGTTTCGATGAGCGGACCGAGGCGGTCGAAGTCGCGTCCCTCGATGCTAGCGCGGGCGGTCTGCATGCGCTCAGGCAGATGCGAAAGGCGCTGCTCGTAGAACGGGCTGCTGGGCGCACGCTGATGCCCGTCGCGCGAGGAGACAGGTTTAGGCTCAGTTTCGACGACCGCGATCACGTCGCGCAGGTCCCAGTGCGTGTGCGGGGCTACCGGTTCGGCGGCGTAGTTGTCGCCGTGAGGCCAGGCCACGTATCCGCCGAGCACGGAGCGGGCCGCGGAGCCGGAGCCGCTCTGACGGGCGAGCGCCGATCGGGTGGCGGCATCGGGCCAGGTGTCGAGCGCCCGGAGTGCGGCCAGCGTAAGCGCCGCAAAGCCCGACGCCGAGGAGCCGAGTCCGGCAGCAGCAGGGAAGCTATTCTGTGTGGCGACACGGAACGAGCCGGAGCGATCGGCCCAGGTGCGCAGGCGGTCGAGGTGCTTTACAACAGGCTGTGCGAAGCCCGCATCGGCCGGATGCAGGGTGCCCTCGGCATCGGCCATGAGCACCGTGTCGCTGGTGTTATCATCGGGGGTGAACGCGACGGTCGTGCGCGAGGCACAGCGGCGCAGCGTCATCGACAGCGACGGCGCGCGCGGAATGGCGCGGTCGATGTCTTCGACGCCCCAGTACTTCACGAAGGCGATGTTGGAGGGAGCTTCAACGGTTGCTTTAGCCATGCATGTGGGCGGATTGAAGAGGATGCGCCCCCTGAACACACAGGGGCACGTTGAACGAAGAGAACGAAGACAGGTGGTCCCAGAGGTTGGTGTTCGGATCGGGATGATACGCGATCAGCGAGCCGGCATGCGGATCGGTGAGGGCGCCCGCCCCCGAGATTTTGGCCCCTCCGCCGTGTGCTTCAATCAGGCGGATGCGTTTGCGGACGGCAGGCGGCACCACGCCGAGTGCTTCGAGGCAGGCCTCGCCCTCTTGAAGAAGGTCGACCAGCGCCGAAGGCGACACGTCGGGAGCCGAGAGCAGGTCGCGAAGCGCACGCGTCGCCGCTTCGATGCGGTCAATGATGGCTTCGAACGAAGCGGGATCGTCCGCCCGGCGGGCGCGCACGGCATCAACCACGGTTCCGGTCGATTCGTTGGGCGCGCCGGTGTGAAAGATCCGGATGTCGGAGAGCACCGGGGCACGCGCCTCCACCGAGTGCCAGTGCAGCGCGTCGTTGTCGGACTCGGCCCACAGGAGCCCGCCGCGCAGAATCGTGGCGGGGTCGACGCCCGAGGGCGTGCCATGTTGGCGCCGCTCGATGTTCAGGGCGATGTCGAAGAGCAGGTCGTGCGTGAAGGGGGCCTCGTGGGCTTCCAGGTAGGCGCGGGCTACCGCTACCCCAAGGGCGGCAGAGCTTCCGAATCCGGCCCCCACGGGCTGATCGGACTGCACGCTGAGCGTAAGCGGCTGCGGCGTTACATCGGCTGCACGAGCAGCCTCGCCCAGGGCCACTTTAATGAGATGCGTGGGGTCGGTGCTGCGCAGGCGGGCGAAGGCCTCTGCGGTCGGATGGGCGGCATAGTCGTGCCAGTGGGATCGCACCGTATCGGCATACGCTCGGATGGCCGACCAGGTGGTAGTTTCAGTGTGGTCCCACGCATTAACCTGCAGCGTGACGCCAGACGTTGGGGAGGGCGAGATGGTCGCGTGCATCCAGAGGCCAAGGGCAGCCACCAGCGCGGGCCGCTGGTATACGACCGCATGCTCACCCATCAGGATTAACTTGGCCGGGGCGCGAACGGTCGTTTCGTGCATAAAGGCGCATCCAGAAAAGCGACGGGGCGGCGGTGTTACTGTGCGGCGTGGCCATTCGACGGCGGGGTGGGGCGGCCCAGGTCGTTGTGAGCCCGCGCCAGGTGATGCGAGCTAAGCGCGCCCATGAGCGAAAGCTCACCCGCAAGCACGGTCGCGCCCAGAAGCTCGGCCACCTGCATGGCAGCCGCGCCCGGTTCGTCGGGGTCAAGCGCGACGCCCATGAGCGAGAGCGCATCCGCCTGCGTCTGCAGTGTGGTGCCGCCTCCGATGGCGCCGAGAGGCACATCGGGCATAAAGATGGAGATGTAGACGCCGCCATCGCCCCGCTTTTCGATGCAGGTCGTGCCCAGTGCGCCCTCAACAACCTGGGCGATGTCTTGGCCGGTGGCCACAAAGAAAGCCGCCACCATATTGGCGTAGTGGGCATTCATGCCCATGGAGCCCGCCGCAGTGGAGCCGAGCATGTTCTTGCGGTACTGCACCTCGGTGAGGTCCTCGGCATTCGTTTTCAGGTAGCGCTTGAGGATCTCCTCGCTAAGCTCAACCTCGGCAAAGATACGCTTGCCGCGACCTTCTTGCACGTTCACCGCCGACGGTTTCTTGTCGACACAGTAGTTGCCCGAGAGCGAGACAAACTCAACGCCCGTTTCAGGGACAATAAGATCTTGGATGACCTGATTGCATGCGAGTGTAGCCATGTTCATGCCCATGGCGTCGCCGGTGGAGAAGCGAAAGCGCAGAAATACCGTCGATCCCAGCGCGAACGGACGGATGTCTTTCAGCTTGAGGTATCGACTGGTGGCCTCAACCTGTGTGCGAATCTCATCTTCGTTGTCTTCGACCCAATCCGTGAAGGCTTTGGATTCGCGAATGCCAGACGTTCGAAACACCGGAGCGCGCGTCATGCCTACGTCCTCTACATGCACAATGGCCCCGTCGGCGGCCCGCAGGGTGGCACAGCCGCGGTTCACGCTCGCAATGAGGGCGCCCTCGGTGGTAGCCAGCGGCACGTAGCGGTCGTCGTTGATATAGTCGCCGCGCACCGGTACCGGGCCCACCGCGCCCATAGGCACCTGGGCCACGCCGATTAAGTTCTCGCAGTTGCGGGTCGACACCACCTCAGCATCAAACGAGTAGTGGTCCAGTCCTTTGGTTTTGGTATTGGCCGCTTGCTCAAGCGCCTCGCGCCGGATCGACGCGGCCTCGCGCGCAGGGAGGTCCTTTGGAAGCTTGTGGAGCGAGAGTTCGCCAGTGGCCAGGGCTTGAATAAGCTCCTCGCGTTGCGTGGGGGCTGGTTTTTCGAGGGTGGTACGCGCCGAAGCTGTACCGTTGGTGGGGCTACCGCTATTCATTGCCCTACAGGTATTTAGATTCAAAGGACTCTCGTTACCACGTTCATTTGCAAGAGATGTTTACATGTCGGGATCGGAGCCCGCACAGGGCCAAGAAGACCGCTCGACCTGTGTAGAGCCGAGCATGTAAACCAACTCAGAGTAAGGGGCGTCTGCACGCATGGGTTCTTCGTACATTGCTTCAAGCCAAGTCGCAGCTCGTCGAGCAACCCCCTGCATGTCACTTACAAAAGTATCGACGGCATATGTAAAAGCATTTTCGCACGTAAGCGTTGCTCATAGATTTGTGGATTGGGCATTGTTCATTATGGCTTCGTGATTTTACGGGGGGTAGGCGTAACGCCCTTGTTAAAACTGATAGGGACGTACCGGAGCAGTTTACGTACAAAGGACTGCTCCGTTTGTGTACAACGTGCATCATAGAGGACCCGTTTAGAACAAGGATCAGATAACGTAACAAGTACACGCTCCAAATTACACCAAGCGCATTACGTAAAGTGGGAAGCTATTGCTACACCTGATGAGGAGTACGAGATTATGGATGCGAGAATCCGATGGAATGCCCGGCAATGTTGCAGGCGCGTTGCGCGCTACAGGACCGCAGCGGATTCCCTTTCGTACCGCAGGTGTTTGCAATCTTTACGCCCAAAACTAAATGCGCTGTGAACCTGTGGTCTTATAACGGAGCCGTATTGGCCGCATGCACCCTGGCCTTTTTTGCGACGATGGCTGCACGTTTGGCCATTAGTCCGGTGGTGCCCGCTATGAGTGCCGAGTTTGGGGTGTCGAACGGGGCCATCGGGGCTGCACTTACGGGGATGTGGATGGCCTATGCGCTCTCGCAGTTTCCCAGCGGCCTATTGGGCGATCGGCTGGGCGAGCGCGTTGTTGTACTCACCGCGGTCGTGGGGACTGCCATAACCAGTGGACTCTTGGCGATTGCAGGCGGGTACGCACTCTTTTTTGCTGCAGCGGTGGCCCTGGGGGCAATGGCCGGGCTGCACTACAGCGCGGCGACCTCGTTGCTTACGCGCACGTTCCGCCAAACGGGCACAGCCATTGGCATCCACTCGGCCGGAGCGCCCCTGGCCGGAGTCCTTACGCCGGTTGCTGCAGGCACGCTCGGGGCTATGTTCGGATGGCGGTACGCCGTCGCCTTTGGCGCTATGGTGGCCATCCCCACTGCCCTCCTTTTTGTGAAGACCGTCCGCGACACTCCCCCCAGTCGTCCCGACACCGCTGTATGGACCCGCATTCGGGTGCGCCCCATTGCCGAGCTGCTGGCGCGTCCGCCAATCTTGTGGACGGGCGCTCTTGCATTTGTAGGAGCGTTTGTATGGCAAGCCACAGCGTCATTTCTACCCACCTTTCTGGTCGCCCATCATGGATACACAGAAACAGGAGCCGGTATCTTTTTCTCGGCTTATTTCGTGGTGCAGGGACTGGGGCAGCCGCTCGTGGGTGGGCTCTCTGATCGCATTGGGCGGTACCCTGCAGCCACGTTAGCAACCACGGTTGGAGCTGTGGGCTATGGTCTCTTTGTTGGGGGAAGCAGCATAGAGGCGCTTGCCATAGCTACGGGGTGTGTAGGCATCGCCATGAGCTGGGGGGCTGCGCTGCTTCCCAAGTTTATGGACCACCTCAGCGCCGACGAGCGCGGTGCCGGGTTTGGACTTATCCGCACCAGCTACATGGTGTTAGGAGCAACAGGCAGCGTGGCAACGGGCTTTGCTGCCGACGTATGGGGGTGGGGCGTAGCCTTTGCTGGACTGGCCATGCTTCTGGCTGGGATGTCGATTGTGATGCTTGGTGCACAGTATTACTACAGCGCATGGGAGCCTGTTGCCGCTGGCGAGTAAGGCTGCATCGTGTGCAACAGATGCTGCCTGACGTAAGCGATCATACAAAAACACACACCTCCACACTTGTAGGTCAGTTCATCCCTTGTTCACGATAAAAGTGAAGTTCATGTTTGCCCTTCTGTGAGCGTCATGTTACGATAATATACGCATCGTGCAAAAGGTGCGGTTCAAAGCCGTGCCTGCTTGTCCCCCAAGCGCATAATCGAGTCAGTTCGTATCGTTGTATGCGCGTCGATGCCTTACTGAGACAGTTTAAGAATGCTGGGCAAGAGACAGCTTTCCGTGTGTACGGAAGGATGTTTCCCCCTCTATACCGCCGTGCGGCAATCTACTCCCGCGGCTACAGGGGCTCAGTGTGTCTTCAGGTACATCGGTCTCCACCAAGGTGGAGCCAGTACACGGTACTCGAAATTTTCTGACCGTACACCAACTGCAGTTATGGATCATTGGAACGATACAGATCCATCTCATAATGGCACAGGGCCCCCTGAGGGGCGCATGGCCGCGATGTGGGATTGGATCCAATCAAGTGCAGCGCGCGCTTGGCCGGTGATGATAGCGCTATTCCTGTTGGCCCCGACGGCCTGGGGACAAGCGCTGAATCACGATGCGCCCAGCGATGCGCTCGTAAACGGAGTCTTTCACGTTAAGGTGAGCGAAAGTGCAAAGTCGGGCATCAGCCTATCAAATGCAGGCGATGTTGCGCAGATGGGCATCAGCAGCATTGATGCACTGAGCGCCCAGTTTGATGCCCAGCGCATCGAGCGCATGTTTCCGACGGATCAGCGCCACGCCGAGCGCCACGCCAAGTGGGGGCTCGATCGGTGGTATCGCGTGTATCTGGCCGAAGATGCCGAGAGCATCACGCGGAGCGCAGTGAGCGCTTTCCATGCCGACGCAAATGTCGAAATGGCTGACCATGTGCTGAAAAAGCAGCAGGTCGGGACGCGTGTGGAGCGCACTGAGCGCGTGCGTTCACTCATTGAGAGCGTTGAGCAAGGGCAGCTCGATGTGACGAACGATCCGCTTTACGAAGACCAGTGGCACTTTAACAACACGGGGCAAACAGGCGGTACGCCCGATGCTGATATTGATCTGCCTGAGGCCCACGACATCGAAATGGGCAGCTCGGAGGTCATCGTTCAGGTGATTGACTCGGGCATTGAGCTTGACCACCCCGACATGCAGGGCAGCTACTGGATCAACCCATGCGAGGAAGAAGACGGGGCCGACACCTGTGGCAACGGGTATGTTGACGATATTTACGGCTATAACTTTGCCGATGGTACCGCAAGTCCCGAAATTGTGGACCCATCGGTGGAGAGCAACTCTCACGGCCTGCACGTCTCGGGTACGATTGCTGCACGCAACAACAACAGCGAAGGTGTGGCCAGCGTAGCGGGCGGTGATGGCACCGCCGATAGCGGCGTGCGCATCATGACCGGGCTGACATTCGGAAGCAGCGTGACAGGATTCGCCGAAGCGCTGATTTATGGAGCCGACAACGGTGCTATTATCTCTAACAATAGTTGGGGATATACCAGTCCTGGCGTGTTTGAGCAGCCGGTGCTCGATGCCATTGACTACTTCGTGGCTGAAGCAGGCGGCCCCGATGCGCCTATGGATGGCGGTATCGTAGTCGTTGCTGCCGGAAATAGCAACTCGGACGACGAATGGTATCCAGGCTATTACGAGCCTGCGTTTACCGTTGCGGGTACGCAGCACAACGACGATAAATACTCAGGCTCCAACTTCGGAGACTGGGTAGATATCTCAGCCCCTACCGGCGAAGCGTTTAGCCACCCCACCATTAGTACACTTCACACCCAGCAAGGCACGTACGGCGGCGATGTATGGGTCGGTACCTCTATGGCCGCTCCGCACGTTGCAGGAGCCGCGGCCCTGATTGCGTCGAACCAGCCCGGCTTTACAGCTGAGCAGGTTCAGTCGCGCCTTGTGGCTACGGGCGATGAAACGATCGCCACCGAACCTATTGGGCCCCGCGTGAACGCGTTTTCAGCCTTGAGTGCTGAAGACACGCCGCCCGATCCCATTACGGATCTGACTGTGGTCACGCCCAACAACATTACGCCCGGTGCCGTCGTGAATCTGCAGTGGACGGCCACCGGAGAAGCGGGAAGTGAAGGCACAGCCATAGGCTATGACCTGCGTTACAGCACGGATGGCCCGATTGATAGCGAGGCTGCGTTCGACGCGGCAACGCCTATTGAGGGGCTACCAGCACCGCAGGAAGCAGGCGAAACTGAAAGCTTCACTGCCGAGGGTCTTCCGTTTGAGGAAGAGGTCCACTTTTCCATTAAGGCGATTGACGCACTTGGCAATAGCTCCGACCTTTCGAACTCGCCGTCTGCCAACACGGGACCGGCCCCCGAACTGGCATTTAGTCCTTCTTCGGTAGACGCGTCGCTTGAAATCAACAGTACAACGACAACAAGTCTCACTGTTGAAAACACCGGAAGTGCGGGAAGTACGCTCGAATACAGCTTTCCCAGCATCGCTGCTCAGAATCTGCTGAGCCAGTCGGGCATCGAAACGAACGATACGTCGTCCCTTGGGCTGACACGTAACTTTAGCAAGGGCGAAGACCCCAATGCTGGAGCCGGTCACCCGGTGCTGTTAGGCGCGGGTGGACCCGATGAGTTCGGATACCGCTGGATCGATAGCAATGAGCCGGGCGGGCCGTCCTTTAATTGGACCGATATTACCGATAACGGGACTTCCGTCACGCTTGGCGATGACGATTCGGAAACGGTGTCCTTGCCCTTTAGCTTCGACTTCTACGGAGAAACAAAAGACGAAGTCACGATTGGGTCGAATGGATACTTGACCTTTGGGGCTGAAGGCACAGACTTTTCCAATGATCAAATTCCTAGCACCAGCGAGCCCAACGACTTCATCGCTCCGTTCTGGGATGATCTGAATCCGTCGGGCGGTGGCAGCGTCCACTACCTGGCTGACGGTGACCAGTTTATTGTGCAGTACACAGACATTCCCCCGTTCGCTCTTGGAGAAACGAACGACTCTTATACCTTCCAGGTCATTCTGACCGCGGATGATGGGGTCCGTTATCAGTATCTGAGTATGGACGGTGCGGTAAACGAAGCTACAGTTGGTACTGAAAACGCAGATGGACTGGATGGGCTCCAAGTTGCGTTCAACACGTCATATGTTGAAGACGGATTGGCGGTAGACATTGCCGCGGTCCCCGACTTCATTGCTGATGTGAGCCCGGCCTCCGGGTCGCTCTCCAGTGGAAGCAGTGACGATATCACGGTAACGCTGGATGCAACCGGCGTGGACGCAGGGGACTACGAAAACACCCTGCCGCTTGCCAGCAACGACCCGAATGCAGCAACGTCTGTCATTCCGTTCAGCGTCAGCGTAACTGCGGGCCCGCCCGAAATTGCGGTGGATCCAGCTGAAATCGCGTTCGATCCGGTGCTCGAAAACGGCGAGTCGACTGCATTCTTTACCGTCAATAACACCGGCGGCGAAGATCTGGAGATCACCAGCATCGAGTCTGACAGCGATCAGTTCGCGGTTGACGTTGAAACGCCGATTACGATTGCATTCGACGACGCCCCGGCAAGCATTCCGGTCACGTTCGCGCCCACCTCGGTCGGTACGTTCGATGCAGAGGTTACGATCGCGAGCAATGCCGATAATACTCCTGAAGCTACGGTTGCTGTGAGCGGTGAAGGGCTCGAAGCACCTGAAATTGGTGTCGACCCTGAAGCGTTCGACGTAACAGTTGATCTTGGGTCCACCATTGAGCGCACGCTCAGTGTAAGCAACACCGGTGGAAACGCTCTTGAATACGAAGCCGTGTTCAGCGTCAATGGCGAAGACACAGAGCCGAGTGCAGTTGCCGCTCCGTTTGCGGGAAGTGCCAACTCGGTCAGCCCTGATGCCTTCCAGACCTCAGGGAGCGCACGTCCAACAGGCCAACAGCCCTATCAGGCGAGCGACTACATCTACCAGGTAGATGACGGAAGCTCTGAAGATGCCATTGGCTTGACCGATGGGGGCGACATGATGTGGATGAACGCTTTCGAAGTTGTCGACGGCGCGACCACAATCACCTCGATCGCTTCGGCCTGGGGCGCTTCTGGACAGGAAGGTATTCCTGAGGGACGTCCTGCCGAGTTCCTGATTTATGAGGATCCAAACGACGACGGAGACCCCAGCGATGCGGTCTTGCTGGATCGCGTTGAGGTGACGGTTGAAAGCCCGCACACCGACGAGTTTACGGAGGCCTCCATCGCTCCAACACAGGTCGAAGGTGTGTTCTTTGTGGCGGCACTCTATGCCGACCAGCAAGGCGGTCCAAACGCTGAGTTCCCAGCTCCGCAAGACCAAGACACATCGGAAGGTGCCTCGTGGATCATTGGATCTACCACCCCGAACAGCTTTGATGCGGAAGACCTCGGGGCTAACGATGTACCACCGGCCAATGTCGATGATATCGGCCTGCCGGGTAACTGGCTCCTCCGCGCTGATGCAGGCGCGCCCATCGTCGCTGTTGCTCCAAACGAAGGAACGGTTGAGCCGGGCGGAAGCCAGGACCTCACCGTTACGTTCGATGGAACGGCAGCCGATCCCGGCAACTACGAGGGCAACATTACGCTGTTCAGCAACGACTTTGCGAACAGTCCTCTGGACGTTCCGGTCGAACTCTTCATCGATGCCGGTCCGCCACAGATTGTGCTGGACCCGCGTACGCTGGAGTTTGATGAGCGTCTGGTGGGCAGCACAGGCACCCTCTCGTTCGACATCACGAACCTGGGGAGCGATACCCTTGAGGTTGCCAACATTACGTCGGGGGCGGATGACTTCACGCCGCTTACGACATCCGCCGGACCGCTGGCTTACAACGAGACGGCTGAAATTGAAGTCGAGTTTACGCCATCGGAGACCGGCGTGCACGTTGGCACCATTGCCATCGAAAGCAATGCCGAGAACAAGCCGACCGCTGAGGTCGCTGTTGTTGGCGAAGGGCTCGCTGCTCCTTCCATTGCAGCCGATCCGGAGGCCTTCGACGTAACCGTTCCGTTCGAGGAGACGCTTGAAGAAACGCTTCTCGTGAGCAACGCGGGCGAAGGCGAACTCGAGTACGAGATCGACATCGTCGGCGGTGCCGCTAACTTGGCTCCGTCTGCTGTGTCCGCCCCCTACAGTGCCGATGCTGCCACGCAGCAGACCGGCAATACGGACCTGCTCGCTTCGGAAATGCCCTCTCGTGCCGGACTCATGTCGGCTGAGCCTTACCAGGCCAGCGACTTTGTGTACCAGCTCGACGATGGATCAAGCGAGAACGCGCTGGGCACGCAAGGTGGTGGCGACATTCTCTGGTTGAACGCCTTTGAGACGGTTGAGGAAGCCACGATCATCGATAACCTCGGATCAGCATGGGCATCAGGCGAAGGCGATGGCTTCCCCGAAGGAGGTCCGGCCGAGCTACTGCTCTACAACGATCCGAACAACGATGGCGACCCCAGCGACGCGGTGCTGCTGCAATCCGTTGAAACAACGGTAGAAGCGCCGCACACAGATACCTTCACCACCGAGGAAATTAGTCCGGTGGAAGTAGAAGGGGTATTCTTCGTCGCAGCGATCTATCGCGATCATGCCGACGGCGAGTTCCCGGCACCGATCGACGAGAGCAGCGCGCCACAAGGCGCCTCTTGGACGGTATTGGCTGGGCCAAACGCACTTGATACCGAGGACCTGCCTAACAATGGCCTGTTCGGCAATAACGACGAGCTGGGCATTCCCGGCAACTGGCTCCTGCGTGCCGACGGCTTCTCTGAAGTCGAAGGCGAACCAGGCGTGCGTCCGCTTCCGGCAGACGCTGTCACGATTGAGCCGAACGAAGGCACCGTTACGCCGGGTGGCGAGCAAGAGCTGGCCATCACGTTCAACGGCGACATTCAGCCAGGACCATACACGGGAAGCATCCGGATCCTGAACAACGATCCGCTGCAAAGTGTGCTCGACGTACCGGTAGATATGCTGGTAGACGCCGGGCCGCCCGAAGTCGCACTCGATCCGGAATCGCTCACCTTCGATGGTACACTGGTTGGCGCCAGCAGAACGCTGACGTTCGAAATCAGCAATGCCGGCGGTAACCCGCTCATCATCGAGAGCGTGACGTCTGATTCGGAAGACTTCATCATCGAGGACGATCTGGAGTTCGATGTCCGGCAAGATACAGTCGACGTGAGCGTCACGTTTGCGCCGACAGCCGTCGGCTCCCGTTCCGGATCCATCGCGCTGCAGACCAACATCGGTGACAGCGAAGACGGCGAAGTCGTCACGCTGTCGGTAGAAGGCGAAGGCCTTGTGCCTCCGGCGCTTGCGCTGAACCCCGATGTGCTGCAGAACGTGCAGCAAACGAACACACAGGAGGATGTCCCGCTCACGATCTCCAACGATGGAGACAGTGGAAGCACGCTCAACTACAGCTTCCCGGCATTTGCTGCTCAGAACGTACTGAGCCAGCCCGGGGTGGAGCGAAACAACACCTCCAGTGTAGTGAACGGCACGCGCTCCTTTGAGAAAGGAGATGCGGACCCGCATGCGGGTCAAGGACACCCGGTGCAACTGGGTGCAGGCGGGCCCGACGGCTTTGGCTATCGTTGGATCGATAGTAACGAGTTCGGCGGTCCCTCCTTCGAGTGGGTCGACATCAGCGAAAACGAGAATGCTGTAGCACTCGACCTTACCGATGACTTCCTCGGCACACCATCCGTTGAGGTTGATCTGCCGTTCGAGTTTGACTTCTACGGCGAAGCGAAGACAAGCGTCCGTGTGGATAACAACGGATTCCTGTTCTTCGACAGCCCGAGTGGCAACTACTTCATCAATCAGGAAATCCCAACGCCTGGTGCCCCTAATGGCATTGTGGCTCCGTTCTGGGTGGACCTGAATCCGGGTGCAGGAGGCAACGTCTACGTGTACGACGATAGCGAAAATAATCGCTTCATCGTTCAGTACAATGAGGTTCCGCCCTTTGCCTTGGGTGAAACAGAAGATGCATACACCTTCCAGATTATTCTGACAGCGGAGGGCATGATTCGCTATCAGTACCTGGATATGGACGGCCCAACCAGTGGAGCGACTGTAGGTGTCGAAAACGCTGACGGCTCAGATGGGCTGCAGGTCGCATTCGGCACAGACTACATCGAGAACAATCTGGCTGTAGACATTGCCTTTGTGCCACAGTTCATCGCAAACGTCGAGCCGGCATCCGGCTCCATCGGAAGCGGTGAGAGCGAATCGGTGCAGGTTACCTTCGATTCGGATGGTCTGGATGTGGGTGTGTACGGACAGGAAGGTCGCTTCGGCCTTGGCGTGTCCACGAACGACCCACGGGCCACGTTTGGCTACACGCCAGCTGTGCTCTCCGTTGTCGGCGAAAATGGCCCGACGATCGCCGATGCTCTGGCCGATCAGGAGCTCACGCTGGGAGGAGCGCCGTTTGAGGTAGACCTCAGCACGGTGTTCACAGACCCCATTGGCGATGGCCTCGAATATAGCATCGAAGCCTCGAATCCAGCACTGGTAGACGCGGCACTGGAAGGGAGCACGCTGACAGTGACGCCGACCGGCGCTGGCATATCGACGGTGTCGATTGCGGCCAGCAACGCCGATGGCGAAGCGCGCGCTAAGTTTGCGGCAACGGTGGGGCAACTCGCTGTGGATGTAAACCGCGACTTTGGCGGGCAAGCCGCTGATGCTACCAACTACCGCCTTGTGGCGCTGCCGGGAGACATTAGCCTCCCGATGAGTGACATCGTTGAGGGCGAAGCTGGACTCGACTGGCAGGCGTACTGGGATAGTGGAAGCGAAGGTCTTGTTCAGTTCGACGGCTCAGAGACGTTTGCCTTCGAACCAGGACGTGGCTTCTGGCTTACCGGACAGAGCGCCTGGGAGTATCAGAGCGAGCATACTGCGATCGAGCTCGACCGTCCCGACGGACGCGTTGCCGTGCCGCTGCACGATGGCTGGAACATTGTTTCGAACCCAATGGGCATGGACCTGGACTGGGCTGCAGTGGAAGCGCTCAACGAGGGCAGCTTCCAGCCGATCTGGGCCTTCAATGGCGCCTTCAGCGAAGCAGAAACGCTGGGCTCTGCCATGAGCGGCGAAGCCTACTACTTCCTGAACGACGGTGGGCTTGATGAGCTGGTTCTGCAAGCGGGCGAAGAGCAGCCCGAACCGCCGTCTGAAACGCCGGGGGTTACCACACCCGACACCGATCCGCTGATAAGCATGGCGGCCACGCTGGTCGACCGGCCCGACGTAACGTCGACGGTACAGCTGGGTGTCACGGAGTCGAGTGTAACGGCCGCTCCCCTCGTGGGGCCGCCAAGCGCCTTCGAAGCAGTCAGCCTGCGCATCCAGCCGGATGCTAACCAAGTTGCTGCTTCGGAAGAGACGCAGTCGCCTCTGATGCGGTCGCAGCGCACGATGAGCGGCGAAGGGGAAACCTTCACGCTTACCCTACGCACCCAAGCCGAAGGACCCGTCGAAATTCGCTTTAGCGATCTGACGGCTCTGAATGGGCGCGAGGCTGCGCTGCTGCATCCAAGCGCGGGTACCACGTACGATCTGAGTACGAACTCGACGGTCACGCTTGAGCCCGACAGCGACGAAATTACGCTGCGTGTGGCGATTGGCACACAGGCCTTTGTGGACGGTGCTGTTGATGAGGTGCTGCCGACTGAGCTTACGCTCACGGCGTATCCGAATCCGGTACAGAGCCAGGCCACCGTGCAGTACACGCTCACCGAAGCCGAAGATGTACGCTTCGAAGTGTACGATATGCTGGGCCGCCGCGTCGCTACGCTCACGAATGAGCGCAAGCAGGCGGGGGTACACGAAGTGCCGTTTGATGCCAGCCAGCTGGCCAGCGGCGTCTACTTCGGGCGCTTGCACGTCGGCGGGCAGACGCTGACGCAGAAGATTACGGTGGTGCGCTAATTTGTACCCCGTTTCCTCTCTCCCCGCCGGGATGAGCCCGGCGGGGGCCGAGAGGCCTCTGCATTCACAGTCTCTGTCTATCGACCTGCTTAATCATGCGTATTATAAAGAACTTTTCGACCGCTATGACGCTCTCTCTACATCAATCACGCGCTGTTCAGCTCCTGTTCGTGGGGGTTTTATCCCTCGGTCTGCTGGTGCAGACGGGGTGTGATTCCGAAAGTAACCTGGTTGAGGTGCCGAATCTGCCAACCCCTGAAACGCCAACTGCCCCTTCGGGGCTGGAGGCCGCATCGGGCGACAGTGAAATTGAGCTCGTGTGGGATACCGTTGACCCGGTAGATTCCTACATCGTGTCGTATAGCGTGTACCGGACTACCTCGTCGGGTGGCGCGCTTCCTGAAGAGCCTGTCGCAACTGGCGTCTCGGGAGGCTCGTATACCGATGGCGAATTGGAAAACGGCACCACGTACTACTACCGTGTAACGTCTACCGCGGGCGGCGGTGAAGCCGAGAGCGCAGCCTCAAACGAAGCGGCGGTAACGCCCTTTGCGAGCCCACCGGATCGTCCATAACCAACCTCACTCTGTCATCACGATGCAGAGCTTGACGTAAAAGCTCTGATCGAAGTTGGCACGACGTCTTGGTGAACCTGAATAATGCGCCTGCCCTGCTTACCCGCAGCGGCAGGCGCATTGCATTGGGGCGAACTGGCAGCCAAGAGCAGTTGATTGAGGCCTTAAAGGCGTTGGAGATGCTTCCTCTCAGTGCCGCCAGACCGGCCGTAGAACTCGCACAGGCGAATATAAAGGAACGCCGGCAATGACAATAGAATACCATTCTTCCGTTATTTCCCCAATGCATCCGCCCATTGCGCATGTGGTCGCGCTATCAATCGGTATTCCAGTTTCTGCTTAAGGGGCTCGCAATCTATGGGATATGGTACGTTATCTACGATCTGTATCTGCTCCCCGACGGCCGGCTGGACGAGTGGCTTTCAGTGAATGTAGCATACGTCACCGCCTCAATCATCAACACACTGGGGTTCGACGCCTTCGCTGAGTATCGCACGGTGCTTATGGCGGGCATTCCAGGGGTGCGCATCGTCAACGGATGCAATGGGCTTACGACAATTGGGCTGTTTATCGGATTTGTCGTTGCGTTTCCGGGCTCGTGGATGCACCGGCTCTGGTTTATTCCTATGGGTATACTGGCGATCTACGCCGCGAATGTCTTCCGAGTTGTGACCATGCTGGGCTTCCAGATGTATTGGCCTGCTGCATTCGATCCCATGCATTCATTCGGGATGACCACGTTCTTCTACGTCATCGTATTTGGACTGTGGATGGCATGGGTCCATCTCAACGACGGCGCGCATTCGCACGCTGACAACGATACGTCGTCTTCGCCTGCTCAGACGCCCGCTCTTTCGTCATGAGCACGCTGCGCACAATTGCTGTCCGGTTGCTGCTCATCGGGCTGTTGTTCATTGGGTACTGGACGGCCTGGCGCCCGATGCGCGGGGTGGTACTTAACGAAGTGGCTGTGCCGATATTGCAGTGGAGCGCCTCTTCTGAAACGGCAGTGCAAGCCCGAGGCGGCCCGGTTCGCATCACGCTTCCCGGCGGAGCGCAGGCGTCACTGCCTGCTCCCGCAGGGATTCCCTTTCTTCTTCCGGCTCTTTTTCTTGTAGCGGTATTCCCGAAGCACGGGTACTGGCTCTTCTTTTGGGCCGGCCACTGCCTGCTCTTTGCAGGGATGGTTGCTGCATGGAGCGCGGCGCTTATGGCATGGCCCGGCGCGCTTGGGGTGGCCGACTTCTTGCAAACCTATGGCGTGGATCTGTACAGCCTGGGCGTGCCCGTTGCGCTGTGGGTGCGCCATCGCCAGCGTACGTAGCGTAGTTACCCTTTGCTTCCCTTCAGTCCCGATAGACTACGCTCCGACAGCAGGTTTACATCGTAGGTGCGGATGCGCCCACGGGCTTCAGCAAACCGCTGCTGAGCAGCCTGAATGGTGCGGTGCATGAGCTCGTCGAAGGGAATACCACTCGGCTCCCACAAGTAGAATGAGAACGATCCTGGAATGGTGTTGATCTCGTTGAAGTACACAGCACCTGTTGCGCGGTCTATCATAAAGTCGATGCGCGCAACTCCGGCACACTCGAACAACTGAAAGATCTGTACGGCCATCTCCTGAATGGATGCGGTGGTGGCATCGTCCAACTCGGCGGGAATGATGCGGTCGAGCGCAGCCATGCCTTCGGGCCCGTCCGTTTTTGTGCCGCCTGCATTATGGTCGGATTCGCGCATGTACTTGTCCTGAAAAGAGAGCACATCTTCCTCGGCAGAAGGAACAGGCTCTTCCAGAACACTCGCGGTAGATTCGGTCGGCGTACCCAGCACCGAGCAGTTGATCTCGCGCAGGTCCGACACTGCCTTTTCTACGATCACCTTATCGTCGTAGCGCAAGGCATCTTCAATAGCAGCATCAAGTGCATTGCGTGTGTCAGCGCGGGCAATGCCAATCGACGAGCCCAGCTGAGCGGGCTTCACGATGAGGGGCAAGCCCAGCGAGTCCAGGCAACGTGTGAGTTCGTCCTCTTCATGCCCGGCCCAGTCGCCCGCGTGTAGCGTAACAAAGTCGACGACGGGGAGGCCTGCCTGCTGGCAGAGCCGCTTGGAGAGGCCCTTGTCCATGCCTACCGCTGATCCAAGCACGCCGCTTCCTGTATAGGGAACGCCCATAGTTTCGCACAGGCCTTGCACACTGCCATCTTCGCCGGGGCCGCCATGTAAGCCCAAGAGCATCACGTCGATGTCGTGGCGCAGTGGGGGGCGGCGCAGGCGTTCCCAGCGCGATTCGGAGGGCACTTCCACAACGCGCAGCGTGCCGTACCCGCCAGGGTGCAGCGCCACAGGGGTGGCTGTGTCCCGGAGCGTGTCGAGATCGCGATAGGTGTCTACCTCCAGCAGCGCATCGCCGGTGTACCAGGTGCCGTCTTTAGCAATGTAAAGCGGCACGAGGGTGTAGCGCTCGCGGTCGAGCGCGGCGGCGGCTTGCAGGGCCGAGATGATCGACACCTCGTGCTCTGGCGCTACGCCTCCCAATACCACGCCCACCGTACACATCGAAGAATCCACAATACCATGTTATCCAAGTTCAAAAGGTGGTGGAAGGCCTGTGTGGAACGCAACATCCACAGCGAGCATCAGCTCATATAAAACTGTTGCGTACAGTCCGTCTGGCGTTAACGTGCAGCATACCCGCCGCGCCTGGTTAGAGTTTGATTCAGGGAAGAAAGGAAGAGTGGGTTTCGGTACCGCATTGATTGCGTATCAAACAGCACGTCCAAGCGTCTCTTCCGGTTGTAGGCTACCTCAACGTTCAGTATGTTGCACCGTTCATCGTTCAACGTTCCAATCCTTTTGTTCTGTGCGGCTGGCTGTTCTCTCTGATATTCATGCAAACCTGCACGCACTGCAGGCGGCGCTGCGCATTGTCGAACAGGCTGACGTGGAAGCCATCTACTGCCTGGGCGACATCGTTGGGTACAACGCGGATCCCGGTCCGTGCGTCGATCTTGTGCGTGAGCACTGCACCTATGTTGTGCAGGGCAACCACGACCGGGCGGTGGCTACCGGCGCAGGCATGGAGCAGCTTCCGCTCGATGCGCAACGCGCGGCTACGCATCATCGCTCGGTGCTAAACGAAGAGCAGCTTGCGTTTCTGCGTGCTCTGCCTCTGGTAGATACAGTGGGTCCGTGCACACTCGTGCATGCCTCCCCCGATGCCCCCGATTCGTGGAAGCATCTATCGGCGTATCAGGACATTCGTACACAGTTTGAACATTTTGACACCCCGTTTTGCTTCACGGGCCACACGCACATTCCTGCCGTCATCGCAGATGCACTCGGCGTATTTGAGGTCCGCGCCGGGCACCGATACCTGATCAACGTAGGAAGCGTGGGGCAGCCGCGCGACCATACCTCGAAAGGCAGCCTGGTGCTTTTCGATACGGAGGCACTGATTCATCGATGCGTGCGTTTTTCCTACGACGTAGAAGCTGCAGCAGCACGCATAGAGGCCGAGCAGCTCCCTGTACGCCTTGCCAAACGCCTGCGCGACGGGCAATGATGCTCGTGCATACGTTGTGAGGGATCGGCTCGTTTTGATCTTTTGGATGCATCTGCAGTACATGCAGCAGCTACTCCTTCTGCGTATCTTAGCTTGCTATGAAACGACTGAACTTTACGCTTGATGCCGAGGCGGTCGCGCTGCTGGATGAGCTGGCCGCAACCTATTATGGGGGCAACAAGTCGCGCACTGTACGCGCTGCGCTGGAAAGCCTGGCGGCCCACACCGGACACGACGGGTGGGTGATTGCCGGGTACACGCCCGTGCAGCTTGATCACGAGGCGGCCTGCTACACGTGCGGTACCACATACAGCGCGGGCGACATTCTAATGCGTCCTGTGTTCGAGCGCGGGGCCAGCCCGCAAGCCCTCACCTCAATTCCGGCGGAGGAGTGGCTTGACTGCCCGCAGTGTGCTGAAGACCGTGCCGTGTAACATCTATGCCTTTGTCACATCACCCCGTTCCACATGATGTCTCGTGCCTCGTGCGGCTGTATGACGCTTCCCTCTGACGCCGCGTTTGCCCACTCGTTCAGTGACACGCTTGGGATTCCCTGTACAGAGGCTCGCTTAAGACGCTTTCCTGATGGCGAAGTAGATGTGCAGTGGCCGTCTGAGGCCGTGCCGCATACTGCAGTTGTTGTGGCTTCGCTGGTCGCCACGCAAACGGACTCCCTGCACGACCGTCTCATGCAATTGGTCTTTGGCATCCATCAACTGAAAGCGGCTGGTGCCGAGCGATGCATCGGTGTGGTACCGTATCTGGGCTATGCGCGCAGCGACACCAAAACAACCGCCACAGACATGTTGGGCCTGCAGGTGGTTATGCGCCACCTGCACTATGCGGGGGTGGATGCGCTGCTCACAGTAGACGTACACACGCCCGCAGCGCTTCATAACGCATTTCCTGGACCTGCGTGGTCGGTCGATGCGATACCGCCTATGGCAACAGCACTCCATGCGCATCTACCTACGCAGGAGCATCTTGCCGTGTGCGCGCCCGACGTTGGAGCGTGGAAGCGGGCACGTGCCTGGGCCACAGCGCTATCGACGCCGGCGCACGGTGCTGCTAAGCTGGCTATGGTGCACAAGCAGCGCATCCGCCCCGATGCAGTAACACATGATGCGTTTACAGGAGATGTAGAAGGCCGTACCGTCGTTGTCGTTGATGACATGATTAGCACAGGCGGCACCATGGCGCAGGCAGTACGCACGTGTTACGAGCACGGGGCCCACGCCGTGTGGGCAGCAGCTACCCATGGACTGCTGGTTGACCCCGCCCCGGTCCGGCTGGCCGAGGTCGGAGTCAAAGGCATACTGATCGCCGATACCATTCCTGACGACCGTACTGCTAACACGCCTCTTGCAGAACGTCTGCATGTCGTTGATGTGGCTCCTACGTGTGCCGAAGAGCTCAACGCCGTGCTGCCGACAGGCGTGCTGTAAGTCGGCACAGGGTTAAATGAAAGATCACATCGCAGTGCATGGAGATCGGAACCGAGGTCTGAAGCGGATGTTACGATGTAGTGTACATATCTAACGGGGCTATAGCTCAGTTGGTAGAGCGCTGCAATCGCACTGCAGAGGTCAGCGGTTCGAATCCGCTTAGCTCCACAGCCTCAATCCCGACATGACCTTCCCGGTCATGTCGGGATTTTTTATTTACTGCTTGCATGTTATGCGTAGGTCTTCGTATAACATACACATGTCCCCCATTTCAAATAAGTACGTCATCGCATGATGTATACACTCAACGTTCCATTAGCACAGTGGATACAAGTATAAATGTACACAGACCCTGCAAGCTAAGCATACGAACCCTACTATTTGTTCTCCTTGTTAGCCTTGGCATCAGTGCACAACCTGCACAAGGGCAGCTCAATGCTGAGCTGGGCATCAAGGCCGGACGCACATTCACAACTGTTTCGGGCATGAGGCTTTCGAGTGAGTCCGACCGACGCACGGGCTGGACGCTTGCTGGTACCGCTCGTATACCGCTGGCGCATCGTTTCATCCTCCAATCCAGCGCCGCGTATGTGCAGAAGGGAGCCCGCAGACGGCAGTCCACACCCAACGGATCGACCACCGTTACCATGCAGGTGAACTACATTGAGTTTCCACTAATGGTGGGCGCACGATGGCCCATGGGGGCAGATATCGCCGGTCGTGTGCTCGTGGGACCTGCGATCGGGTTCAACATGAGCGCTGAGCAAACAGCAGATCATTCCCTCTCGGATATGCCTACACTGCGCGATCAGATGCGCCGTACCGAGGTCAGTGCCATGCTCGGAGCAGGGCTCGACATCGACATCAACTACCAGACGATTATGGTCGATGCGCGCTACCACCGAGGACTCACCGCACTGCTGGACGCGTCTGCAGGCGATTCACTTCAAAATCAAGGGGTGAGTGTAACACTCGGAGTTGTATTTTAAAGCCTGCCTGGGGACCAATAGTGCGTGCTTGCGGAGGCTAAACGATAAAATAACGCGGACAGCATTGTGCTATGCGTATTAACCATATCGATACGGAGCAGTGGACGCGTGCAATGGAGCTGTTAGACCTTGTCTTGCAGCAACCGCATGAGAAGCGAGAAACGTTCCTCAACGAGGTGTGCAGCGATCCTGACTTGCGTGCCGAAGTCGAAGCGATGCTCCATGCCAGTGGGAAACCTATAGATTTTCTGGATCAGGGAGCGGCAGCAGCAAGGCGTTCATTACTGGACGGCGAGAGGCTGTGCAATGCGGTCCGGTCCGATGGGGATAAGACGGATTTGCATGTGGGGCCCTACCGGCTTGTTGAGCGCATCGGCACGGGAGGCATGAGTGTCGTGTATCGCGCCGAGCGTGCCGATGGGCACTACGAGCAGCATGTGGCAATCAAGCTGCTACCGCGCTACTTCGAGACGGATCGCCGCGTGGCGCGCTTTCAGGCCGAGCGCCAGATCCTCGCACGGCTGAATCACCCTAACATCGCACGTCTGCTTGATGGTGGTGTCACAGAGGCAGGGCAGCCGTACCTGGTGATGGAGTATGTAGACGGGGTGCCGCTTACCGACTACTGCGCGGCGCATGCATGCTCGCTGAAAAGCCGCTTGAAGCTACTGCGTACCGTCTGCGAGGCCCTGCATCATGCGCATCAGAATCTGGTGGTGCATCGCGACCTCAAACCCGAAAACATTCTGGTTACCGAGTCGGGTGCAGTAAAGCTGCTTGATTTTGGCATCGCCAAGCTCCTCCACCCCACTCCGCGCGGTACATCGCAGGCCCTGACGCGCACAGGCGAGTGCCCGATGACGCCCGCCTACGCAGCTCCTGAGCAGATTAAGGGCGAGACAATTACTACGGCGACGGATATCTACCAGTTGGGCGTGCTGGCGTATCACATACTCACAGGCACGCACCCGTTCCGCAATTCCGATACGTCGGTTCAGCAAGCCATTCTCGACACTGCGCCCCCACCGCCCTCGTCGGCGGTCGCGTCCGCGCCTGTGTCGGCTATGTGGGCAAGCAAACCGGGGGCATCCCTCACAACAGACTTGGATACGGTGGTGCTAAAGGCCCTGCGTAAGGAGCCGACCCGTCGCTACCGGTCGGCCCAGGCGTTTGCGTCCGACCTGACCCGCTACATGAACGATCATCCGGTGCAGGCACAGCCGGTGACGTGGCGTTACCGTATGCGCAAGTTTGTGGAGCGCAACTGGTCTGGTGTGGTGGGGGCGGTGGGCGTGGTGCTTCTTTTCGTGGGACTCAGTCTCTTTCATGTGCATCGTCTTTCAACGGAACGCACAACTGCAGAGCGTCATGCCGAAGCCGCTGCTGCAGTTACATCGTTCATGGTTGATCTCATTGAAATGGGCGATCCGGCAGAGGCTCGGGGCGGCGCCATTACGCCGCGCGATCTGCTAAGCTATGGGCTGGCACGCGTGGAGCATATCGACGGGCAGCCCGAAGTGGAAGCGCAGGTGCGGCTGGCGCTGGGCCGCGTGTACCGGCGGGTGGGCGAGTACGACGATGCGCGTCCGCTCATTGAGCGCGCCCTCGAACTGCAGCGCCGTCACCTGCCGCCCAATCATGTAGAGCGGGCCGAAGGGTTAAAACAGAAAGGGGCGCTGCTGGCCGCCGTCGACGACTTTGAGGAAGCGGAAACCGCGCTGCGTCGGTCAATCGACATCTGGAATCAGCATGGGGAGGCGCGTCTGCTCGACCGGGCCCGCACCCAGCACCGGCTGGCCTATGTGTTGCGGCGCCAAGGGCAGTACGATCAGGCCCTGGCGCTCCATCGCGACAACGTCCGGCTGCGTCAAAACGCGCTGGGGGCGGAGCACCCCGAAACGTTAGAGAGTGTGAAGCGCGCAGGCATCACGCTGCATAACTTGGGAAGCTATGCAGCTGCCGAGGCGCGGTACCGGCAGGCTATTCGTGGACAACGCGTCGCGCTGGAGCCCCCGCATCCGCAGTTGGCAACGAGCCTGAGTAGCCTGGGTGCGCTCTACATGAACCAGGGACGCTTTCAAGCTGCTACAACGCTCTTGACGGAGGCGTTGCAGATGCGCCGCGACATCTATGGTACCGAACACGAAACCGTGGCCCTCACCCTAAACAACCTGGCTATGGCGGTACGAGACCAAGGCGCTCTTCAGGAAGCCGATTCGCTCTTTCAGGAAACGCTATCGGTGCGCCGAGATCTGCATCAGGATCCGCATACCGGCACGGCTATGACGCTGCGTGAAATGGGCACGCTTCATCTGTACGCCAACCGCCCGTCAGAAGCACAGACCGCGTTCCAGGAGGCGCTTCGCATCTTTAAAACCACGCTGACCCCCGACCACTCGTTTGTGGTGCGTACGCAAATTGATCTTGGATACGCACGCCGTGTGCTTCGTGATGAGAGCGTACGCCAACCTCGTATTGATGATGCGTTTCAGACGGTGCAGCGCATCCACCCCGACTCGTCGTTAGAGCGAGGGCTGGCTAACATGCACTACGGAGCGCTGATTGCCCAACAACGAGAACGGACGCTCCAGGCTGATTCGCTGCTGCAGGCCGGCACAGCTATTCTCGCATCGCTGGATGGTAACACCGCGCTACCTACACCCAGCCAGCGTCTGCAGTATGCCCGCAACGTGCAGCGCACAGCGCAGCGGCATGTCTACCAGCCGTAGCCCAACGCCCAGCAACGCCCCGAAGCGGTCTGTAAGCGCATTGTGGAACCGCCTCTTTGGGGCCCGCATCTGCTGTACCGTGCCCACGCCTCTGTTCGCTGCCCAACCGCCATGCCTACGCTTGCTGTTGATGACATTGCGCTGCACTATACCGACACCGAGCGCGATGCGCCGCCGCTGGTCTTCATCCACGGCTTAGGGTCGAGCGGACGCGACTGGGCCCCGCAGGTTGATGCCTTTGTATCCGACTTCCGTGTGCTGACGTGCGATCTGCGTGGGCACGGCAACACCAGCACGCCCGAGGGGCCGTATAGCATTGCGCAGATGGCACGCGATGTGGCGGTGTGGCTGCGCAAAGTCGATGCTGCGCCCGCCCATCTGGTGGGCCTGTCAATGGGCGGCATGATTACGTACGAGCTACTTGCCCACACCCCCGAGGTCGTGCGAAGTGGCACCATCATCAACAGCGTGCCCGGCGTGCAGCTGAACGGGCTTGGCGACTACGCCTTCTACTGGTCACGACGCGGCGCCGTGCAGGCGCTTGGCATGCGCCGGGTGGGGCGCCTCTTAGCGCGCAAGCTGTTCATCAAGCCCAACCAGCAGGAGCTGCGCACGCAGTTCATTGAGCGATGGGCCGAAAACGACAAGCAGGCGTACCTGGCCTCGATCAACGGACTCGTGGGGTGGAGCGTCAACGACCAGTTGCCCACTATTCAGCATCCGGTGCTGGTCCTTGCTGCCAACGATGACTACACCCCCGCATCTGCCAAACGAACGCATGTGCGCGCCATGCCCAATGCACAGCTTGCCGTTGTTGCCGATGCGCGGCATGCCCTCCCCGTTGAGCGTCCCGATGCAGTGAATACCATACTGCGCGCGTTCATCGAGCGTGTAGAGCAGCAAAATGACCGCCCATAGGTCGCGTTAGGTGCGCTATTTGCCCGGCGTGGGCAAGTTGGCCGAGACGGCTTTTGCGGGACCCGTGGGCTCTTTTTTCTTCTGCGGACGTCGCCACAGGGGGACGGAAGAGCAGGGCTCGCCGTACATCAGCTTGCGGGCCACGCCCTGTAGCTTCTGCGTGGCAATTAGATATGCTACGTCGGGCACGATGGCGCCGCCGCACCCCTTAATGACAACGGGCTTATTGGCATATGGGCTCCAGTCCTTCGCCTCCAGCGCGCGGACGTAGTAGTCGCGCATCAGATCAGCTTCGCGGCCAAACGCTACCGAGCGGGCCACGCCCTCCAGCTTGGAGGCGATCAGCATGTAGCCCCACGTGGGCACGATGGCATCGGTAGAGCAGTACACAGCCACGTGCTCGCCCTCGTGCTGGCTAAAGTCGTAGTCGTTGACCGCCTCGCGGAAGGGCTCTTCCTTGAGCATGAGCCCCTGCACCAAAAACGGCTCGATATCGAGTTCGGCGACCGGCGCATCGTCCCACAGGTCGGCGAGGTTGAAGACCGTAATGTCGCTCTGCGCAACGCGGTTCGTCAGGTCGTCGGTCAGGTCATCCATGGGGATTCGGAGTGTTGGTTTGCAAGAACAGATGGTCTAAGCTACGCCGGGTGCGTTGCCCGGGCCAGCGGACGTGCTTGCTCCAGGGCATCTACAGCGTACAGCAGATCGTCTTCGGTCGTGGCGCGTCCGGCACTGAAGCGGAGCGAGGCGTGTGCCTCGGCGGGCGAGTGGCCCATGGCGCGCAGCACATGGCTGGGTTTGGGGTCGGTGCTGGCACAGGCACTTCCGGTAGCGCACGACACCGTGCGCAGGGCCTGCACCAGTCGTTCGGCGTTGGTGCCGGGCAATGTGACGTTCGTCGTCTGCGGCAGCCGCTCCGCTTCGCCTCCATTAATACGGATATTGGGAAAACGCGTTTGCAGGGCGGATTCGAAGGTGGTCTGCAACGTACGCCAGCGCTCGGCATCCTCCGACTGACGCTCTGCGGCAATCTTAGCAGCTGCCCCAAAACCAACCACGGCCGGTACGTTGAGCGTGCCGCCGCGCAGCCCGCGCTCCTGCCCGCCGCCATCGATGAAGCGGGGGCACTGCACGCCTACCCGCCGATAGAGCACGCCAACGCCTTTGGGGCCGTAGAGCTTGTGTGCCGAGCCCACGAGCAGGTCAGCATGCTGCACATTGACGGGCACCTTGCCCAGCGCCTGCGTGGCATCAGTCAGAAACAGCGCGCGGTGATTGCGCACCATGTTGTAGCAGTCCGCAATGGGATGCCGTACGCCCGTTTCGTTGTTGGCGTGCATCACGGCTACCAGCACGGTATTGTCGGTGAGCGCATCAGCCAGCGTGTTGGGGGCGAGGCGGCCTTCCGCGTCTACCGAGCAGTAGGTGACGCGGGCGGTGCCCTGCTGCTCCAGCACCTGGCACGATTCAAGCACGGCCTTGTGCTCTGTGGCCACTGTTACGATATGTGGCGTGTCGATGGCGCTGTGTTGCGCAATGCCTTTGATGGCCATGTTGAGTGCTTCGGTAGCCCCGCTGGTAAAGGTGAGGCGCTCGGGCTCGGTATCCAGCAGCGCCGCGACCTGCTCGCGGGCTACATCCACGGCGCTTTCAGCGCGCCAGCCATGCGAGTGGCCGCTGGCGGCATTGCCGTAGTGCGTGGTAAAATACGGTTTCATGCGTTCGAACACGCAGTCAGCAACCGGTGTGGTCGCGTTGTAATCGAGGTAGACCGAGCGCGGCATAGCACAGACGGGGGGCGACAAGAAAACATGCATCTATGCAAACCGCTGGGCGTGTAGGTGGGTTTCTGGGAGCAGAGGTGGTATAAAGCGTATCGCAGTAATGACCTAACAACGAAAGGATTAATCCAGACGACCGGAAACCTGCATCAGATGCCGGTTGTGTGTTGAAATAACATGGGTCCCCTCGTAATTGTGGCCAACAATGCATTGCGTATGCCTGATGCCTTGCCCTTCACCGATCAAATCCGCGATGCAACGGCTTCTGAGGATATCCTCAATTGGCATGCGCACCCCACTCACGAGGTCATCCGTCGTCTTGAAACCGCGTCTCAGGGACTTTCGCCCCAGGAAGCGCAAGAGCGTCTTGGGCGGTATGGGCTCAATGTGATCGATGTTGAAGAGGGCGAGTGGGCGCTGTGGCGCTTTCTGCGCCAGTTTCATGATGTGCTGATCTATGTTCTCATCGTAGCTGCAATGGTTACAGCAGGGCTCGGTGAGTGGATTGACACGGCGGTCATTGTGAGTGTGGTGCTGATCAATGCAATCATTGGGTTTGTGCAAGAAGGCAAGGCCGAGGAAGCGCTCGAATCGCTTCGTAACATGCTCGCGCCAAGCGCGGTCGTGCAGCGAGGCGGCGAGCGAATGCGGATTGAGGCCAAACATGTTGTGCCAGGCGATATCGTGCTCGTGGAATCGGGCGATCAGATTCCAGCCGACGTACGCTGGATGCGCACCAACAATCTGAGTGTGGAGGAGGCGGTCTTAACGGGCGAGTCGGTGCCTGTCGACAAGCACGAGGAGGCAGTTGCGGAAGAGGTAGCGCTTGGCGACCGGGCCAGCATGGGGTTTGCGGGGACCGTTGTGCGCCGCGGACGAGGCTGTGGTGTCGTGGTCGCAACCGGCCCAGCTACCGAGGTGGGACGGATCGGTGCGATGATAGCTCAGGTTGATGAGCTCACCACACCGCTCATTCAGCAGATTAATAGGTTTGGTACGGTACTGTCTGCGGGGATTCTACTGCTATGCGTAGCCACGTTTGCCTTCGGTTACGCGTTCCGTCCCTATACGGTTGAGGAGCTGTTTATGCTGGTGGTGGGCATTGCCGTATCGGCGATCCCGGAAGGGCTACCTGCAATTCTCACCATTACTCTTGCGCTCGGCGTGCAGCGCATGGCAAGGCGCAATGCTATTCTGCGCAAGCTACCTGCTGTCGAAACGCTGGGCTCTGTATCGGTGATCTGCTCCGATAAAACAGGCACCCTGACCCGTAACGAGATGACCGTTCGCCAGATTGCCACGGCCCAGGTGCAGTACGACGTTACGGGAGAAGGCTATGTACCCGAGGGCGCCCTGCAGCACAACGGTGAAGCCGTCGACTCTTGTCGGCATCCAGATGTGGAAATGCTGGTGCGTGCTGCAGCGCTGTGCTGCGAAGCTACGCTTAAGCAAGACAATGGCCAGTGGACCGTTGAAGGCGACCCAACCGAGGGCGGGCTGGTGGTGCTGGCCGCGAAGCTGGGGTGGAAGCAGGAGGCGCTGCTCAGCGAAGAGCCCCGCTGCGACGAGGTCCCGTTCGAATCCGACCGCCAGTGGATGGCTACCCTGCACGATACCAACAAGGGGCGGCGTGCCTACTTGAAGGGGGCCCCCGAACGGGTCCTGGCTCTCTGTACGCACCAGGGCACCCCAGATGGTACAACGGACGCGCTCGACCCCGCCTACTGGCAGCAGGTCATGCAAGCGTTTGCAGGGACGGGACATCGGCTGCTGGCAATTGCCGAGCGTTCCGTATCGTCCTCAACTCTGTCTGAAGATGACGTTACAGAGGGTGGGTTCACACTGCTCGGCATGGTAGGCATTATGGATCCGCCGCGTCAGGAAGCGATTGAGGCGGTACGCGAGTGCCAGCAGGCAGGGATTCAGGTGAAGATGATTACCGGCGATCATGCAAAGACAGCGCAGAGCATTGGCATACAGCTGGGCATTGCGGATGCAAATACAGATCCGGTTACGGGCGCTGACCTCGACACCCTGAGCGACGAGCAGCTCAGCGACCTCGTCGCCGAACGGTCCGTGTTTGCCCGTACGAGTCCCGAACATAAGCTATGCATCATGGAGGCGCTTCAGTCGCGAGGGCGCATCGTTGCAATGACCGGAGACGGAGTCAACGACGCCCCTGCACTTAAACGGGCCGACGTGGGCATTGCGATGGGAGGGAAAGGCGCTGAAGCAACCAAGCAAGCCGCCGACATGGTGCTGGCCGATGATAACTTTGCAACCATTGCGGCGGCCGTGCAGGAAGGGCGCACGATCTACGATAATCTAAAGAAGGCAATTCTTTTCATTCTACCAACGAATGGCGCGGAGTCGCTCATGCTCATTGCAACTGTGGTCTTTGCCTTCGAGCATATGCCCATTACGCCGCTCCAGGTTCTGTGGGTGAATATGGTTACAGCTGTCACGTTGGCTTTAGCCCTGGCGTTTGAACCGGGCGAGCCAGGTATTATGAAGCGCGCCCCTCGCAATCCCAATGCGCCTATCTTGTCGGGCTACCTGCTCTGGCGCATCGGCTACGTATCGGGGCTGATTGCGGTAGCAGCGCTGGTGTTATTCTTCTATGAGATGGGACACGGAATGTCGCTTAATCGAGCGCAGACCGTCGCTGTCAACACGTTGGTTATTGGGCAGGTGGCCTATCTGTTTAACACACGGTTTATCTGGCAGTCCTCGCTTTCGGTGCGTCGGCTGCTCTCCAATCCAGTCGCATGGAGTGTGGTAGGCATGCTGGTGGTGTTCCAGCTCGGGTTCACATACCTCCCGGTCATGCAGACGGCCTTCAACACGGGAGCGATGACGCTGGCCGACTGGGGGGCGGTGGGAGGCGTCGGACTCGGCGTTTTCCTGGCTGTAGAAGTTGAGAAAGCTGTTGTGCGGCGGATGCGGTAGCGCGCCAGCACGAGAAGAGGCGTGCGCATTGGAGACGCGCTATCGCACGGCCCACTGCGTCTCGGCCCGGGCAAGCGTGGTGTCGTCGTCGGCGTGGTAGAGGTGATGTACCACGCGGTGCGGCGCATGCTTGGGGCCGTCGGCAACCACCGTGGCGGTGGCCGCTACCGGCGTGTTGGCAGTGGTTTCGGACGTGAAGTGCAGCGTCAATCCGCGGGCGGCATGGGCCTCCAGCCAGCCAATGGGTAGCGTCTCCAGCGCCCACGCCACATAGCGCGCATTATTGACGTGGCGGTTCAGGTCCAGGTCATGAAAGCGGACGCGAAAGCGGCGCGTGTAGTCGGCCTGCGCGGGCACTTCGACTTCGGGGATGTCGGCGCTGAGCGCAGGCGGACGGTCGGGCAGGGTAAGTTCGTACAGTGCGCGTGGCGGACGCGCTGGGCGGCGGCGCGTTTGGTCGAACACGATCCAGGTGCTGGTGGCTCGGCCAACGGCCTCTGCATCCACCCGAAATAGGAACTCGCGCTGCGCGAAGGGGCCCGAAAGGCCCGAGGGCCACGTTTCAATGGTCAGCGTATCGCGCCACGTAGGCAGCCGGTCGAGTTCTACCTGAAGGCGTGCCAGCACCCACGACTGGTTGTGCTGAAGCAGATCGGTCTGCGCTACGCCAAGCTGCTCGGCGTGGGTGCCCGCCGCGTCTTGCAGATGCGCGCAGAGCGCCGGGAGCGAAAGCGTGCCGTGTAGCGTGGCATCACGGGGTTGGAGCGGCGCATGGGCCGTGTATGCTGAAACAGGTGTGTTCATGTGCGGGCTATCCCATGAGCGGATCGTCGCGGAGCTCGGCGAGCATATCTTCGAAGACCGACATCGCCTTCGCATCAAACAAGACGAACCGCACCAGCTTGATGTGCTCCAGAATCGGTGCGTTCGTGAGCATGGTGCCGAGCGCTGCATGAGCCGCCGGTCGCATTGGGTAGCCAAACGTGCCCGTTGAAAGCGCGGGGAAGGCAATCGAGGAAACCCCATGCTCCTCGGCCAGGTCGAGCGCGTTTTCGTATCCAGATCGTAAGAGGGCCGCCGCAGGCTCGTCGCGTCCGTATACCGGGCCCAGCACGTGAATGACGTAGTCGTTGGGCAAGTCGAACGCCTCGGTACACACCGCCTCGCCAGGCTGGAGGGGCGCCAAGGGGGTGCAGGCTTCGGCAAGCTTCGGTCCTGCAGCCTGGTGAATGGCCCCGGCCACACCGCCGCCTGAGCGCAACTGCGCGTTCGCCGCATTGACGACCGCATCCACATCCGGCTGGTCGGCAATATCACCCTGCACCAGTTCAATGCGTATTTTGTCCAGCGTAACGTCCATAAACTAAAGAGAAGCAGAAAGCAAGTACACGCAACAGGGCGAATCAAGCGCATCCGCGTTGGTTCCTTGAACGTACCCGTGCAGCATTTCTTGGGGAGGCATAGCAGGTCGCCCGTCTTGTATCTTGGCACAAACCCCGATGCGCATCGTTCGGCCCTGCGTATCCCGTTATCGTATTGTCTGTCGTCGCCTCCTTCTGTATGGATTACGACCCGATCAAAGACCGCCTGGGCCAGTGGATGAGCCGCCATCCGTGGCTGCAACGCCTGTTCTACGGCGTGCTCAACCTGCTCTTCTTGCGCGCATGGTACGTGCGCCGCACCGTGCGCCGTCTGTTGGAATCATTTCCGGAGACGCAACCGGTGCGCGTGCTCGACGCAGGCACGGGCTTCGGGCAGTACGCCTATTTCATGGCGCGGGCCTTTCGGAACGTGCATGTGGATGCGGTGGACATCAAGCCCGACTATCTGCGCCGCGCCCAGCACTTTGCCGACCAGACCTCGGTCGGGCCGCAGATCAGCTGGATCCAGGACGACCTGACCGACCTGCAGGTGAGCGGGCCTTATGATCTCATTCTGTCGGTGGATGTGATGGAGCACATCAAAGACGACGAGGGCGTGTTTCAGCACTTCGAGCGCGTGTTGCGTCCGGGTGGATACGTGGTTATCAACACGCCTTCAGATCAGGGCGGCTCCGACGTACAAGCCGACACCGACGACAGCTTCATTGGCGAGCACGTGCGCGATGGATACAACATGGACGCGCTGTCCGAAAAGCTGCATCGTGCGGGACTCACGCCGGTTGAGCAGACGTACACCTATGGCCCGTACGGCTCTACCGCGTGGCGCTGGCTCATCAAGCGGCCCATGCAGATGGTGGGCACCACCTGGGCGGCGCTCATCCTCTTGCCGCTCTACTACCTGATGGTGCTGCCGGTGGGCCTCTGGCTCAACGCCCGCGATGTCGCGCATGACAACGACACCGGCACTGGCGTGCTGGTCGTAGCGCAGAAGCCCGAACAGCGGTAGCCCGAGCACATTGCACCACCCGGGATATCCGCTTCGCTCCTGATCCCGGGCTAAGGGGCCCATAGCCGGGGACCGCTTGCGTCCCCGGCGATCTTCGAAACGAATACTATCGGCATCGCTTGCATCTCCGTCAAGGCTACCCTCGTGCGTGGGGAAATCCCGCACACGCTTCCGGGCACTTGCCTGAAGCAATAACACGAACCCGCAGACTGGACACCGTGTGCGCCGATGTGTATGTTTAGTCATGCATAGCGTCTTCACGGTCGAGGCAAATCGACGTAAATCGGTACCAGACAGGCGCTACTGCCCCCTCATGTTTTCTGGCTGATCTGTTTTGGGTTGTTATGATCAATAATCTTCTTGTTGCACGCGACTTCTCGACCTCCTCGGATCGAGCTTTGCACGCCGCTTTTGCATGGGCGCGTCCCATCGGTTCAACCGTGCATCTGCTGGCAATTCAGGTAACGAACGACAACCCATTCGAGCCTGCTGAGCAGCGTTCGGGTCCGCTGGAGCGGCTGCGCGAACAGCTGAAAGACCGCACCCACAGCGACATGGCGCAGTCGGGCTACGACCCGGGGAGCGTGTCGGTGAAGCATGAGGTGCAGCGCGGAGAGGCCGCCGGGCCCGCCATTGTGCGCTATGCCGAACGTGCCAACATCGACCTGATTATGATGGGCACCACAGGGCGTCGGGGCGTGCGCCGGGCCATGCTGGGCAGCGTGGCTGAAGAGGTTGTGCGCACCGCGCCGTGTCCGGTGGCTACCGTGCGCGCCACGGCCGAGGGCGTCCCTCCAGCCGTACCGGAGCATGTGGTGATTCCTATCGACTTTTCGGAGCCGTCGCGGCAGGCGCTGGCGTACGGGCTGCAGTTGGCCCAGCAGATGGAAGCAGACGTTACGGTGGTGCACGCAATCGAGGAGCCGTCGGCACCGCTCGTGTATGGTCTTGAGATTGGCGAAAAGGCGGAAAGCGCAAGTCGCGAGTCCCTTCAGCGCCGCGTATACCGCGCGCTGGGTGAGTGGGTCGAACAGGCAACTGTTGACATGGACGACCCGCCGTCTATTGACATGCAAGCAGACACCGGAGGGCCTGCTTCAGTGATTTGCGAATCTGCCTCCACCCCCCGCGACCTGGTTGTAATGGCCACTGAAGGCCGCACCGGCATGGAGCGGATGGTGCTGGGCAGCGTAGCGGAGTCGGTACTGCGGAACGCCGTAGGGCCCGTAATTACAGCGCGCTCATTCGCGAAAGCCCGGTAAGCCCCAGCGCTGCCGATCGTGTCTCATGATGCATTTGGAGACACGCTCGCCTATTTACTCGTCTTACACAGTGTTTAGGGCGTCATGGCTTCGGATCCTTCCTCTGAGCATGCTGATGCACTTCGCATCTACAGCGCGCTCTCGCAACTGCCTGTACCACGCTCATACACGGGCAAGATCTTTCTTGTCGCCTTTCTGGGGACGCACATTCCCCTGCTCACAGCGGTGGGCTACACGGCGCTGTCGAGCCTGACGTGGGAACAGGCGAGGCCCATTCTGCAAGTTACGCTGGGAGCCACGCTCGTGGGTACGGGCTGTACGCTTTGGGTGCTGCACCGGCTGCTGGCCCCCATACGCTGCACAGCCGAGGCGATGCAGCGCTATGTGGATACCCATGATCCGCCCAACCTGCCGACGCACTTCACCGATCGGGCGGGCCAGTTGATGAACAACACACAGCGTACCCTGACCAAGCTAAGCATGCTGCTGGCCTTCAAAGACCGCATGCTCGGCGTCGTCTCCCACGATGCACGCGGGCCGGCCTCGTCGGTTCTGATGGCGGTGGATGCCATCACCAAACAGCTGGAGACCGAGCAGCCCAACATGGGCTACGTGCGCAGCCTCACCGAACAGGTGGAGCACGCTGTGGAGTACCAGCTTGACGTGTTCCAGTCCATGCTTGACGTAGCCCGCTATGGCGAAGGGCAGATTACCCTGCACGAAGAAACCGACCAGGCTGAAGCGATGATGCAACGGGTTCGCCAAAACCTGCGCATGCTGGCGCAAGACCGCAACCACGACTTTACCGTGCATGCCGAGACACCGGGGCTGCACCTGCACACCGACATTGGCAAGCTGGAGCAGATTTTGAATAACCTGGGCACGAATGCCCTCAAGTATACCCCGCAGGGCGGGACCGTCGAGATCGCCATGCACACGACCAACGACGACATCATCTTCTCGGTGTCGGATACAGGACCCGGAATCTCGGATAAGCTGCGCGATAATCTGTTCGACGCCTATCGCACCGACGCCGATCCAGACACCGACTCCGATACCAACTCGGTGGGGCTGGGCCTGTGGATCTGCAAAACCTTTACCGAGGCGCTGGGTGGAACCATCGACATCGCCGACACCTCCAGCAACGGTACCACCTTCGTGGTGCGGTTTCCACGCGGCATTGTGGACGCCTCCTCTGCATCCCAACAGATGTAGCTCAGCGTAGACTACAGTGCCTCGATATTGCCTATGCCGCCCCGTTCAACGCCTCCGCCCCCATGGCTGCCAACTCTGATCCTGAGCGCGACACCACGTCTGAGCGTAGAGCACGGCACGAATCGCGGGCCCGTCGTGAAGTCGAAGCCCTACTGCATGCCACCGAGAGGCGGCTGCGCCGGGTGTGGAGCCGGTCCTCGGTGCGCGCCGAGATTGCATGGCATCGCACCCGGCGTACCATTCGGCATGTGCCGCCGCCACTTCGTTCTAAGAATGTGCTCATTGCGCTGGGCGCCCTGCTGATTGCAGTGGGCATTGTGGTGGCAACAGCGCCTGTGCTGCCACGCGAAACGGCGCTCATGGCGGGCATCTTTGCGGCAGCCGCACTGCTCTGGGCTACCGAGGCCCTCCCGCTCTTTGCCACCGGGCTGCTCATCATCGGACTCGAAATCATTCTGCTCGCTAATCCAGGATCATGGCCTGGACTCGGGTTTGCAGACGGATCTGGACCCTCGTACGAGCTGTTTCTGGCGCCGCTGGCCGATCCGATCATTGTGCTCTTTCTGGGCGGATTCATTATGGCCCGCGCAGCCGTCAGGGAAGGTGTGGACCGCGCGCTGGCACGGCTCATCCTGGGAAGCTTCGGCACGCAGCCCCGGCACGTCATGATGGGGCTCATGCTCATCACCGCACTCTTTTCCATGTGGATGAGCAACACGGCTGCCACCGCGATGATGATTACCCTCGTAATGCCCATCATCGCCGACGTCGACACGTCCGATCCGCTGCGCGTAGGCTTGGTGCTGGCCGTGCCGTTTGCCGCCAACATCGGCGGGATGAGTACGCCCATCTCCTCGCCGCCCAACGCCGTGGCCATTGGCTTTCTAAATAGCGCAGGCTACTCGGTCTCGTTCTTAGAATGGATGCTGGTGGCGGTGCCGCTGGCTGCAGGATTGCTGCTGCTGTCGTGGGCCGTGCTGTACTGGATGTATCCGCCCCGCCAAGACCACATCGACCTGCCGACCTCCAATATCCCACTGGGTCGGCGCGGACTGTTCGTACTCGGCGTAATGGGCGTGACAATTGCGCTGTGGTGCACCGACAGCCTGCATGGGCTCCCCACCGCCGTGGTGGCGTTGCTTCCGGTCGTTGCGTTTACCACCACGGGCGTACTCACACAGGCCGACTTCGACAGCCTGGAGTGGAATATTCTTTTCCTCATTGCGGGGGGCATCGCGTTAGGCGTAGGGATGCAGCAGACCGGCCTCGATGGGGTGCTCATCGGCATCGTGCCGGGGCACGGCCCGTTTGTGATTGGGGCGCTGGCACTTGCCACGGTGTTCATCAGTACGCTCATGTCGAACACCGCCGCCGCTAACCTACTTGTGCCGGTGGGCGTCGCCCTGGCTACCGGATCTGCCGGAGCCCTGAGCCCGGTACAGGTGGCGGTAAGCATTGCACTGGCGGCCTCCGTGTCGATGGCGCTTCCCGTGAGCACGCCGCCCAACGCGATTGCCTATGCCAGCGGCGTGTGTTACACACGCGACTTCGTGCGGGCGGGCCTGCTCATTGGGACCGTTGCGGTGCTGCTCATCGTGGCACTGGGTGGCCCGGTCATCGCGTTCTGGATGCCAGTATGACTGGGCAACGGTTGCATAGAAACCGGCCTGCTTGCACAAATTCAGACGAAAGTCCCACGGCGTATGAACTTGCCATTTTTGTAATTCATAAGTTAAAAATACCGTCCTTCCGCTCGTATTTCTGATCGCTGACCATCCGTACACGCTTATGGAATCTGTATCTGCCCTCATGACGCGCGACGTCATCAGCGTTCATCCTGATACCCCTCTGCTCGAAGTACAGAACCTGCTCAAGCAGCACGGCTTTCGGCACCTCGTGGTAGTGGATGACGATGGGGCGCTCTCGGGCGTGCTCTCGAACCGCGACGTGCTCAAGGCACTGAGCCCATTTCTGAACACCAATGCCGAAACGCAGCGCGACGTGCGCACGCTTGCTCAGCCCGCACGCAACCTCATGAACAAGACGCCTCACACCGTAACCCCCGATACATCGGCGCAAGAGGCGGCCTCCGTACTGCTGGATGGCGCCATTTCGGCGCTCCCCGTGGTAGAGGGCGACGAACTGGTTGGCATCATAACCACGAAAGACTTGCTGCGCTACTACACTGCTGCATAGCCTGGGCCACTTGCTTGTATGGAGTTCTCGTCTACTGCCGATGGGCCCTGGGCTGCATGGGCAAATCGTTTGGAGCGCAACCGCCACTACCGGTGGATACGCCGCCTCTACACACGCTATGCCGACGTAGCCCCCATCGTGTTCTTTGGCGGAGGCGTGTTCTGGGATGCGATGACCCTGCGCCGCATCGACCATACCGTTGACAATCTCATTCTGGGGGCGTATCTGGTGCTGCTGGGCGGATGCATTGTGCTGGCGGCCCTCCGCATGGTCGAGCGCTTGCCCGCACAGCCGCTGCTTGAAACCATTGGGCCGTTCTCGGTATCGGGCGTGCAGTTCTTTATGGGCGGGCTGTTCAGCGCGTACGTGGTCTACTTTACCCGCAGCGCCTCGCTTACCGCCTCGGCAGTGTTTCTGGTCGTGTTGGTCGGCGTGCTGGTTGCCAACGAGTTTATCTGGCGCGATGCGGTCAACCTGGTCCTCATGCTGGGGCTGTACTTTCTTGCCACGTTCTGCTTCTTCACGTTCTTCCTGCCGATCGTTGTGGGAAGCATGAGCTACGCGCTGTTCGTGGCCGGAGGGCTCCTCAGCCTGGCCCTGGTCGGGGGGCTGGCGATGCTGCTGGATCGGTGGGGCGCCTTTGCATCCACCCAGCAGCTTGCACGCACGTTTGCAGCCATGGGGGCGCTTCTCGTGGCGATGAACATCGCATACGTGCAGAACTGGATTCCGCCAGTGCCTCTCTCCATGCAGGCAGGCAACGTATATCACAACGTCGACGTGACGCCTGCTGGCTACGAACTGACCTACGAAACCCCACCGTGGACGCGTTTCTGGCGCCGTAGTAGCACGCCCTTTTCCTATGCGGAAGGCGATAGCGTGTATTTCTTTGCCGCCATTTTTGCGCCCACCGCCCTCGAAACGGGCGTTTTGCATCATTGGCAGCGCCGCTCGCTGAGCGACGATTCTCCTACCTGGCAGACCACCGACCGCATCCCGTACACCGTGCAGGGCGGACGCATGCGGGGGTACCGCGGATACACGTTCAAGAGCAACATCACACCCGGCGAGTGGCGCATCGACGTAAAAACAACGGGCGGACGCATGCTGGGGCGTGTGCACTTCGAGGTCGTAGAAGCCTCCGATGCGGACGAGCGGACGTTTCAGACCCGCCTCTATGAGTAGATGCACTCGCAGACAATGCGACCCATAGCAGCACCGAGCGCCTTCTTGGGCAAGGGTTCACGTATAGGTGTCAACATTATACACACGAGGTATGTAGCTGTGGCGGAGTTGATGCCGAGGGCCCGCTTTGGCCGCTTCGTTTGCATTTCGTAAGAGCGCACAGCAGACCTCATTTCGCATGACACGCACTTGGTGGATCGCGTATGTTGTAGTAAGCGTGTGGATGATGGGGCTGGTGGCGGGATGCGAGAGCGAGCCGGATTCGGCAGCATCCCGCGCAACTACGCAGCCACACTACGTGGTCACACTGCCTGTCCTGGCGTCCATTGTTGCGCCGGTTGCCGAGGGCCGTGCCACCACACGCACGGTACTCAGCGCAGGCGACTCGCCGCATACGTTCGAGCCGCGCCCATCGACGGTGCGGGCGGTCCGCCAGAGCCAGGCGCTCTTCTACGGCGCCGATGTGCTCGACGGCTGGGCCGCCAACATGCAGGCCCCGCGCTCGCATGCGCTCCTTGATCTGGTGCCTGCGCAGTACGTACATTCGTTTCCCGAAGAAGAATCCCATCAGCCGCTGCAAGGGGCAGCTTCGCATGACACCACGCACAGTCATGGCGCGGGCACGCTCGACCCCCATTTCTGGCTCGACCCACTGGCTGTGCGTGCGCTGGTACCGCCCCTGGCCGATACGCTCTGCACGGCCGATCCGGAAGGCTGCAGCACCTACCAGTCGAACGCCGAGGCCCTCACCGACTCGCTGCAGGCGTTGCACCGCGAGCTGGAGGAAGTACTCGCGCCGGTGCGCGATCGTCCGTTTATGGCCTCGCAGCCGTTTCTGAACTACTTCGTGCGGCGCTACGGACTGTCGCAGGTCGCTGTGGTTGAGACCAGCCCAGCCCATGAGCCGTCCGCGCGGCGCATCCACCAGCTTACGCAGCGCGCGCAGGCCGCCGATGTGCGTGCTGTAGTGTATCAGCGTCAGCTTCCGGCAACGGCGGCACAGGCGGTGGCCGAGGGCGCTGGGCTGCCCATGGTAGCGCTGGATCCGCTGGGCGGAGCAGACGCCGACACGTATATGGCGCTCATGCGGCACAACGCCCGCATGCTCCGTGAGGCGCTGGCCGAGTAGCCCTATCAACTCCGACCACCGGAAAACAGGTAGCGGTTCAATGCTAAGTGATGGAAGAAATGGGCCTGTAGCCGGAGACTGGGAGCGCCGCTGGCGCGGACGTCTCCGACAGAGGCGAACGGGGGACCGTTCGCCGCAGGAAAGGTTTTATCAGGAAAGGTTTTATCAGGGAAGCTATCACTTAACGTCTATCTACTGCCAAAAAACACGCTCCGAACGCATTCAGGGGGATGCGGAAGCGTCGGAGCCTTCCCGAAACTGCAGGTCGGCCAGGCGCTGGTAGAGGCCCGGCTGGGTGCGCAACTCGTCGTGGGTGCCGTCTTGCACCAGGCGGCCGTCATCGAGCACCAGGATACGGTCAGCGTCTTGTACGGTGGCCAAGCGGTGGGCAATCACAAATGTCGTGCGTGTAGCCATGAGGCGCGTGAGGGCCTCTTGCACTTCGGCTTCAGACTCGGCATCGAGGGCCGACGTGGCTTCGTCGAGCAGCAGAATGC
>CAJXLX010000010.1 GCA_913056335.1 uncultured Rhodothermaceae bacterium
GTGCCCGCCGATGAGCGTCCGCCCATTACGTGGAGCGCGCTCGACACGCCCAGTTTGTCTGAGGAAGAACACACAGGCGCTGCATCTCCCAACGAACCGGATGCAGCTTCAGAGGCCCCCACCGCCCCTACAGCATCGGCCTCCGCTCCCGATGAGACTGCCCCCTCCACCAACGTACGCAACGACGAGGTGCGCCAGTGGATCGCCGCCCTGCGCCAGGCTGCGCCCCACACGCCTGCCGCCCAGCGCGCCGCCCAGCGCGTACTGAAGCATATCCACGCCGCCAACGCTTCCCTCCTGACCCCCTTCTCGACTGATGCCTGACGACGTGCCGCCTTCGGGCGCTGACGCCTCCAACACGGATGAACCCCTCGACTTTGCCGAGGCCGCTGAGACCCTGGTGGCCCTGCAAGAGCAATTGGGTCGCTTTGAGCACCTTACGCGCACCCTGGGCGATGTAGCAGACTCGGGGGCCGAACTCGCAAGCGCCTCCGAAGCCCTGGCCAAGGCCCAGCAGCGCCTGGCCGAGCAGACGCAAGAGCCCTCCGACATCAACGCGAGCGTAGCGCAGTCGGTAGCGGCGCTGCACGAGTCGGTGCGCTCGCTCAATGCGGGCATGCAAGACATCATGGAGGAGGTGGGCACGCAAGGCGGTGCCAGCGGTACACCGCGGCGCCGCACAGGCGGAAGCGACCCGTGGAACGCCGCCACCTTCAGCATCCTAACGGGCATTGCACTGGTGCTTATCGTCGTGATTGTCCAATGGCAGACGCTGGATCTCACAGCGCTTGAGGGCGCTCCGCCCCCGTCTAATGAAGCCCCGGAGCCTGAGCCCCAGACGATTGTAGAGCAGACGCTGTATCCGCATCAGGAGCCGATCATCCAGGTTGAAGACCTCCGCGTGCAGGTGCTCAACGGCGTGGGACAGGCGGGACTGGCCTCGCGGTACCAGGAGCGCATTGAAAATATCGGCGCTCAGGTACCCGAAATCGGCAACCTGCCCACCGGCACCGCGCCCGAAACGACCATCTACTTGCATCGCAACGCCTTCGACATGGCCGAGATCATCGCCGATGCTCTGGGCCTGGACCGCCGCCGCATCGTCCCCGGCCCGCCCGCCAGCGAAGCCGCTGTGGATCTTACGCTCGTCGTCGGGCGCGATTATCAGACGTTGGAGTAGGCGGCGAGAGGGGGCTGGTCTGCATCCGCCCGAGCCCAACACCCTGCGTCATCCTGACGCTTATCGGGCGGAAAGATCCCAACGCCCCCCTGCACGCCCGGCACGTACCTTCTTGTAGGGCCCACTCCTGTTGCACGGAGACCGACGCCCCCACCCATGCCCTGCCATTGGATCCAGCCGTCCCACAAGCCATTCACACGACTACGCTGTTGCCCCTCCACCCATCCCACACATCTGCATGACCACTCGCGAAGCCCGGCGCCTCATCACCCGCACGTTCGAGCAGTCCTACGACGAAGCCACCGTGCGGCAGTTCGTGCAGAACTTGCTCGTGGGGGCCGAGATGAAGCACCGCAACCACCGCTCGGGCTCGATGATCTACGCCGCCTTCCGTGATCACATCGCCCAGTACAAGCGGCTGGCCAAGTACGTGGATCCCAGCGGACAGGAACTTGACGTGCTCGCTGTGAAGCTCAACGCGCCGCACAAGCTCGAACGCGCCCGCACCATGCAGCGCAACTTCGTAGCCACGTACCTCAACGACGACAGCCGCCCGTTCCGCGAGGCTGCGCTCGTCGCCTACTACGCCGATGGCACCGACGCCTGGCGGCTCTCGCTGGTACAGCTGGAGTATCGTACCGTCATTGCCGATGATGGCACCGTGGGCACCGAAAAAGAGCTCACGCCCGTCCGCTACTCCTTCCTGGTCGGGCCCGATGAGCCCACCCACACGCCCGAGCGCCAGTTCGAGGGACTCGTACAGCAGGAATCCAGCCCCACGCTCGATGCGCTGCATACCGCGTTCGACCTCGACGTGGTCACCGAAGCCTTCTTCGAGGCGTACCGCGATCACTACCTGACGCTGGCCGATGCCGTACAGACCGCCTGCCAGGCGCATCCCGCTACGCAACAGGAGTTTGAGCGCTGCACCATTGCGCCGGCTGACTTTGCAAAGAAACTGCTGGGCCAGCTCGTCTTCCTCTACTTCCTCCAGAAAAAAGGGTGGCTCGGTGTGCGTCAGAGCGACGAATGGGGCGACGGACCGACCGACTTTCTGCGCCGCCTCTACGACCAGGAGTACGTTGCGTACAACGCGTTCTACACCGATATTCTCGACCCGCTCTTCTATGACGCGCTGGCTACCGACCGGGGGCGTGGCAACTACTTTGGCCGCCTGGACTGCCGCATCCCGTTCCTGAACGGCGGCCTCTTTCAGCCGCTTAACGACTTTCGGCGGGGGCGCGTAGATCTCGACCTCCCCAACGACGTGTTCGGCGCGATCTTCGACACGTTCGACCGCTACAACTTTACCGTGCGCGAAGACGAGCCGCTCGATAAGGAGGTGGCCGTAGACCCCGAAATGCTCGGCAAGGTGTTCGAGAAGATGCTCGATGTGAGCGAGCGCAAGGAGCACGGCGCCTTCTACACGCCGCGCGATATTGTGCACTACATGTGCCAGGAAAGCCTCATTGACCACCTCGACAGCGCCCTCAACACAAAAGAAACCAGCCTGGGCACGCACGCCGGTCAGCAGAACGCGTTTGGCCCGGCCCCCGGCGCACAGGGCACGCTCTCGGGGTCGGCCTACACCGAAACCATCGACCGGGCGGCCCTTACGGCGCTGGTGCGCGAGGGCCAAAGCTGGCGCGAACACGACCGGCGCGTGCGTAGCGGCAGCCATCCCGAGGGCGGTAAGTACGACGGCACCTACCGCGCCCCCGCCGCCATTCGCACCCATGCCGCGGCCCTTGACGCGTGCCTGGCTGACCTCAAAATCTGCGATCCAGCGGTGGGCTCGGGCGCCTTTCCGGTGGGCATGATGCAAGAAATCGTACAGGCCCGCCGTGTGCTGGCTACCTATCTCGACGACGACACCGACCGCTCGGCCTATGCGCTCAAGCGCCACGCCATTCAGCACACCATTCACGGCGTTGACATCGAACCCAGCGCGGTCGACATTGCCCAACTGCGCCTATGGCTCTCGCTCGTGGTCGACGAAGACGACTTCACGCAGATCAAGCCGCTGCCCAACCTCCGCTACAAAATTGTACAGGGGGATGCGCTCAGTCAGATGCAGCGGACCCTGGCGAACAACGAACAGGAGGAGCGCCTCTACACGCTCATGGAGCGCTACGTAAGCACCGCCTATCCCTCCGAAAAAGAGCGGCTACAAGACGAAATCGATGCGCTGCTCGACACGCTCATGGGCAACGACGGCTTCGATCTGCGCATCCACTTCGGCGCGGTGTGGAAGGCGCAAGAGGGCTTCGACATTGTCATTGGCAACCCGCCCTACGTGCGACAGGAAACGCTCTCCGCATCCCAAAAAGAGACCTACAAAGCGCAGTACAACCGCACCTACTACGGCAGTGCCGACCTCTATGTCTACTTCATGGAGCGCGGCATGCAGCTGCTGCGCCCCAACGGCGTGTTCTGCTACATCGTGTCGAACAAGTGGATGCGGGCGCGCTACGGCAAACACCTGCGCAGCTACATGGAAACGAAGCGCCTGGTGGAGCTCGTCGACTTTGGCGACCTGCCCGTGTTTCAGGGCACCACCGCGTATCCGTGCATCGTGCGGATGCACAAGGCCGGGCCGAACGAATCGTTTCAGGCGGTCGAGGTCGATGCGCTCGACTACGACGCCCTGCCCACCTACGTGCAGACCAACCGCTTTGAGGTGCTTACGCGCTCGCTTCAACCGAAAGGCTGGTCGCTCGTCAACAAGCGCACCCAGCGCCTGCTGGATGCGATGCAGGACACCGGCACCCCGCTGGGCGACTACCTGGAGACGCGTGATCTGGATCTGTATCGAGGCGTGCTGACCGGACTCAACAAGGCGTTCGTGATTGATGCGGATACGCGGCGCGACCTGATCGACGCCGACCCGAGCAGCGCCGCCCTCATCAAACCGTTTCTGAAAGGCCGCGACATCAACCGCTACCAGCCGCCCGAGCCGCGCTACTACGTGATCTTTGCTCGGCGCGGGGTGGATATCGACGCATACCCGGCCATCAAGGAGCATCTGCTTCAGTACAAAGAGCAACTCATGCCCAAGCACCGCGACTGGCCCTCTGGCAAAAAATGGCCGGGACGAAAGCCAGGGGCCTACGAGTGGTACGAAATTCAGGACACCGTGGCGTACTACGAGATTTTTGAATCGGCGAAGCTCATACTGCCCGACATTGCAAAACGGGCACAGGTTACGCTGGATACCGACGGCGGGCTGTACTGCGTAAACAAGGCATACGTAATTGGAACCGACAGCCGCTATCTGTTAGGATTGCTCAACTCGCGGCTGCTTCTTTTCGTTTACGAAACCATGTCTGCCAAATACAGGGGCGACTATCTGCGCTTCATCAAGCAATACCTGGAGCGTCTTCCCATCTACGAGGTACCGTCTGGCGACACGGCGCAGCAGACGCGCACGCAGATCGAGAACTTGGTGCAGGACCAACTGGACCAGCACGCAGCCCGCGCCCAGGCCGCCACCGAGTCCGAAGAGGCCGCCTGTGCAGAGGCCATCGCCGCCACCGACGCCGCGATCAACGACCTCGTGTACGCCCTGTACGGCCTGAGCAATGCCGAGATTGCCCTGGTCGAAGCCGCCACCGCCGATGCTATTGACGGGTAGGTGCGTGCGCCTCCAACTGGGCGGCGCTGAGATGCTTTACTTCGTTCAGCATGACTGGGATGGGGGAACGCTTTATGAGTCAGGCACCACACACTGCGAATAGTCACTGAATCACAACAGCAACACCTTATGAACGGAGAATACCGGGTCGATGGACGAAAGGTTGGAGCGCTGCGTATTGAACCAAACCGGGTACACGGTCGAAATGGAGATACATTCCCGGAGATTGTGATTAATGGGCTCCTGGAGCTTCAACCGCTGGAGAGTAACTACAAAGATGAAAACGGGATACGTGAGCAGTACCCCTACACCGTAACAGAAATAACAGGCGATCTATGCCTGAATGACAATCGAAACAGCAGAAGCGCCGGTCAACGTGTGTGCAGGCTGGAGGCCGACAGTTTTGGTCCACACCATGTTTCTCGCTCAACAGAACAGAGTATACGTTTGACAGGACGGTTGTCGCCCTACGACGTGAAGCAATTAAACGAGCAGCGGGGCAGATCGGACTTCCACCTCACAATCAAAACGGCACTGACGTTATGTTTTGACGAGTTGACAGATGACCGTGTACACAAGTTTGAACGTCTGCGAGAAAATATTGGGCTCATCATACCGCGCTCCACGTGGGTTGACAAGGTCTACCCGAAGCTTGGAGGCCCAGACGTGTTCGTCATTGAGATTCCGAGAGGAGAGCGCTCCATCGAAGACGCGTGGAAGAAAATAGAAGCTGCAGAGAAGGCATACGGGAATCTCGATATACAAGGTGTTTATTCAAACTGTCGAGAAGCTTTAAATATTTTGGATCGACGTGTGAAGGAACACCTGGGGGCAAAAAGCTGCAACTACACACTCCGTTGGGAGCGAGCGTACAGCGATGCACAGAATCACGCTTCCTTTGGTTTGCATCACGATGAGATCAAAAGCAATGCGAACTGCGAGAAGCCCGAGCACTTCATTCTAACGCGTGCGGATATGGATGCGGTACTGCTTCGCACGCAGTCGCTCCTCAAGCTGGCCGAGGCACTCGTTCAGGAGCGGTAGGTGGACATAGCTTTGCACATTTGCGTTAAAGCAACAACTATTCAAACTGCCTATGGGAAAGAGCGACGCAGACGAAAAAGCACGTCAGAAGCGCCGACAGAAAAAGATTGAGCGGAACCGGCGTAAACGAAAAAAGAAGTTAGCAAATCGAAGAAAATCGTACGGCTCTCCGATGCGTCCGGGGACGCCCAAACCCCCAAAAGTCACAAAAAAGAGAGTAAAAGAGATTAGAGAACGGCTTCGCTTTTACCGAGAAAAGGCAGAGCTTTCGCAAGGGCTTATAGCCAAACAGTTCAAGAATGAGGTCCAATTTCCAACATCTTTCTCACTCATCGAGAACCCCAATTCGACTCTAAAAACCATAGGAGAGCTTGTCCAAACCTGCTCCCGTAGAAAAAGAGGACGGGTTATCTTAGACCAAAGAAAATGTGAGCGAATTGACTATGGCGCACAATCGCTGGTGAGCATGATCATAAAAGCAGGAGCACAGGGGCTCAGAAACAAGATCGAAGGTGCCTTTCCAGAGAATGATCTACTACGCAAAACGGTGTATGCGACGGGTCTACCGAAGGAACTTGATCTTGACCCCCTGCCAGAGTTTGAACATTACCCGCTTCAAACAGGGAGAAAGAATATAGACCGCGGGCATACGAGTAGCAGTAAGGAAAGAGAAACAGGAAACTTTGTTGCCCACATCGATAGATGTTTGAAACGGCAGGAATACGCTCTTTCATGGAATGGGAAAAATTATTTAGGAGAGTTGGTGAGCGAGGTTATTGGGAATGCGGAAGACCATGGTCAGCGAGACGAATGGTGGATCGGGGGTTATATGTACGACCCTGGCGAAAATGAACGTGGCGACTGCTACTTCACTGTGTTCAACTTAGGACAGACTATCTATCAGTCGTTACAGAATCTTCCTGGAGATGCAGAACTCCGAAAAGACATGGATACGTTGGTCGACAAGCACACTTCCTTCTTTGCCCGTAGGACAACCTATGGCCGCCCTCAACTGGAAACGCTGTATGCACTTCAACAAGGAGTGAGTAGATTCAAAACAGGTCGCGAGAGTGTAGCTCCAGATCGGGGGCAGGGTACCGTTGACATGATTACACACTTCCAACAGCTTGGCCAGACGGATGAAAAGGGGATTGAGCCTCAGATGTGTCTGATCTCTGGTGACACATACATTCGATTTGATGAGAACTACGACATGCAAGAAAGCAAGGACGGTCGCAAGATTATCGCATTCAATTCGGATAATGACCTGCGACAGCCGCCGGACAGACGGAACGTGCGTAAACTAAACTGGTTTTTCCCAGGCACAGTAATAAGCGGTCGGTTTTATATCGACCCTCGTTACCTTTCCAGAGAGAACGGTGGCCACTATGAAAGTAATTGATCTTGATGACCACCGAGATAGCGATGTCCCTGTACTGTCTGGACGTGGACGAGGCGAGGCTGTGCGCAAATCGACGCGTCTGGATTCGATTGATGAGACAGAAGAGAAGATTGTTGTTCGTATCCCCGAAGACGTGTATGTAGTTGCCTCATCATTTCTTCTTGGCCTGCTTGGCCCTTCAATTCGTAAATTGGAAGAGAATAGGTTCCGCAGCCGATTTCGTTTTGAGGGAGGAGTCAACGAGGCAGCGCTCAGTTACGCAATTCGTGAGGCATTACGATCAGAAAGCCCACTTAGCAAGGTGTAAATCAAGCTTGTTTCAAGTCATAGAGAGGGTTTCGTGGAAGAGTGCTCTGCTAATTTTGTATCTACAATATCGACAGTTGCGTCCACAATTTTTGCTGCGGTAGCAGCTATGGCAGCCGCCTACAGCGCCTATCAAGCATATCGAGAGTGGAGGAGAGCACAAGACAATCGAAAACTTGAAACGCAGAGTCGCTACTATCGCGTAGCTGTAGCTGACCCGTCAATAGAAGCAGTTGAATATTTCCGTGTTAAGGCTCGTGAGGTATTTGAAGATAAAATCGCGACTATCCAGGACCTGCACGATTCCAATGTCTCAATTGAAAAAGTGAAATCAGAGAAAGAGAAACTTGCAGATCAGTACCAAACTCATTTCGTCCGTATGGAAGATGCGGTCAAGTCAGCTGTGTCGGGATGGGACGAAACGCTTTATGACGATGCAGAAAGTATATTAGATGATGTTTTAGAAGACGTACTCAATTCGACCCTTCCCAAAATTGTAGAAGATCCGTATGCTGATATTGCATGGAAGGCTCGCTTGAACGAGACGACTGGAAAGATCATTCGCTTTCTACGTGATAAAGACCCTATTTTGAAAGACTTTGATCAATGAGACAGCCGTAGCTGTTCATTCTCTGCTTCTCTACAGCATGAGCACTTCTATGTCTTGAGGGAAGTCTTTCCCGTAAATGGGAGCACACTTGGCGGACAGGTCTCCAAGATTCGGAAGTTTAGGCTCTGTTCGTTCAAGCAACGCACGATTAACGCAGTCTGCACCAGTTGCACTCGAACCCATCGTGTGCTACGTTGAACGATGCATCGAGTCCTCATATCGCGCCGCACCGCCCGTTCATGTCAGAATCCTCCGCATCCCTTCGCACGACCGACCTCACGTTCTTTACCAACGAAGAAGGGGCGTCGCTCTACCACCGCTTTGTCGACACCCTGAGCGACGTGCAATACTTTGACGTGCTGGTGGGCTACTTCCGGTTCAGCGGATTCCACCGGCTCCACGAGGCGCTGGACGACGTCGACCAGATCCGCCTGCTCGTTGGGCTCTCTACCGGACGCACCACCGGGCAGTTGCTCGACACGCACCGCAGACAGCAGGCTATGGATTTTGCCGCGCATGCCGATACCCGTGCGCAGGTTACCGAAGACGTGATTCAGCAGATTGCGGCAGCCAACGAACAACGCGATATCGAACAGGGCTTGCGCGCGTTCATGCGGTTTCTACGTGAAGGGAAACTGCAGATTCGTGCATATCCGGCTCCGCTGCACGCGAAAGTGTACATTGGACGGTACCACAAATCCGACCGCGATTTTGGCCACGTCATTACCGGGTCCAGCAACTTCTCGGAGTCGGGCTTGGTGGGACAGCGCGAGTTCAATGTGGAGCTAAAGCAGCCCTACGATGTGCGCTACGCCCTGCAGCAGTTTGAAACGCTCTGGGAGCAGGGCGTTGAGGTCACGCCCGACGTGGCCGACACGATGCAGCAGCGCACGTGGCTCAACGATGCGCTAACCCCGTACGACATCTACCTGAAGTTCCTGTACGAGTACTTCGAGGAAGACATCAACCTCGATCAGCAATCGAACGACGATGCGCTGTATCGTCCCGAGGGCTTCATGGAGCTGGAGTATCAGACCCAGGCCGTAACCGCTGCGCGTAAGATCCTGGAGGCCCACGACGGCGTGTTCATTGCCGACGTGGTGGGGTTGGGCAAAACCTACATCACGGCCATGCTCCTGCAGCAGATTCAGGGCCGCACGCTTGTCATCTGCCCGCCCGTGCTGGAAGAGCAATGGCGCGAGGCGTTCCTTGATTTTGGGATTCGCGGATGCCGGGTCGAGTCGCTCGGGAAGCTGGATCATGTGCTCAATCGCGATCCGGATCGCTACGACACCGTTGTGTTGGACGAGGCGCATCGGTTTCGCAATGAGGATACGCAGCGATACGAGATGCTGCACGAGATCTGCTTTGGCAAGAAAGTGATCTGCGTATCAGCAACGCCTCTCAACAACGCCATCAGCGATCTCTACAGCCTGCTGAAGCTGTTCCAGACGCCGCGCCGCAGTACGATTCCCGGCGTACGCGACCTCAAGCGATTCTTTAAGCAGCGAACACGGGCGTTGAACCAGCACCCCAACGAGTCGCCCGAGCATGAAGCTACAGCGCAACAGGTTTCCGAAGCTGTGCGCGACCGGGTGCTGAAGCATGTAATGATCCGGCGCACACGCAACGAGATTGAGCAGTATTACAAAGACGACCTCGACAAGCAAGGCGTATCGTTTCCCACTCTGGCGGCGCCGCGCCGCATCATCTATGCATTTGACGACGAGGTTGAGCAGGTCTTCCGGCGCACCATCGAACGGCTCAAAGACTTTGCGTATGCGCGCTACACCCCGCTGCTGTATTACACGGGCGAGCTAACGCCGCTGCAGGAGCAGTCGCAGCGTAACATTGGTGGATTCATGAAAAGCATCATCGTGAAGCGGTTAGAGAGCAGCTTTCACGCCTTCAAACAAACGCTGGCCCGTTTTATCGAGTCGTACGAGCGGTTTATCGAGATGTACGACGCAGGAACGGTGTATCTTGGTAAAGATGTAGATGTGTTCGACCTGCTCGACAACGACCGCACCGACCGGCTGCATGCGCTCATTGAGGCCGATCGCGTCTCAGCATATCCGGCGGAGGCGTTCACCGATGGTCTCATGGAAGCCGTGCAGCGCGACCTCCAGGTGCTGCGATCGATCCAAGCCGATTGGGAGCCCGTCACGCACGATCCGAAGCTGGATGCATTTCGCGAGCAGTTGCATTCCGACGACATACTCAGCACAGGCAAGCTGCTGGTCTTTACCGAAGCGGCCGAAACAGGCGAGTATCTCTTTGAGGCACTCAACGACGCCATGCCAGGGCAGGTCTTGTTCTATTCGAGCGATGGCGGGCGCGACGCTAATGGCTCCCTTGGGGTGAACCGGGCTCGACAGCGCATTGCCGAAAACTTCGATCCGACCACGTCGAATCCCCGTGATGATTACCGGCTGCTCATTACAACTGATGTGCTGGCGGAGGGCATCAACCTGCACGCGTCCAACACCGTCATCAACTACGATTTGCCGTGGAACCCAACGCGTGTGCTGCAGCGCGTGGGTCGGATCAACCGCGTAGGTACAGCGCACGACAACATCTACGTCTATAACTTCTTCCCGACTGATCAGGCCGACGCCCAGATCAACCTGGAGGCCAACATCAAGGGCAAAATCCAGGCCTTTCACGACACGCTGGGCGAAGACGCGCAGTATCTCACCGACGAGGAAGAGGTGTCTACGCACGAGCTGTTTGGCGCCGAACTGTACGAGCGCTTGAATTCAGCATCGACCTACGAAGGCGAGGACGAAATTGCATCAGAGCTCGAATACCTGCAGCTATTGCGCACCGTGCGCGACAACGATCCTGAGCGTTTTGCCCGGATTCAGAAGCTGCCAAAGAAAGCGCGCACAGCCTGGGAGCCATCTCAGGGTCCACACGGACTGCTTACATTCTTCCGGCGCGGTGCACTGAAGCAATTCTTTCTGGGAACGTCCAAAGCGGCTCGTGAACTCACCTTTTTCGAAGCAGCTGAAGCCTTTGCATGCGCTCCAGACACCGCACGCACCGCGCTCCCCGATGAGTTCTATGACCGTTTAGAACGGAATCGAACAGCGTTTGAACAGGCGGTAGCTCGTGACACATCACAAGGCGCTACCGGAGGGCTCTCTAATGAGGAAAAAGTGGTGCGCCGCCTAAAATCAAGTGAGATGCGTAGGCATCAGCGGTTCACCCAAGCCGACCGCGAGTACATCGCCAACGTGATCCGCGCATTCCAGGATGGCATTATCCCGCGCCACACGACCACGCGTCTCAAGAACGCGCTGGAAGAGGAGCCCGATTCACTCCGCGCCCTGCAGGTTGTGCGTGCCCACATCTCAAAGCGCCTGCTGGATGCGCACCGTACGAAACGAGAAGCGCGGGCCAGCGAACACCGCGAGGTGATTGTATCGGTCTATCGTGACGACGTACGTTGAACTGGAGGGCTGCGCTACTTTATAAATAACACAGGAGAAGTTATTTCAACGGAGGCGCATATGCCTGCATAGTTTGAGAAACATCCTGTGGTTTAGCACGAGGAAGAACCCTAACGCCACCCTCGCGCGCTCGGCACGCCCCCTACCCATGCCAGGCGCAGCTTCACTGCAGGCGCGGCGGCACTGCTTCCCGACGACACCTGCTTGAGATGCTTCACGGCGTTCCGCATGACTGGGGAGAGAGGGGACGTTTTCATGAGGCAGGCCCGTGTCTGTCACCGTAACGTCATCCTGATGCCGCCTCCGCAATCACCGGAAGAAAGTCGTCGGCGTAGCGCTTGAGCTTGACATCGCCCACGCCGTGCAACTGGGCGAAGCCGGCGCGGGTATCGGGGCGCTCGCGCACCATGGCGATGAGGGTGCGATCCGGGAAGACGACGTACGGCGGCACGCCTTGCGTCTTGGCGAGCTCGGTGCGCTTGGTGCGCAGCGCTCCAAACAGCGACCGGGCCTCTGGCGTGTCGGGCAGGTCGGGGGCTGCAGACGATGCGCTGCCTGATGACGAGCTTCCCGATCCGGTACGCTTGGTGTCTTTGCGGAGCTCGACCGTGACCTCCCCCTGCAGCACGGGCTGGCACGCTGGGGTGAGCTTCAGGGCACCGTACCCGCTCACGTCGACCTCCAGAAAGCGCGCGGCTACGAGCTGGCGGATGACCGACTTCCAGCCTTGCTTGTTGAGCTCGTCGCCGATGTCGTAGGTGGAGAGCTCGGTGTGGCCGTGGCGGCGGATCTTCTCGGTGTTGCGGCCCAAGAGCACATCGGTAACGTGCCCGGCGCCGAAGCGCTGTCCGGTGCGCGCAATGCACGAGAGCACCTTCTGGGCAGCAACCGTGCCGTCCCACGTGTCGACCGGGTGCAGGCAGGTGTCGCAGTTGCCGCACGGCTCGGGGGCGTCCTCGCCGAAGTAGCGCAAGAGCACCTGGCGGCGGCAGTCGGTGGTTTCGCAGTAGCCAAAGAGCGCATTCAGCTTGTGGCGCTGGGCCCAGGTGTGGGCGTCGTTCGCCTCGCTGCGGTCTAAGAACTGGTGGAGGCGTACGATATCGCCGTAGCGGTAGGTCATCCACGCATCCGCCGGACGCCCGTCGCGGCCCGCGCGGCCTGTTTCCTGATAGTAGGCCTCCAGCGTAGACGGCGGGTCGAGATGCGCCACGAACCGCACGTCGGGCTTGTCGATGCCCATGCCAAAAGCGACGGTTGCCACCACGACGAGGCCGTCGTCTTGCAGAAAGCGCTGCTGATGGTCGCTGCGCATTGCATCCGAGAGGCCCGCATGGTAGGGCACTGCGCGGATGCCGTGCTCACCCAGCCACTCGGCGGTTCCTTCTACCTTCTTGCGCGTGCGGCAGTACACGATGCCTGCCTCGCCAGCGTGTCGTTCTTCAATAAACCGCCTGAGCTGGCGCTTGGGGCGGGACTTGCGCGTGACGGTGTACTGAATGTTGGGCCGGTCGAAGCCGGTTACAAAGAGTGCGTCGTCGCTTAGGTGCAGGCGCTCTACAAGATCGGCCTGCGTGTCGGTGTCGGCGGTGGCGGTGGCGCCGATGAGTGGGACATTAGGGAAGCGCGTGCGCAGGTCGGTGAGCTCCAGGTAGTCGGGGCGGAAGTCGTGGCCCCACTGCGACATGCAGTGGACTTCGTCGATCGCAAAGAGTGCGATGGGGGCGCGGCCCAGTAGGTGCGCAAACGAGTTGGTCGTAACGCGCTCGGGGGCCACGTAGAGCAGGTCGAGCGTGTTCTGGCGGAGGCGTTGGCGCAGGTCCTGGCGTTCGGCGTGGGGCTGCCCGGCGTGCAGGCAGGCCGCGCGCACGCCCACCTGCTGCAGGGCAGCCACCTGGTCCTGCATCAGCGCGACCAGGGGCGAAACGACAATGCCCACGCCTTCGCGAATAAGCGCTGGAATCTGGTAGCAGAGCGATTTTCCACCGCCAGTGGGCATGATTACCAACGTCGAATCGCCCCGCACGGTGCGTTCGATGATGGGCTCCTGAGCGAGGCGGAACGTATCGTATCCAAATACAGAGCGCAACACCTGGCGCGGAGCAGCGCCAGTCCATGAAGAAACAGCCACAGGTGTAAAGCAGGGAAGCAAGCAGATAAACGAACGCAGCGCCTCGAACGAGCACGGCCCGGGGCGGGGTTTCGGTAGTGGGCCGGTAGCGGGCACTCATTTGGCCGCCATTGGGGCTATTTCTCGCTTATACACGTGCCTCTGTCCCCCGAAAGCGCAGCATGAGCGCGCAGAAACGCGCAGCCAGCGCCCGTCCGTACGGTGTAGGGCCGCACATCCACGCATTCGAGCATATTGGCCGATCATATTGGCGCCGCGCCGTGCGAAGAGGGCACGAAGTCTGCGTGGTTTGTTATCTTCTTTGTACAGTCGTTGCATATTAAGCGGCTGGCACCTTCTTTGACCGTAACGTACACTACATCCCTGCGTATCTGCGCGGGGCCGCTTGCCGTACCCACCCATTCGATTGACGAACGCCCATGCCCATCAAACTTCAAGTTGAACGCGAAGGCGATGAAGGCAAAGACCCGGCCGATTATCTGTTTGAGCAGGAGCGGATTCGGCTGGGCCGGGCCAGCGAGAATGATCTGACGCTGCCCGACCAGGAGATCAGCCAGCATCATGCAGAGGTCGTGCACGAGAAGGGCGAGTACAAACTGCGCGATCGAGGGAGCAAAAACCACACGTTTGTGCATGGGCGTAAGCTGGAAGAAGATGAAACCCACACGCTGAAGAGCGGCGATGTGTTTACCATGGGCAGCTTCCGCATCGAGTTTGTGCCGCTGTTTATGCCCTCGTCGGAGCAGACCGTGCTGGCTGACGACGACACCCCGTCGAACCCGTTCGAACGCCATGCCCGTGAGCTGAAGCAGGTGCTGAAGGGGATGGCAGAAACCTACACCTACGCGCCGGCTGACATGCGCGATGCCGAGCTCAAGCGCATGATTGATGACGTGCTGAACGAGCGCTCACGCGGCACCAGGCTGGCCGATCATGACGTGGTCCACCAGCTGGTTCAACAGATCGGCAGTGCTTCTGATGGCACTGATGCTCCATCAGCGGACGCGACCGCTGGCGAGGAGAACACAGCTAAGGAGCCGACCTCGGCGGCCTCGGAGGCTCCAGCCTCTGATGTGCTGCCTGCCCATGTTGACGAGGTGCTGGATGTGCTTGTGGAGGCGGTGGCGCGTATGACGAGCATCCCCCGCAAGTTCTGGCGCGAGTTCAGTGGCAACACGGTCGTGCATCCTCCGAAGCAATCGTTTTTGCGCACCGCCAACCTCGACAACCTCCGCGCACATCTGCTCGACGATCGTGTTTCTGCGGCGGAGCGCACTGAGCGGCTGTCGCATCTCAAAGAAGCGGTCGACACGCTGGTGTGGCACGAAGTGTCGTTGCTTAATGGATACAAAGCAGCGGTTGACCATGGAAGCCAAGAGCTCATCCAGAAGCTCAACCCCGAGTCGCTCACCGAGGCGTCCAGTGAAGGCGGATTCTTTACCATGTTCGGTGGGGGCGGCGAGGTCAGCCAAACAGCGGTTCAAGACCTGTACAACCGATGGAAGAAGCTACGCGAGGAGGCCCCCGGGGCGCTTGAAAAAGAGATGTACCGTCCGGCCTTTACCGAGGCGTACCTCGAACGCATGGCCGACTCTTGGGGCGTCGACAAAGACGAGATTTCTACCCAGCGTCCAGCCTCATAGCACGTCCAGTGTGTCTTCAGTATCCGTTTGGATGAGCAGCGCCCCCCCTTTATGAAAGACGACGCCATTGGACAAGTTGTTGACGGCTACCGCATTGAGAGCGTGCTGGGGCGCGGCGGTATGGGGGTTGTGTACAAAGCCGAAGATGTGGCGCTTTCGCGCTCGGTCGCCATCAAGCGCGTCAATCCGTCGCAAGCCAACCGCGACATGTTCTTGCATCGCTTTCGGGCGGAGGCCCGCGCGCTGGCTCGCATCGACAGCCCGCACATTGTGAGCGTATACGCCCTCCGCGAAACCGACCTGGGGCTGCTCATTGTGATGGAATATGTAAACGGCGGTACGCTCGAAGGTCAGTTGGACGGCGGCCCGATGCCGGTTGAGGAGGCGCTTCCGCTCTTTAAGCAGATGCTACAGGCATTTGGCGATGCGCACAAAGCGGGCGTGATCCATCGCGACATCAAGCCGCAGAACATCATGCTCACGCAGGATGGCATGGTGAAGGTGACGGACTTTGGTATCGCTAAGATGCGGACGCAGGACACGGGCAAAACCGTAACGCAGGGCGGGCAGGGCGGCACCCTCAAGTACATGTCGCCCGAACAGATTTCGGATATCGAGGCGGTCGACAATACCAGCGACATCTACGCGCTGGGTATGATGGCCTATCAGATGCTGGTGGGCAGGCTCCCGTTTGATGACACCGAAACGGACTTCGACATCATGCGCAAAGTGGTCGAAGGGAAGCTCCCCTCGCCGACCGAGTACGACACCGATCTGCCCGCGCCGCTGGTGGACCTTATCACCACGGCGACAGCCCAAAAGCAAAGCGACCGCTACCAGAGTACCGATGCCATGATGGCGGTTGTTGAGGAGTTCGAGCAGGAGGCCAAGGTGGACACCGCAGACGCGACGCAGCCCCAGGCTCCCACCGGCATGTCTGAACCGCCGGCTATCGATGTAGATGATCTGCCTGAGGATCCTCCAGACGGGGCGACCGTGTTGTCCGATCCGTCTCCGCCTGATGCAAACACGACAGCAACGGCCACCACGGTTGGTGGAGGAACCGTCCTCGCATCGCGGAACGAACATGAGGCAGCCCCTGCGCCTGAGTCCGACGCGGATGAGTCTGATGCTGACAACGAGAGCGTGCGCCCAATATGGCTTTGGGGCGCGGTGGCGGCCACCTTCCTTGCACTGGTCGGAGGCGTATGGGCGCTGGGGGGAAGTGGAGACGAAGCGGCCTCTCTCACAGTCCGCACCAAGCCTGACACCGCTACCGTCTACATCGCGGGCGATTCGGTTGGCGTCACACCGCTGCAAGACTACATCATACAAGCTGCCGGACCCGCGCAGGTGCGTCTTGTGAAGCCGGGCTACATTCCGGTTGATACCACGCTTCAGCTTGCAGCCGCCACCCCGCACACATTGGACGACGTGTCGTTGGAGCGCGCTCGTGCACGCCTGGACGTAGATACCAATCCGTCTGATGCCCGCGTGTTTGTTGACAATACTACGGTGGGAACGACCCCGCTCGATAGTGCCATTCAGGTACCAACGGGCGAGCGCGTGCTTCGCATCGAAAAGGAGGGCTACACGCCGGTTGACACGACGCTAACGCTTGATGCTCGTGATGAACCGGTGCAGGTGTCTATTGCGCTGGCTGCTGCATCTGATGATAGATCGTCCCAGGATACGTTGCCTGAAGATCCGCCACCTGTTACACCTGGAACAGCTACGCTGGCTGTGCAGGCTCAGCCCACGGGCCGTATTACGGTTGCTGGCGAGTCTGCTTCGGGACAAGGCACATTCGACGTGCCAGCCGGGCAACAGCAGGTCACGTGCACCCATCCTGACCACGGAAGCATCCGCACTACCGTTGCGGTGCGTGCCGGACAACGCAGGCAGCTGCAGTGCTACTTTGAGCGTCCGGTGCACGTGAATAGTGATCCGTGGGGCAGCGTGTGGGTCAACAGCGAGCGCACCAACCGAACCACACCGACTGAAGAGCCGCTGTATCTGGGGCCCGGTACGCACGAGGTGCAAGTGCGCATTGACCGGCAAGATCGCATTCTAAGCGGTGGGGCCGTGCGCATCACCCGGAATGGCACGGACGAGCGGGAGCGCTTTACGGGGTACATCTATACCCTGACCATTGCGCCCTCGTTTGAGTCGGTAGAATACGCTGTCACGTTTACCGACTGATTCGGGCGCGGTAGATTGAGGCCCTGGCGGCACGTATGGACCTTATGGATGTCCTTACGATGAGCGTAATTGCGCATAAACTGTATAAGACAGACATTCTTTGCGTAAGTCCTACTGAGTCAAAAGGGAATGCATTGCATCTCTTTATCCTACATATATAGTGAGTTGAATGTGCTGTCTCTATTGTAATTGAGGCGCACGCTTTGTTACTTTCTACTGTCGCATCTGCGAGGGGGCGGCAGCACGCATTTGCAACCTGTTTCTGAAGGTGAGAGGTATACGCCATGCAACACGGATCAAACGCACGTTTACGAATCCCGGGTGCGGGCTGGGAACGCACGCTGGCAGGGGCATGGACCGGCGTTGTGCTGGCCATCATCGTGTTGGCTGTCGCTCCGGCGCTCGCGGTCGCCCAGGACGCGACGCTCGCGGAGGCGAAAGATGAGTACATCTTTGCTGAATACGACCGCGCGATCGAACTCTTTTCCGAGATCGCCCACTCTGCAGAGTACGATGCGGAGACGCGCATTGAGGCATTTCGCTACCTGGGGCGCTCCTACATCGCCAAAGATGAAGAGCAGGAAGCCCGCGAGGCGATGACGGAGCTTATCGATCTGGAGCCGCCCATTGTAGAGTTGGATGCGGATTCCGAGCCGCCCCCGCTCATCGAACTGTACTACGAAGCCCGTCGGGAAGCGCAAGGCAATTACCAGGTTGAACAGCGCGATCCGGAATTGCAAACCCTCGCGGTGATGGACTTCACCAACAACTCGGTTGACCAGCGTGACCGCTTCGACGGACTCAGCAACGGGCTGCCCTCCATGATGATCAACTACATCAACAACGGGGTGGACCTGAAAGTGATTGAGCGTGAGCGTATCCAGTGGATCCTCGACGAACTGGAGCTGCAGCGCCAAGACGACGTGGTCGACCAGTCCACAGCGGTGCGCACGGGCGAGCTGCTCGGGGCCAACGCGGTCGTGTTTGGAAGCTACATCGTGCTGAACGACCAGATGCGTATCAGCGCACGCGTGGTCAACGTGGAAACCGGTGAGGTGCTGCTCGGCGAAGAGGTGACCGGGGAAGCGGAAAACTTCTTTACGCTGATCGAAGACCTAAGTCAGGAGGTCACCCGTGCGGTGAATGTAGAGGCCGAAGAGACCCAGTTGGGGAGCGAAGAGACTAACTCGCTCGATGCCATGATGGCCTACTCCGATGGGCTCGAATATATGGAGCAGGGCGACTACCGGGCGGCGTTCGAGAAGTTTATGGAGGCAGTTGACTACGACGCGTCCTTTGTTCGCGCCGAGCGCAAAGCCGAAAGCCTACGTCCGATGTTGGCTATGAGCGGAGATCTTGAGCGCAACGCCTCATCCAGTTCCACAAACTAAGCTCGGGGTGGCCTATGCTACGATTGGTACACGCAGTGGCATCGCAACTTCTTGGCCTCGTGCTCGCCGCTACACTAGTGCTGGCCGTAGGCGGATGCGCAACATCGGGGCCGTCATTCAGCGAAAATCCAGCTGATTACGAGGACGAAGTTGAGGCGCTGGAGGCCCGCTTACAGGCCGATCCAGCTGATGGCGCAGCCCTGCGCGACCTCGGCCAGATCTACCTGCAGACCCGACGTCCGAACCGGGCCTACGACACGCTGAAGCGTGCGTACTCACACCTCCCGAATGATCCTAAGACGCTGTTCTATCTGGGGATGGCTACGGAGGGCGTAGGCCGTACAAATGCAGCGCTGGATCTCTTTTCGCGGTACGATGAGGTGCCCGAGGACACGCGCTATCGCGACCTGATGGAAGGGCGCTACGAGTGGCTTGTGCGTGAGCAAGCGCGCAGCGACATACGAGACATGATTGCGCGCGAAACGGAGCTGGCAGGGGCCAACCTGTCGCGCAGTGTTCTCGCGGTTCTCCCGCTCAATTACCGGGGGGCCGAGGCACAGTACGAACCGCTGGGGCGCGGCCTGGCTGAGATGCTCATCACCGATCTGGCGAATGTGGGCGACCTGCGTGTGGTAGAGCGCGTCCGGCTGCAGGCGATCCTAAACGAGCTCGAATTCGGCCAAACCGACTACGTAGACCCGGCTTCGGCGCCGCGTGTAGGGCAGCTCCTGGGGGCGGGGCGTCTGGCGGGCGGATCCTACCGGGTTACGCAGGCCGAAGACATTCGCATGGATATGACGGTGATAGAACTCAACTCCGAGACCACACCCCGCGTCCCCACGCAAGAGGGCGCGCTTGCTGACCTGTTTGCGCTCCAAAAAGAACTTGCGCTGGCATTGGTCGATGCCCTTGACGTGTCGCTGACCCGCGAGGAGCGCGCTGCCATTGCGCCGGTACCCACCGAAAGTCTCGACGCCCTGCTGGCATTCAGCAAAGGCCTGCTGGATGAAGACGAGGGGCGCTTCGAAGCTGCTGCCGAGCACTACCGCAATGCGGTGTCCATCGATCCGGGATTCAGCGCCTCGGCCCAGCGTGCTGCACGGGCCGAGCGTCTTCACGCTGCGGGCGGCACACCGCAAAATGCACTGTCCGCTGCCCTGGAACCGCCTGCTGCCGCAACCTCGGCTTTGTTGCAGAGGCGTCTAAATAATATGGGGCGTGGCTACTTGGGCATCAACGATATGATCGATGGAAGCCGCCGCACCCCGGTTGAAGATGTAGGAGGCATCCCAGATACCGAGCTTCCGCCTCCGCCGGTGCCGCCAACGCGTTCGCCGCAATAACCGCCCTTCCACGTGTGTTCTAAATGGCTCTCTCGGCTGTGTTTATGTCTTTGCTTGCTTTGGGTATACATCGACGGGGAGGCCACCACGCTGTCGGGGGCGTGTACGGATGGATCCGAATGGCGTGTATTGCACTCGGTCTTCTCCTGATTGGGGGCCTTACTCCGATTCAGGCCCAGGAAGAAGACGGCGCCATCGTTTTTGTGCGGGCAGACGCCACAACCAGTCCGGGCGATGAAGACATTGGAACGTCGTGGGAGAATGCTTACCCCTCGCTTAGCGATGCCCTCGATGACCTGGAGGCGAACGCACAGATCTGGATTGCACAGGGGACCTACACGCCGACCACCGTTCCGGCGCAGCGCAACCAAGCGTTTGTTATTGCGGAACAGGGCGTATCGATCTATGGCGGATTCACGGGGACCGAATCGACACTTGAGGAGCGCCCCATGCCCGTAGATCCTGCGGCTACGGTGCTCAGCGGCGACATCGACGGCAACGGTACGCTTGCAGGTAATAGCTATCACGTTGCGGTCATTGCAGCACAGAGCACGCTGCTGAACGAAGATCCTCCCACGCGTATCAACGACCTCACCATTCGGGGCGGGAACGCCGATTCGGGTGGGCAGAGCAACGGCATATCCAACAGCCGAGGGGGCGGACTCGCATGCGAAGGAACGTGCTATGTCGGATTAAACAACGTTGTCATCGAAAACAACCGGGCTACCGATGACGGGGGCGGGCTGTTCATGGATGCAGGCGAAGCCCCCATCGCGCTGCAAATGCGGTCTGTCACCGTCCGTGGCAACGAAGCGGGCAGCAATGGCGGCGGCGTGTTTGTGCGAGCCGCTGCAGGCCAGAACGCCCAGTTGGCGTGGGGCAATATGGCAGTCACGGGAAATCGGGCTACGGGCAATGGGGGCGGCATCTACCTAAACGTGCCTGCAGGTGCACTCGGAGCAGCGCAGTGGGCGAACATGTCGATCCATGGCAACCGAGCTGGAGGGCAAGGCGGCGGTCTCTACTACGATGTGGACGGGGAGATTACGTTCGACCTGGCCAACAGCATTGCGGCAGGCAACGCCTCATCCGCCCCCGGCGCAGCAGCAGAGATCTTTCGTCCTGGCGGTAGTCTTGGCGCGCGCCTCTCGCACACGCTCGTCGAGGACGTCTTTAGCGGCTCAGAGTTCGATGCAGTGGTGGGAATCAATAATACGGCCAATATTGGCAGTGCTCCGCTCTTCAACGCACCGGTGGATGCCAGTACGGCGCCTACAACGGCAGGCAGCGTACGCCTCAACTGGGCCTCGCCCGCCATCGATCGAGGCCGTACGTTCCAGATTCCTGATGAGATAGCCGGCGGCGATCCGTTGTACGACACCGATCTTGCCGGTGCGCCCCGCACGCAGGGGATAGATACCGATATGGGAGCGTATGAAGGGGGGCAGTTTCCCAGCGGAGCCGAACGCCCCACCAACGACCGGCTCTTGGTTGATGCCTCTGCCGAAAATGACCGGGGCGGCGAAACCTGGACGAATCCCTACCGCACGCTGCAAGCTGCGCTACAAGCCGTGGGGAATGCGCGCAACGCCGGGGCCCTGAGCGCAGAACTTCCTGTATCCATTTGGATAGCCGAAGGCACCTACACGCCCGACGAGGGGCCGGGGCTGGGCGGGAGCAGAACGTTCATCCCGCCGTCGGCGCTTTCGTTTGTGGTTCCTCCGGGAGCGCGGCTGTTAGGTGGGTTTAGCGGAGGCGAAGCCAGCGCCTCCCAACGCAATCCCGACCCAGCCACAAACAACACCACGCTCAGTGGGGCATTGGGCGCCGAGACCAACAGCGCTACCGTGGTGCAAATGCTTCCGCCAGCACCGGAAGCAGCCACAGCCTCGGTGCAGAGCGTCACCATTGCCGAGGGGCGGCTTACGAACGCCGAACCTATACCAGGTGCCGAAGACGCAGGACGCGCGCCCATGCCGTATATGGAGGAGACGCCCTTTCCGCAGAGCCGGGCCGCCGGGCTCTACATTCAGGGGGGCACCCCCCGTATTGAGAACGTGCACCTGCGCAACAACACCGCCACAGGCACACTTGTTAACTCCGCTGCTGGGCTGTACTGTCGGGGCTGCAGCGCTACGTTCGAATCAGTGCGGCTGGAGAACAACAGCGCGCCAATCAGTGGCGGGCTGGCAGTGGTTGCAGACGGGCAAGACGCCACACCTACGTTTGCAAACGTGACGGTGGTTGGCAACACCGCAGATGAGTTCGGCGGCGGCGCTACGTTTCAAGCCCGAAACGGCTTTCGGCTCGATGCTACACTGGCCAATATCACATTTTCCGATAACACAGCAGGCGGCACGGGCGCCGGGCTGGTGGCCATTGCTGGGGGCGCCAGCACACGCATGCAGCTACGCCTGGCTAATGTAGTGGCAACACGAAATAGCCTCACGCAAGACGGCACGCTGGAGCTGCCGATCGAAGCCGAAGGCGCTACTTTTATCGCAGGCGAGGGGGCGCGCCTTTCCATCGACATGGTGCAGAGCACATGGCGGGGGCAAGATGCGGCTACACCACTCATCGGAAGCACAGCGGAAAGCCCTTCGTCTCTCACCATAGCTAACAGCATTCTGGCGGGCAGCAGCACACCGGTGCAGGCCTCCACGCCCGATGCTGAAGAAGTCCTTACCATCAACAACAGCCTGGCAGAGGGCGGATGGAGCGGCCCCGGTACGGGCCTCCTCGATGCCGACCCGCAGCTGACCGAAGCAGACCGCCCCCAGGGCAACGCGCCCGTCATTGATGCAGGCGACGACGGTGCGCTTCCCCCCGACCAAACCGATCTCGACGGCGATGGCGACGTCACTGAACTGCTGCCCGTTGATCGCACCGGTACGACCGCCCGGCAGCTGGCCAGCACTGTTGACATGGGCGCTTTCGAAGGAGGCGCCACGCCACGGGCGCTCACTGACCCCGCCACGGCCACCGGCCCCGATAGCACCGTGCTTAACGCCACGGCGAATCCATACAGCACAAATCCAATTGATTACACGTTCGCGGTCCGCGAGCAAGGCGCCAGTACCACGCTGCTCACCACGCCCGCCAATGAGAGCCCACTCACCGGCACCAGCAATACCGCCATTTCGGCGGAGGTCGACGGGTTGGATCCCGAAACCGCCTACGAGTACCGCATTGAGGCCAGCGACGGTAGCGAACCCGTGCTCGGTGGGTGGGTGGGCTTCACAACCGAAGCGGCACCGCCCCCCGATCCCGATGACGAGACAGTCTCGACGACAGCAAATACCGCGATCACGCTTGACCTACTCAGTCTGGTGGATGGGTTGGGAGTAGGCATCGACATTGGGTCGTTTACAGTCGCGGAAGACCCCTCGAATGGAACTGTGGAGGTCGTGGAGGACGAGGCCACCTACACGCCCAATGACGGATTCGTGGGTACCGACAGCTTTACCTATACCGTTGCGAATGTGCTGGGCATCGTGTCGGTAGAAGCCCGCGTAACGATCAATGTAACCGCAGATGCCCCCACGGCTGCGGATGACAGCTACAGCGTGCAGGCCGGCGAAACACGCACGGTTGCAGCACCTGGACTGCTCGGCAATGACGAGCGCGGGGTGCCCGAGGCGGTCCTCGTGAACTGGCGCACTAATTCGAGCGATCAGCCTTTCAATGCTCCTGTACCGCTTGCCGGAGGTACGCTCACGGTTTCGGACAACGGGGCTCTCGTCATAGACGGACCCACTGAGCCTGGTACGTACACGGCCACGTACACCATAGAAAACGCTGCCGATGCCAGTACCGCCACCATCACAATCACCGTGGATGGCGAAGCGCCAGTAGCGGCAGATGACAACTACACAACCACTATCAATGAAACGCTGGGGATAGATGCGCCGGGATTGCTGAGCAACGACGATCTCGGAAGCCCCGAGGGAGCTATCGTCGGGCTGAACGTGAACGGAGAGCCGGAATCTGTAGGTACAGATATCCCCTTTCTGGGCGGTACCCTCGCAGTAGATGCCGATGGAAGCTTCACAGTTGAAAATCCTGCGCAAGCAGGTACTTTTGCCTTCGACTACATAGTAACGAACGCCGTAGGGCAGAGCACAGGGACCGCAACGATCACAGTCAGCGGCACCGCGCCGGTGGCCAGCGACGACGCCTTTGGAGTACAAGTCAGCGAGACATTTACCGGCAATGTGCTGGGCAATGACAATCTGGGGAGCCCAGAAGCTGCGCTCACAGACCTCACGGTAAACGGCACAGCAGTTGCGCCGGGAGAGAGCACCGGGTTCGCCGGCGGCACGCTAACCGTGCAACCTGATGGCGGCCTCACACTGGAGAATCCTTCAGAGGTCGGGGATGCCACATTCAATTATACCATAGCAAATGCAGCAGGACAGAGCACGGCGACGGCGACAATCACCGTGAACGGCACCACGCCGGTGGCCAGCGACGACGCCTTCGAAGTGCAGGTCGGAGAGACGCTCACCGGGAATGTGCTGAGTAACGACAACCTGGGGACTCCTGAGGCAATCATTACAGAACTGACCGTCAACGGAGAGCCGGAGTCGGTAGAAACATCTATTCCCTTCGTGGGCGGCACACTCACGGTGCAGCCGGATGGCAGCTTGACGCTGGATGGCCCAAGCCAGGTCGGCGATGCAACATTCGACTACACAATTGCAAACGCAGCAGGTACAAGCACCGCTACGGTCACGGTTAGCGTCAATGGCACCGCGCCGGTAGCCGCCGAGGACAGCTACGAGACGCAAGTCGGAGAAACGCTCACAGTCGACGCACCAGGTGTGCTGGGCAATGACGATCTGGGGAGCCCGGACGCCACGCTCACGGACCTGACGGTAAACGGCACGGCAGTCGTGCCTGGGGAGAGCACCGGATTCGCCGGCGGCACGCTAACCGTGCAACCTGACGGCAGTCTGACGCTGGAGAATCCTGCTGAAGTGAGCGATGCCACATTCGACTACACGATCGCAAACGCAGCAGGACAGAGCACGGCAACAGCGACGATCACCGTTACGGGCACGGCCCCGGTGGCGAGCGACGACGCCTTCGAGGTGCCGGTTGGGACGACGCTCACCGGCAATGTGCTGGGCAATGACGACCTCGGAAGTCCAGAAGCAAATCTAACCACGATCACGGTGGACGGTACCGACTGGTCTCCAGGTGCTGCGGTGGATTTGGCCGGTGGTACGCTGATGGTACAGCCGGACGGTAGTCTCACACTGGAGAATCCTGCACAAGTCGGCGATGCTTCGTTTGAGTATGCTGTCGAGAATGCCGCAGGCACAAGCACCGCCACGGTCACGGTGAGCGTTAACGGCACCGCGCCGGTGGCCTCCAACGACAGCTACGAGACGCAAGTCGGAGAAACGCTCACGGTTGACGCGCCAGGTGTGCTGGGCAATGACGATCTGGGCAGCCCGGACGCTGCGCTCACGGACCTGACGGTGAACGGCACGACGGTTGCTCCGGGCGAGAGCACCGGGTTCGCCGGTGGTACGCTCGTTGTTGATACCAATGGGGGCCTGACCCTGGAGAATCCTACCGACGTTGTTGAGGGGGCGGTTACATACCGAATTGCGAACCCTGTCGGCGAAAGTGAAGCCACCATCGCCTTCGCTATTGACGCACCGCCGCCGCCCGAACCGGTAGAATCGCGCTTATCGCCAACCATCGTCGGAAATACGAGTGCTCCCCAAGACCTTACGTTTACCAACGAAACCAGCATCCCCTGGTCGGATGTGCAGGCAACGCTTGAGTCGCCTAACTTCAACGTGCTGGACATACAGCCTGATGGCGAGGTTGCACCTGGTGAGAGCGGAACCGTGACCGTTGCCTTTGCCCCACAAGAAGTTGGAGCGCGCACGGGGCAGCTTAACATAACAACCGGAGACCGTCCGGTTGCATCCTTTGCGCTTTCGGCGAAGGCCATAGACGTTGAGATTGAGCCTGCTGCGCCTCCGATGCGCAACACAGATGCGAATATCGATGTCCGCGTATCCGGTAACTTTGTGCCTGACGGATCACAGCGCCTTGAAGCCCGCATTGCAGGAACGAGCCCCTATCAAGCGCTGTCTCTTACAGAAGCCGAACCGGGACGCTGGACGGCCACGATTCCTGCTTCCTCCGTTACCCTAAACGGAATTGATCTATTCGTAGCGCTTCAGGATGAGGAAGGAGCCATAACCGCACCGCGTGCCTCCGAGTCGGCGTCAGTACAGGCGCCCTTGCACGTGCAGGTCCAGTCCGGTGCGCTCACCGCCGAAGGGCCGTTTGTGCCCGGGCAGTACCAGATGATTGCACTTCCTGTATCACTGCGCGAAGCCTCGCTGGCCGATGTGCTCACCGATGCGTACGGCACATACGACACCGATGTGTGGCGCTTTGCAGTGTGGAATCCATCGCAAGAGCGCTACGACGAATTTCCCGTCACTGATGCCTTAGAGCGCGGACAGGCGGCCTGGCTCATTACCAAAACGGGCACACCGTTTCAGGTGCCTCGCAGTCAGTCGCTACGTGCAGTGGAATCGTACACGCAAACGCTGCAGCCGGGCTGGAATCAGATTAGCACACCGTTTGGGTTTGCTGTGGACTGGAGTGCGGTAGAAGGCACAGACAGCGTAGAACCTCCCGTCGCCTACCGGTCAGTTGGCTCAGAGGGGCCGCCTGAGTACGTATATGACCAGCCGACACTGCGTCCGTGGAGGGGGTATTTTGTGTTCAATAGTAGTACAGCACCGGTATCGATCACCGTGCCGCCTGTTACAGCCTCCGGGCAAGACACACCGTCCGCTACAGCAGGCATGTCGGTAGATCCAGCGGACGCCGCGTACTCGATGCAGCTCACCTCCTACGTGCAGGGATATGCGCTGCAACACACGCAAACCTTCCTGGGCTTCCGCTCGTCCACCCGCAGTGCGCCCCGCACGTTTGCTGCTGCTCCTCCCGTTGGACCGTTTGTGCGCACCACCGTAGTGCACAACAGCACGGGTCATGCGGGATACTACGTTGATACGCCTACGGAGGGCTACGCTTGGGAGGTTGAGGTGGCTGCCCAGACAGGCAACGCGCTGCGAGAAAGCCGGGAGGTACGAGTTCAGATGCACGAGACCGGCACGCTCCCCGACGGCTTTGAACGCTACGTCATTGACCTAGAAGACCGGCGTCGTGTTGCCGTAACGGGGCCGTCCTTCACTGCCACGCTGCCAGCCGGTGAATCCACACGACGGTACCGCATTGTGGTAGGCACCCCCGCCTTCGCAGAACAGGAAAGCGGCGGCATTTCGCTTCAGTCGTTCGAAACAGCATTGCATGCGAACTATCCCAATCCCGTGCGTTCGGCAACCACCATCGAGTACCAGCTGGCGGAGTCGGGCCCGGTAAGCATCGAAATTTACAACGTGCTGGGGCAGTGTGTGCGTCGGCTGGTTGACCGCGAGCACGAGGCCGGGCCGCACGCCGTACAATGGGACGGACGCAACGACGCTGGGCAACCGGTGGCCAGTGGGCCGTACTTCTACCGCCTGCAAACCAACGGGGCATCAACAGCGCGCCAGATGATGGTTGTACGCTAATCCTTCTCATCCACGATGACTGCTTCCGATTTCGCTATGGCCTCTTATTCGATATGACTGTCTTCGTTCGTCTTCGCACTGCCATGATCAACCGTACATCCGTGTGCGGCTGGGTGGCGCTGCTTGTGGGATGCGTAGGGCTGCTTGGCAGTGGCATCGCCCAGGCACAGACCCCTGCACTGGAGCGGGACTCCGACCGGGGCGCCGAACTCGTGATAGCGCCGGTCTACCAGCACATTGACGACGGCGTGATACAACTCGATGCGTGGAGCTCGCGCATGCAGCTTACGGTGCCGCTTCCGCATCGGACTGTTGTGCAAAGCAGCATCCAGTACGGGCTGGCCACAGGCGAGGAGTTGGCAACTGTACAGGGCTTTACGGACCTACAGTTTCGGGTGCAGCACACGGCGCTGGTGCGGCAGGGACGCCTGGTTGTAGGGGTAGATGCCAATGTGCCTACGGGCACCGAGGCACTCACTGCACGCGAGTTGCGTACGACCATCCAGACAAGTCAGCGCCCCTATGGATTTCGCGTGCCAACATTTGGGCAGGGCTGGTCGGTAGCACCAGTAGTGACCTGGGCTGCGCCCATTACCCAAGATCTGGCGTTGGGCGTGGGGATGTCAGGACGCTACCAGGGGGGCTATCGTCCACTCACAAGCAGTACCGCCGACTATGTGCCCGGCCATGAAGTCGAGCTGCGTCTGGGGGGAGATTACCGCATTGGAGAGGCCACAACGGTAGCACTGGACGGCATTGCTACGTATATTACGCCGGATACCGAAGGGGGGCAGACGCGGTTCGAGGCGAAGTACACCACCGCTCTGCGTGCACAGTACCTGTGGCAGCGTCGTAGCCAGGCCGTTCGCGTGCAGGCGCGGTATGAAAGCTGGCCCGAAAGTCGCTATCGTCCGGTATTGCTTACCGAAGACACCATAGGTACCGGCGCCGCCGTTACGCAGCAAGTTCTTCCATCGATTTGGCAGGGTGCAGTCGGATACACACGGTCGCTTGTAGGGCCGCTCGGTTTGGGGGTGCGTGGCGGGGTGTCGCACTACACTGCCACCAATCGGTTTGATGCTCAGACGGTTGCACGCCTGCAAGCCGTCCCGCGCCTGCAGTGGGACGACACCGTACTCACTGTGCACACCACCTACATCGTGGGGAGCTTCACGGGATTCGAAGCGGGGCTGCGTACCGCTATCCAGTTCTGAGCGATCCTGGGTCCTATTCCTATGCCGGAGTCCCACCCAGTGCATATCCATCGTTACCTTTAGCCCGTGCGCCGCTGGCACAGGAGGCTGTCCGCCTTTTGGGGGAATCCCCGCTTATCTACATACCCGCGTGTTCTGAGGGAAGCGGGCTCAAGGCACAGAATCCCATACATCAAGCCAGATACTCCTATGAAGTCATATCGCTGGTATCCAACAGTACTCATTCTACTCATCATACCCATGGTCTTGTGGACCGGGTGCGACTCGACCGACGCTATGGATGACGGATTCGCGGTTGAGGGACAGGTGCTCAATACGACAGAGCGTCCTGTGCGCGGAGCCACGGTTTCGCTGTCAGGGGAGAGTCAAACCGTCACGACTAACGACGAGGGTCGTTTCACCCTAACCGGTGTGTCAGAGGGTGAATACACGATTACATACGAGGCTGAGGGCTATCAGGACGCGACAGCTTCGGCACGCGTTGCATCTGAAACCCTTGTTCTGGATCCGGTGCGTATGCAAGGCCCGGCTACAATTACCGGAAGCGTAGTCGACTCGCAAACCGGGGAAGGAACGCCCAATGCCACCGTGATCTTTGTCCATCAGGAAAATACGAATGCAACGCAGCGCGCTGCAGCCGAGGTGGGCGACGACGAAATTGCTGATCTGGTCGTTGAAACCGATGAAAACGGTGCATACACGATCCAAAATGCCCCTACCGGGCGGTTCCGTCTTGTCATCCGCCGTGATGGATATGCCGAGGATCGGGTCGAAAATGTTGTTGTGGAAGAGGGGGAAAATGAGATTGATCCGCGCCCAATTAGCGAAGAGCTGGCCGAAGGGCAACTGCGCATTGTGCTGTCATGGGGCGAGTCGCCGAGCGACCTGGATTCACATCTAACCGGGCCACTGGCTGATGGTAGCCGCTTTCATGTGGCATTCTTCAGCCGAACGCCTCAGGGCTCTAACGCCAACCTGGATCGCGACGACACGACCAGTTACGGCCCTGAAACCATCACGGTAACCGCCCTGCGCGACGGATTGTACCGCTACTCGGTGCACAACTATAGTAACCAGTCGGAGGATGGCGCGGTCGGCATCTACGAATCGCCTGCTGAGGTGCGGTTCTACAACGAAGACGGCCTGGTTGATGTCTACAGCCCGCTCGAAGCCGAGGGCGGCGACGGCAATACCTGGCTTGTGTTCGAGTTCACCGTCGATGACGGCACCGTGACGCTCGACGATGGGAATGGAGCTACGCTTGGCTATGACCAGGCCAGCAGCTCGGGCGACACGAGCACATTTGTGAGAACAGAAACGGGCAAGTCTCCTGTATTGATCGATCTGTTCTAAACATCCCAATAGTATTCGTGCCGGTGTTCATGATCGGATGAAACGCTGCCTCCAAGATGCTGGGGGCAGCGTTTTCTATGATGGAGACGTTGCGTCTAAAAAACGTGCGTAAAGCGCCTGAAACCGCTGAGTAATAGCTTCTCGTTCGGTACGAAGGAAAGACACAAGGTCATCGTGCTTCCAAAATGCTGTACGCACCAGAATACGATCGCGATAGAGCACAAGGGTACGGCGGTAGCTGAGCACCGCAAATCCGGTAGGCGGTAACAGGGCAATGTAGGCCGTGCGTTCCAACCAGTGCAAAGTGGTATAGCGCCAAAGCCCGACACCAATGAGGGTGTATGTCGCGCTAAATGTGCCAATACCGAGCACAAAGTACGCAAACCCGCGCACCGCCTCGTTGTCGAAGCGCCGTGCAATGAGCTTAGTCATAAGATAGGGCGTAACGTTGTGCACAAACCCAAATGCAACCACAGGCGCCATCAGCACGGCATACAGGGTCATGCGCAGCCGCAGTAAGCGCTCGCGGGGCTCTGCGAACGAATGGGAGAGCGCGTAGCGAAGCTGCGTCTGGCTTGCATGGTCTTTATAGCGCTCAACCCGAACGCGGAGATCATGCAACGCACTCGGTGCATGCATAGTGGCCCAGCGCAGTACGTCGTAGATACGGGCACGATGCAGCATGCGTTGCTCAAACGCGTAGCTATCATCGGGGGTGGTGCGCTGATACCAATGCAGAAGCAGTTGTGCCATGCGTCGCCAGAGCGAAGGCGACGTGGTTGAGTCACCGGTTGTAGATTTGGTGGGATGCGTGATCCCCACGCGGTCGCGATCCATCACCTGCGACAGGTCCTCGGCGAGCTGCCCAGCCTGCTGATCCTCAATGTGAACTGCCTGTGTGCGCAGAGCCGCCTGGATATCGGCTGTAAGCTGTTGCACAGCTGCCTCCGGATCGGTGCGGTGCAGCGTGGCATAATCAGCCACGCAAATGGGTTCGCCAAAGTGCAGGAGCACGGCGGCTGTGAGCAACTCGCGGCTTTCGAAGTTGATGCCCACCGGCACAATGGTAAGGCCCAATGCATAGTCATTACGGGCTTCTGCCCCCAGGGCCATACGGGCCGCACCGGTACGCAAAGGTGCCACTTGCAATGTGGGGGAGTTCTGCCCCTCTGGAAAAATGCCTACGCATCCGCCTGACTCAAATAGGTCATACACCCGGTCGAATACGGCCCGGTTGCGCACACCGGCATGCTCGGTTTCGTGAGAACGATACACCGGAATGGCGCCCATCTGACGAAAGAACCAGGCGACCAGAGGAATCCGAAACAGGCCGCTTCGGGCCAGATAGCGGATGGGCCGCGGCAGTGCTGTGCTCATGAGCACAGAGTCAAGGATGGAGCTGGGATGATTGGCGGCCAGCAGTACAGGACCTGTATCTGGCACGCGAGAGCGCCCGGTAGACCGCACCTCGACAAAGTACAGGTGGTTGATGACGCGTAAGATCTGAACCAAGACCGTGTACAGCGTCATGAACGCACATTACAAGTCACAGAGTAATGAACCGGGGTATGACGTACTGAACGGAGCTGAAATGTGTCCGGCACGAACGGTACAGAAAGAACCATCTGCGTTACCTGTGCATTACATACGCTACCTATGTCAAGATCAATGACGCATACCGATGGGCGTCTTGGTCTGTTTGCATAGCGCGAAGACCTTGTTGTGCCGCTCCTGGGTTGGAAGCGGTTCCAAGGCGTAGTCTTCGCCCCCTTTCGCATCGTCCACACCCCAAAGGAGCTACGACTGTTATGGATTCGAATACCGCCTCTGCAGAACCGGTGTCTGATACAGCCCCCGACGAGCGGTCGGCGTATGAAAAAGCGCCTTCCGACGGCCAAGACGTGGATCCGCGGTGCATCCCGCAGAACCTGGAAGAGCCGCCGCCCGTGGGCGATGACATTGAGTATCCCGATTACGATGACGACCGCCATGAGATTTGGGGCACGCTCGTTGAGCGCCAGTTAGAACAACTGCCGTCGCGAGCTTGCAACGCCTACATGCGCGGCCTTGATGTGCTCGACATTACGCCCAATCGGATTCCAAAGCTGAGCGCGCTGAGCCGCAAACTGAACGAGCAAACCGGATGGGAGGTCGCCCGCATTCCGGGGCTGCTGCACGAGAAGGATTTCTTCACGCTGCTGGCCAACCGCAAATTCCCCTCGACTGATTACGTGCGCAACTGGGACGAGCTCGACTACACGCCCGCGCCCGACTGCTTTCACGACATGTTCGGCCATATGCCGATGCTTACGCAGCCGGACTTTGCCGATTTCTACCAGCTCTTTGGGAAGGCTGCGCTCAACGCCGAGGGCGCCGACCGTCCGCGCCTGGAGCGCTTCCACTGGTTTACTGTCGAGTTTGGGCTGCTCAACGAAGACGACGCCACGCGCATCTTCGGGGCAGGCATTGTGTCCTCGAACGAGGAAGTCACGCACGCGCTTTCGGACGAGGTTGTTACGCATCCTTTCGATCCGGCACACATCACAGAGAAGGACTACGAGGTGTACAATCTACAAGACGAGCTCTTTGTGATGGACTCGTTCGAGCAGCTTGTTGATGGCTTCCGCGATTGGACGAAGAGCCGCGGGCTGCTGTAGCGTCTCGTTCTGTACTTGTATGAGCATTAGGCGCTGCTCCTGTGCCATCTCTCACCCGATTGAGGGATGGCACAGGGGCTTGTTATTGAGAGACCTCTGCTTGTTCGCCTCCCTATGTTCCAGCGCACGTAGTGCCCTCGCGTACGGGCGGTGCCGCATCATACTGGGTTTAACTGATACGCTGGATCGTGCATTCATCACATATCCACCTCATTCTATAGATTTTCCTGAGATGTGCCGTCTATCGTGATCCTGAGCACTTTACTTTGTCGTTGAAAATCGTCACGTTGTTGCAATAGATATGCCGTTGGCATTGGCACAGGCGGCCACATAAGGGGATTGGGCCTGCTTGCAATGTCACAATACAGAATCTTTCCCTTCATAGCGGATACGACAATGAGCGACAAACCTAAAAATATATTTCGGATCGACATTGAGCCGACCGCTGACAACCCCGATCGTCATCCCACCCACGGTTGGCAGGTGCGCATTAAGCGTCAGAAGAAGCAGCATACGAAGTACTTCTCGGATAAGCGCTACGGCGGTAAAGAGGAGGCGCTCGAAGAAGCGGTCGAATACCGTGACGAACTGATCGAGGAACTGCCCGACCCGATGGATCCGGTCCGCCGCTCCGCAGAAGCGCGCTCGAAAACGGGGGTGATTGGCCTGAATTTCTGTTGGAAAGATGACGGCAGCGGCACGTCGAAGCCGTACGTGCAATTAAGCTGGCTGGAAGGCGACGGCACGCGTCGCAGCGCGGCCTATTCGGTGCGCAAGTGGAACCTTCGTCGGGCCGTATGGAAGGCCTGTGTTCGTCTGCACAAAGCGCGCGCCGAGCACCAAACTGGCGAGGTGGAAGAGGTCAACGAGATGTTTCAGACGGCGTATCCGAACATCCGCGAGCAGTACAACGCGGGCCCAGATGGCGATGGCTTGCCGGAGTCGGACCAGGCGGCGCCCGAGAGCGCTGAAACCGCAACAGCGTAACCCACCTGCACGAACCCACATTTAAGACAAATTGGGCCACTATGCGTTGCATCTGCAGGTAGATGAGGCCACGTAACGCATGCTCTGCAAACTACATCCACGTGTAGTGTGCTGCCGTCTGTACTGTAGCGCGCCACTCCGTCCGGGTCGGTAGTGGCAAACACGGGCAAACACACAGTTGCTGTTTGGGGCGTGGGCGTCTAAGGACCGCGCTCCAAAGGGCTGTGGAAGAATTGCTTTACCGCCTTCAGCATCCACTTCTTGCATGCCAACGCGACCTTTGAGGGCGTTCGGAATAGCCTATTGATTTGTGGCCTGATCGTTGGAGCTACGAGGCATCCGCACGGTCTGGAAGTCCTCTGCACCAGCGACATGCCCCATGTCTATGAGACGGCTGTCCGTATCAAACATAGTCCGGGCGGCACGTCTAAATGCCTGATAGCTCACGCGAATCCGTCCGTCAAGGGTACTGCCTTCTGTATCCCCTGAACGAGAATAGCGGCAGGGTTAGGTCGTTGTGGAGCCCGAGTACGCCACCGGCGGAGGCGAACGGGGGACTGTTCACCTCAGAAACGGTTTTTTATCAAGGGAGCTATCACTTAGCGTCTATCCAATACCAGATTTTCGACTCCGCTCAAAATGACATCTTGATAGGAAGCAACTTGAGTTAAGTACGGAACAAAGGATCCTGTGATGAACCAACGCATGGCCTTCTGAAGCTTCTCGTACTGAACCAGAACCGATAACATCGCGGCTCTCCTCGCGGCGGCTCAATCGTCGAAAAAAGTATGCTTTCTGGGGCTTTCGTGAATCGTGTGGTTGGGGGCTATGGTACGTAAAACGCGGTTTATCAGATAAAGCAAACCGCATAGTAAAAAAGGTAGAGATAAGTCGAGAAGAGAAAGACACGCATACACATTCGTTACACGTACCACAACCGACAACAAGTTTCTATGATACGTTCTACATTCCGAACGACGTACACCATTCTGCTGGCGGGTACGCTGGCGCTGTTCCTGGCTGCCTGTGGAGGCGGCGACACATCAGATGCGGGCTCGAATGCTGCTGATTCTGGTGAGTCGACCACCCAGCAGAGCGGAGAGGTCGACCGCGAAATTACGCTGCAGCCGCAAGGCAATCAGATTGCGTATGCGACCACCGAACTGACTGCCCAGGCCGGTGAGACGGTGCGCCTCGTCTTTGAAAACACCGCCGACTCTCCGGCGATGGTCCATAATGTGCTTCTTCTCAACACTAACGATGAGGAGGTCATTCAGCGGGTCGGTACCGCCAGCCAGGCCGCTGGGGAAGCCGAAGGCTATGTGCCCGACGACGATGCCATCATTGCAAACACGTCGCTCGCTCAGCCAGGTGAAACCGTAGAGATGACGTTCACGGCTCCTGAAGAGCCTGGTGAGTACACCTACCTGTGCACGTACCCTGGCCACTGGGCCATCATGCAAGGCACGCTGATCGTGGAAGGCTAATGGTCGTATGCTGAGAGCGATGCATCGCACATAACAGATGCATTACACGCGACAAAGGAGGCAGGGAGATCTCTTCCCTGCCTCCTTTGTCTTGTTCTGATGGTAATCTTAGGCCAGTGAGTAACGTGGAGCCCACCCGATTGCCTGTGGCTTGCATCTCAACAGACCAATCGAAAAGCCCGTCTCTGCAGCATACACTGCAGAACGGGCTTTGCTTTGCTGGGGGGCGTATGTCGACGCCAGCCGGGCTGTGGTTATGCAGCCGTGCCGTACCCTCACTCCGCGTAGGCGTGCTGATTGGCCTTCTTGCGCTGGTTCGGATCCAGGTAGCGCTTGCGGAGGCGAATCGCCTCGGGCGTGACCTCAATCAGCTCGTCGGCGCGCAGAAATTCGATCGACTCTTCGAGCGACAGGTCACGCGGCGGAGGCAGGCGCTCCAGCTCCTCACCTGCGGCAGCGCGCATGTTCGTAAGCTTCTTCTCTTTGGTGATGTTCACGTCCAGGTCTTGCGTGCGGTTGTTCTCGCCCACGATCATGCCTTCGTAGACCGCGTCGCCGGGCCCGACGAAGAAAGTGCCGCGATCTTGCAGATTCAGTAGCGCGTAGCCGGTGGCCTTGCCGCGACGGTCGGCCACAAGCGCGCCGGTGGTGCGGTGCGGAATCTCGCCTGCCCACGGCTTAAAGTCCTCAAAGCGATGCGTGAGGAGGCCGGTGCCCTTCGTATCCGTAAGAAACTGCGAGCGGTAGCCGATGAGTCCGCGGCTCGGCACCTCAAACGTAAGCCGCACACGCCCGCTCTGGTGATGCGTCACATTCTGCATGACGCCCTTGCGCGTGCCCATACGCTCCACAACCACGCCCATGTGCTCCTCGGGGATGTCGATCTCGGCCATTTCGTACGGTTCGTGGCGCGTGCCGTCCACTGTCTTGGTGATGACGCGCGGCATCCCGACCGTAAACTCGTAGCCTTCACGACGCATCTGCTCAATCAGGATCGACATCTGCAGTTCGCCGCGTCCGTACACCACCATGCAGTTCGAGGCCTCATCCTGCTCGACCCGAATGGCCAGGTTATTGCGCGACTCGTCGATCAGGCGCTCGCGAAGCTGACGCGACGTCACGTAGTCGCCCTCGCGTCCGCTAAACGGCCCAGTGTTCGCGCGAAACTCCATCGACAGCGTCGGCTCGTCCACGTCCACCGGCTCCAGTGGGTCGGGATCTTCGGCGTCGGAGAGGCTCTCGCCCAGCCCGATGCCTTCCACGCCCGCCACCGCCACAATGTCGCCGGGACCAGCTTCCTCCACTTCAACGCGCTCCAGCCCTTCAAATGCAAAGAGCGCCGTAATCTCCGCGGTCTCCATGGAGCCGTCGCGGTGGCACATCGACACGCGCTGTCGGTTTTTCAGCGTGCCTTGCTCCACGCGGCCAATGGCCACCGGACCCAGGTAATTGTCGCGCTTCACGCTGGTTACGAGCATCTGTAGCGTGCCCTCCGCGTTGCCACGGGGCGGCGGCACCGTGTCGAGAATGGTGTCGAAGAGCGGCTGCAAGTCCGTCAGTTCGCCGCCGAGTTCGGTGGCACACTGGCCTTCGGTAGCAATGGTATAGAGCACCGGAAATTCGATCTGATCGCCGTCGGCACCGAGATCGATAAACAGGTCGTAGATCTCGTCGAGGGTCTCTTCGGGCCGCGCATCGTCGCGGTCAATCTTGTTGAGCACGACAATCGACGGCAGCTCCAGCTCCAGCGCTTTCTGGAGCACGAACCGCGTCTGGGGGAGCGGACCTTCCGCCGCATCCACCAGCAGCATAATGCCATCCACCATGCGCAGCGTGCGCTCCACCTCGCCACCAAAATCGGCGTGGCCCGGCGTATCTACAATATTGATCTTGGTGTCGTCGTACCGCACGGCCATGTTCTTGGCCATAATGGTGATGCCCCGCTCACGCTCCAGGTCCATCGAATCCATGACGCGCTCTTGCACGTCTTCGTTGTCGCGGAAGGTACCGCTTTGCCAGAGCATGGCATCGACCAGGGTCGTTTTGCCGTGGTCAACGTGCGCCACAATGGCGATGTCGCGAAGGGAGGTAGGCATGATACAGTTGGGCTAACCAGAAAAGCAGGACGCGCAGGCGGCGCCCTGCCAGAGAACAGATCGTGTATAAAAGCGCGTGCGCCGACTCGTGTTCAGGGGAAAAGCGACAGTCCATGCCGAATTCGGCAGATCCTCGCATCTGCTGGGCAGCGTGCTTCGGGCATTGTTCGGGGCGTTTCCGTGCGGGCATCACGCCAGCCAGTCCAATCTGATGCAGGCGCCGATGTGTATCTGTTTAGCGCAGTTCAATAAACCGCCCGGGATATCTGCACCCCAGGAGCACTCGGTCGCTACGCTCCCAGCGCTTCGCTCCTGATCCCGGGCTAAGGAAAAGCACGATACGGAGGACGCTCCTGCATCCGACCAGCAGCATCGAATCTGCGGCTATGAAGGGGCCCCGCCCATCGCTACTGGTTTCGGTCGGGATGCCTCATCACGATGTCGCCGTGGGCGCGCTGAAGGTGCGGGCGCGCTGCAAGATACGTCGGTCGGTGCTGAACCGCCTCTCAAAGCGGTCCACGCCGTCCTGGCGAAAGCGATCGGCGTGCTCGTCGAGGTAGGTTTGCAGCGCCTCCTCATCGCGCACGTAGTACTGGAGCGTCCAGTGGCGGGGGCCGTCGGGCGCTTCGTCGTCGGGGATGGCGTCGCCGGTTTCGGTGCGCGTGTACCAGGCCGCGCCCTCGAAGCCATCGAGTTCGAGCAACTCGCGCACATGCTCACGCAGCCAGGCGCTGTACTCGGTTGAAATCTCCGCATCAACCGTAAGGTTCACTTCGTAAATCAGCATCGTCGTAGGGGTTGGTAAGCAAGAACACACGCCTCCCCCAACGAGCAGGGGCATGCAATGTTGGCGGCTGCCCAGGACCGTGGCTCACCCCACCACGAGCTGCTCCGCCTCCTCTTGCAGCGTGGTGCGGCCCAGCGCCTCGCCCATGAGTGTGGCCGAGGTGGCGTCGACGATGCGTACGTTGACGTAGTCGCCCTTCTCGTAGTCGGCGCGGTCGAACACCACCATCTTGTTCGTGTCGGTGCGTCCACAGAGCTGGGCATCGCTCTTCTTACTCGGACCCTCCACAAGCACCGTATGCTCACGCCCGATTTCGTTCGCGTTGCGCACCTCCGAGATGCTCCGCTGCAGCGTAATGATCTCCTCCAGCCGGCGCTGCTTCACATCCTCGGGCACGTCATCCTCAAGTTTACGGGCGGCATACGTATCCGGACGCTCGCTGTACTTGAACATGTAGGCGTGGTCGTATTCGACCTCGCGCATGAGCGAGAGCGTGTCCTGGTGCTGCGCCTCCGTCTCGCCGCAGAACCCGGCAATAATATCCGTTGAGAGCGAGATACCCGGACACAGCGCTTTGGCGCGATCCACCAAGTCCAGGTACTGCTCGCGACTGTACGTGCGGCGCATGCGGTCGAGCACTTCGGTGTTGCCGTGCTGCACCGGCAAGTGGATGTAGTTGCACACGTTATGCCGCCGGGCGTGCACCTGCAGCAGCTCGTCGGAGCAGTCTTTGGGGTGACTCGTGGAGTAGCGAATCCGCAGCTCGGGTGAGACCTGACTGATGCGGTCGAGCAGTTCCGCAAACGACACGTCGGTGCCATCGTCGTCAGTGTAGTGATAGGAGTTCACGTTCTGGCCGAGCACCGTCACTTCTTTGTAGCCCTGATCGACCAGCTCCTGGCATTCGCGCAGAATGGTGGATACGGGGCGGCTGCGCTCGCGTCCGCGGGTGAAGGGCACCACGCAGAAGGCACACATATTGTCGCAGCCGCGCATAATGGAGACGAAGGCCGAGATGCCGTTCGAATCGTAGCGCACCGGCGAGAGGTCGGCGTACGTCTCCTCTTTGGAGAGCTGCACGTTCACGGCCGCCTGACCGCTTGAATCCGCTTCGTGCAGCAGGCGCGGCAGGTCGCGGTAGGCATCGGGCCCCACCACCAGGTCGACGCGCTTCTCTTGCTCCAGCAGTTTTTCGCGCAGGCGCTCCGCCATGCATCCCAACACACCAATCATCATGGGGCGGTCGCGCTTGCGCTTTTTGGCGCGCAGCATGTCGAGGCGGCGGCGCACCTTCTGCTCGGCGTTCTCGCGGATGGCACACGTGTTGATGAGTGCCACATCGGCTTCCTCAATGTCGTGGGTCAGCCCATAGCCGCCATTTTCGAGGACCGACGCCACAATCTCCGAATCCGACACGTTCATCTGGCAGCCGTACGTTTCGATGTAGACCTGCCGCGCGCCAGCGGTCTCGTGCCCGGCCATCTTGGGGCGATCCAGGTCGTCGGTGTTGATGGCGTCGTTCTCCTGAGCGCGTTCGCGACGCAGCTCGGTGTCCAGAATGTTGATGTCTTGAATTGGCTCCATAGGACAAACAGGTTGATGGGCAACGGACAACAAGCACAATGCAATCTTCCCGTACGCTGCCTCATAGATGCGGTTCAGTTGGTCTGCACAGGAAAATGCGTCAGCTCTGGGGGCAGATGGATCCCAACCGTCTGATAGAGCGCCAGGCTTCGCCTCCCCAAACAGCGGTCATAGGCCGAACGGAACGACCGACATCTTCCGCATCAGTAAAGCGATCTCTTTGGGTTGCTGTGCGTAGTAAGTGTGAAGAAAAGTTTGCCGTATAGTGGCACGCTGCGGTCCTATTGGCGGTATATTGGCCGCTCATGCTATGTTCGGCCTGTGTGCTTCTGCTGGCGGTGCGTTTGCTTTCTGATACAGTGCTCTTGCCCTGGCATCCTCGACGGTTATGGATACTCTTGTAGATTCTCAGTCGCGCTCTACCGAACGTTGTTTGGGCGCCCCGCGCAGAGGGGCCTTGTTCATGATTGCTATTGCGCTGATTACGGCGGGTGTTATGGCAGGCGGGTGCCAGAGCACCGGATCGTCGTACCGGGTATCGCCCGAATCGATTGCCGACCAGTTTCTGCCGCGCGAGCGGGAGGCCGAGGCCCATCCCGACTCTGTGCGTCTGCTCACAATTATGGAGCGCGACGACCAGCTTGCGTTTGAGATGGAGCATAGCTACCAGCACCTGCACCGATTATGGTCGAGCACGTTCAACGTAGTCTCAGCAGGACGTACCCCAACGCGCCCCCTCACGTACGCAACGCTCTGGAGCCAGGAGCTTTCACTGGCTTCGTTGGAGGCGCACGAAGGCATCTCCACGCTCACCAAAGAGGCGGCCCGCGAGCAAATTGCCAAAGAGCGCGAAGCCTATCGCACAACGATCCAGATCGACCTGTACTGGTTCAGCCGGTCTGAGCGAACGCTGCCACCGGCTCTGTTGCGGTCGAATGCACAGCTTCAGATGACCCCCGCAGGCGAGCGCTACCGTCCCACCGAGGTGCGTCATTTGCCCCTCCGCGATGCGGTGCTGTCGAATGGCGAGTCGGTGATCTATCGACGTACCATCCTGGTTTTTGCTCGTGTGGTTGACGATCGCGACATATTGGCCGATGCTAACGGGCTGCAGCTCCGCATCCTAACGCCCGGGACCACGCGTCTGGAGTTTGCCTGGTCGTGGCCGAATGAGGAGCGCGAATCCGCTATGCTACGATAGCTGGGTACTGCCACAATCTGCCCACGCGCTTGTGGGCGTCCGCTGTCTGGATCCGCAGGCGGTGGTCCACCAGACACTGCCTGCGGGCATGAGAAGGCAGTAACCTTTCAAGCCGCCCATTCGTGGTAAAGCACGGTTTGCGATATCCCCGTTTTTCCCCAAGCTGCCCCCGCCTATGTCTGCCCGACTGTATGTTGTCGTCCTTACGCTTTTTCTTGTGGGATGCGTAGGGGCCCGCGCGGTCCATGGTCAAGATGCAGCATGGGACATCGCCCGCTACGATGTGGATCTGGTGGTGGATACCAGTGGCACATACGCCGTCACCGAAGCCATCACGTTCGATCTGCGTCAGGGCACGTTTACGCAGGGCGAGCGGCGCATCCCCACTGAGCAGATGGACGCGCTGCGCGACGTGGAGGTCACCAGTGCGCAGGTGGCAATCACCGACGTATCCACCCGTACGCAGAGCGGCGAGCGGGTCATTCAGTGGCAGTACCCCGAGCGCGACACCACGACTACATTTACGCTGACCTACGTGGTGGAGGGCGTGCCGTACACCGACAACGGGCGTACCGTCATCGACTGGCAGGCCGTGGGCGATGCGTGGAACGTGCCCATCCGCGCCATGCAGGCGACCGTGCAGCTTCCCTTCCCCAGCGTGCCGCGTGACTCCGTCCAGGTGGAGCCTGCTGCCGACGCTGCGCTCGACTCCACCGCCACCGGATGGCAGGCCACGTTTGTGTACAACAACCTGGACCCGAACGAAGGCTACCGCCTGCGCATCCACCTGCCCCGCGTGATTGATGCACCGGAACGGACATCGAGCGATCCGGAGTGGCCAAAGGTATTCACCGTGGTGGGGCTGGGACTGCTGGGACTACTCGGCGGAGGCACGGCCACATGGTGGTTTGGCCACACGCCCACGCCGCGTGTTCGACGTCCGCGTGAACCCGACATGCCGCTCCCAGAAGCAGGCTACCTGCTCATGCGTGCTGACTGGGCGGGATGGCAGCGTCTCTTCAGCGCAATGATCTTCGACTTGGCCGAGCGCGGCCACCTTACGCTGCGGCGCGTGCCGAAGGAAAGCTCATGGACCGACACGACCAGCGAAAAGATTGAGGTGAAGGTGCATGCGCAGTCGCATACGCTTTCGGAGCGCGAAGAGGCGCTCATTGAAGCGCTGCGTCCCCACGACACGCTCTCGGACTTCTTTCAGAAGACGGCATCGTTTCGGAATGAGCAGATTACTCAACTCCGCGATGCGCTGGTCGACCGGGGCTGGATGGTGGAGCATCCGGCCCGCTCTTGGGGCAGCGGGCTGGGCGGACTGATGCTCTTGGGCGGGGGCGTGGCCGCGCTAATTGGACTGTCGGGCTGGGTTGCTGTTGTGGGAGCCGGACTCGGATTTGGAGCGGGCCTTGCGGGGCTCCTCGTTGCTGTGCAGTACCGCACATTCAGCGACGAGGGCGCCCGAAAACGCGCCGAGGTGCAGGCGTTTCTGGACCGAGAGCGCACCGCCATCGAATCCGAACTTGATCAGGATCCGGTGTCGGCCGCCGACCGATTTGTGGAGATGCTGCCGTGGCTTGCGCTCGATACCGAGGTCGACAGCGCGTACGTAAAAGCCATTAACAAGGCGTTGGAGACGCATCCCGAAGCGGTAACGCTGCCCCTGTGGATCGAGGACCGCGTCGGCAAAGGGGAAACCGAGGAGGTTCTCACGAGCTTCCTGCCGATCTACATCATCATGATGAGCAGCACCTCAACATCGTCTGCTGGCGGAGCCGCAACAGTGGGTAGCGTATCGGCCGGTGCGGGAGCAGTAGGTGGTGCGGGTGGCGGCGGCGGTGGCGTGTCGTAATACGCCACTGAATGCTACTGAAAGAAGAAGTCGAAGTGCTGAGCCGACTGCCGGCGTTTGGCAATCGGTTCATCAATTGTATACATTAGCGTGTGCTCGGCTCTCAACAATCAGGTGATCGGTATGCGCGGCGTGCTGCTTCTCATTCTTCTGGCTCTTGCGCCGCTTGGGTGCGATCATCTAACCGACGCGGTCGTCCACGAGCCGCTTTCAATAGCAAGAAGCACCGTGGATTCGGTTGATACAGCTGCTCCAGGCACGATCGAAGGTCATGTGGTTGATGCCGAAACGGGCGAAGCACTCCCTGGGACATCGGTCTTTCTCCCCAATCAAGAGCAAGGAGCGGCCGCAGATCACGAAGGCATCTTTCGCATTGCGAACGTCGTGCCCGGCTCCCACCAACTTGTGGCTCGGTACGTCGGCTATCGTACGGCCAAGACGTCAGTTGATCTAACAGACGGCGGGGCCCAACTCCACATCACAATGAACGTGTTGCCTGTGGAGGAACGGGGGGACGTCATCGTCCTGCGGTGCTTCGGCCCTGATGCGACCGCTGAGCGCGAGTAGTGCAGCCTCGGACCCTGAATCACGTCCAGGCGGACTTTGTGCACCGGCGTCTTTTTCACCCACCTCCACGTCCAGCCTTAACTCACTCCAACCGCGCCACATCCTCGTCGGTAGCGGGACGGAAGCGAATGACTTGGCCGCCGCCCGCCGCGAGGCGCAGGGTGAGTTCGGTCGTGGCATCCACAAGGCGCTCCTCAGTCGCCATGTCATACGGGGCCGTCTCCCAGTGGGCATCGGTGCCGTCGCGGTAGATTTCGGCGACATAGCGCGTCTCCGCATCCAGAAAGCTCAAGGGCGCCGAGAGCACGCGGCCGGTCTCATCGGTGATGCTGCCCAGGTACCAGTCGTCGCTGTTGCGGTCCTGGCGGGCCATCGTAATGTAGTTGCCGATGCTTGCGTTCAGCACCTCGGTATCATGCCAGTCCGTGGGTACCTGCGTCATGAACTGCAGCGCCTCGGGCCGCTCCTCGTAGTGTTCGGGGAGATCCGCCAGCATGTGCAGCGGACTGTAGATGGTGATATAGAGGGCCAGCTCCTTCGCCAGCGTTGACTTGATGCGGTTGTCGGGCTTGTGCTCGTCGAAGTGCAGATCGACCATGCCGGGCGTATAGTCGAACGGACCGGCCAGGCTGCGCGTGAAGGGAAGCCGGGCGGTGTATTCCGGCGGATGCCCGCCTGCGCCACCCCACGCGTCGTATTCGCGGCCCATGGCCACCTCACGCGTCATCAGATTCGGGTAGGTGCGGCGGAGTCCGGTATCCTTCACGCCCTCGTGCACGTTCAGCATAATCTGATGCTCGGCGGCTAATTCCGTGACCTCTTGATGGTGGTTCACCATAAACTGCCCATGGTGCCACTCGTACTGCGTGTCGCCGTCTTCGCCCGGACGCTCAATCTCGGTGTCGTGGCCTACGTAGCCCATCTTCACAGCGCGTACGCCCAGATCTTCGTAGAGCTGAAAGGCGTTCTCCATCTGCTCCTCGTAGTGCAGCACCCCCGCCGAGGTCTCATGATGGCCCATCAGACGCACATCGTTATCGCGGGCATACTGCGCCACCTCCTCCAGGTCGAACGCATCGACCGATTCGGTAAAGCTGAATACCTTGCCGCTATCGTACCATTCCTCGTCCCAGCCCACATTCCAGCCCTCCACAAGCGTATGCTCCAGGCCATGCTCGGCGGCAAAGTCAATATAGCGCTTCGCGTTCTCGGTGGTTGCGCCCAGATTCTCGCCCGGACTCCACGTCGATTTGTCGAGGTGCATTGCCCACCAGATGCCGTTGTACTTGGCCGGTTTGATCCAGGACGTATCTTCGATCTTGTTCGGCTCATTCAGATTCAGAATCAGATACGACGTGATGAGATCGCCCGGCGCATCCGCCAGTTGCATCGTGCGCCACGGCGACACCCGCGTATCCTGCACGCGCACCCGGTCGCCCTCGCCCCACGGCATCAGGTTGGACTTGAGCGTGGTGCTGTCGGTGCGCTCCAGCGTCATCGTCGAGAAGTCCACCAGCGCCGCCTCATGCATGCTGATGTAGAGGTCGTCGTCGGTGCGCATGGTGAGTGGCGTGTGTACCGTATCCGCCTCGCTGAGTGGCGTGTTCTCGAAGTAGTACTCAAACCGGTTCCACTGATACGCGTCGATGTACCACGACTCATGGTTGCCCGTCAGGCGAAACTCGGTCAGCTCATCCGCAATGCGAAACTGCTCCAGCCCGTCTTGCTCCGGGAACTCGTAGCGGAAGCCCACGCCATCGTCGTAGACGCGAAACGTGACCACCAGGTCGCGCCCCAGGGCCTCCTGCTCGGTCAGCGTGATGCGCAGCTCGTTATAGTGGTTGCGGATGAACTGCTTCTCGCCCCACACCTGCTCCCACGTATTGTCGAACGATGACGTATCAACCGCAGTGATCGCAAACGGGCCGTCGAGGTCAGGCGCCTCTTTCAGCAGAAAGCCCAACGGCGAGGGCTCTACCACCGGCTCTCCCAGCCGCGCAATGCGGTACATCGGCACGCCGCCGTCGATCTCCACCTGCACCGTGTTAACGGTACTGGGGGATGCAACAGTAGGATGCTCAGAAGCAGAAGGGGCGTCGGCAGGTTGGGCGGCCGCAGGCGTGATGCATAGCAGTGCAATGGAGACGCACAGAGCGGTGCGCAGAAGGAGGGAAGGGGGCATGTGCGGGAAATCCGATAGCGAGTACGTGCGAGCAGTTTGCCCATGGGCAAACCATCGTGCGAAATGCAACGAATGTGGAAGGGGTTTCACGAAAGAGAGCGAGTACTTCCGTTTTCGCACGATGCCGACGCGATGCATGACGTGAACCGCCGCACTCGTTTGGCGAGAGGGAGCCTCCTTAGCGAAATAGCTACAACTCGAATCGATACGTAAGTTCGACAAATCCCAGAATGTCGGGCGTAGGACGGATGGTCTGTTCCAGTGAGGTGAACGCCAGCGTAGACGGAGTGGCAATCCCATGCCAACTCGGAGCACATCGCGAATCAGAAGCCCGCCAACGAGGGGCGCTCACCATGCGATCAGAGACATCTTGCAGTAGCAGACAAATGGGTCTGAAAGCCTGTTTTGATTTCCTAATTTGGGCATCCCAAGAGTACTTCTTCCCTACGGTCAGGGCGCTCCGAGCGGCTCCGCTCGGCTGGGGCCTTTAGGTCGTGCCTCTGGTGCTACGAACCGCTATTGTAGTCCAATTTTTGCCTCAGCGGCACTCGCTCTCGCCTGCAAGCCAAAGCCCAAAAAGGCTCTGAAGCGATGGGTTCAGCGTACAGAGGTTTGAGGTATGTTAGATCCAATGCATCGCTTTCAGAGCAGCCAGAATGATGAGTAGGATTCCTGATGCAGCCGTCAGGTAGTGGCGAAATGTAGCGTCGACCGCGTGCCCGACGTACAGACCGATCCATGTAAAGACGACCGAGAACAGGCAGATGGTCGCTGCAACGGTGAGCGCGTCAACCGTGCCCAGCCCAAGGCCAAACCCGATTAGCAGGTTATCCAGACTAAGCCCGGCAGCGAGAAGGACCAGTCCCGTCCAGGTTGTTATGCGGGAGGCCATGGTATCTTCGGGGTCTGTTTGCTGGATGCTGGTCGCCAGCGTCCACCCGCCTAAGAGGGCCAGTAGAAGCACGCCGACCCAGGCCACTTCTTGATCGATCCAGTAGGCTGCCGTGCGTCCTATCGTGATACCCACCAGGGGCACGCTGAACTCGAAAAGCCCAAACGTGACGATGATGCGCCATCGCCGCGTATACTGGTTGAGTGCCCCAAGCGCCAGCGCCACCGCCATGTTGTTCGCCGCAATGACGACTCCAAGAATAAGGAGCTCCAGAAGCGGCATGAGGATACGGTGTTACGTGGCAAGAAGGTGTTGGCTATTCCTAAGCTCTGTTAACCATACCATAAGGCGAAGTGCAAAACAAGTGTAGACGACCTACCACATCGCAAGAATGTTGATACGGAGCAGGCGCTATCGCTATGCATCTTCGTTCTCCTCGATAGGGATGGATTGCCCCGACAGCACAATAGCCCCTACGCTGTCCAGGCGCACAGCGGGGGTTTCGATGCTGGCGCGCAGCAGGTCGACGTGTTCAGACGTGAGCGTGCCGTTGGCATCGAGGTGGGCGTGAGCCTGGCGCTGGTGGTCGTGGAGCGACTCGGCGTCGAGCAGCGCGTTGCGGGCAGCGTCGCGGGCGTCGTTGCAGCGCGTGGCCCAGCGCTTGGGCGGCACGAAGTCGTCGAGTACGGGCAGGCGGTCGTCGTAGGCGTCGGACCTCCCACCCGCCCGCTCGAACTTCTCGACCATCCGCGACGGGTGGGCCGTCTGCTTGCCGTCTTCGGTGTTGTACGAGATTCCCGACTTCTGGGTCCGACGCCACTCGCGGGCCGATGAGTCCGGCGGCGTCGTCTCATGCTCGGTCAGGAGCGAGTCGCGGATACTGTCGTCGCGAATGCTCACAGCTCACCACCCGGTTCGGCTTCGGCCTCCTCGATGGCGAGCTGGGCGTGCGCCGCGCAGAGCTTCGTCCTCGGTTCGGGACGTTCGGGGTGGCGGACGTACTCCATCGCGGGGTCAGCACACGACACCAGATCACAGGACTGATCGGTGTCTGCGGCCGGACGACTGCTCATTTCTCACCCCGCGCGCCAGTAGCGTAACGGCGGTATTCGGTCATTCTGAACCCTCACAGTCCGCACGGCTGGCTGTAGGGCAACTCTTACAATCGAGGGTGAACGAGGAACAGACACGGGACGAAATACCTCCCCAGGTACCCACCGGGCGAATCTGCCACAATTCGCGTCCGGTGGATTCGTCCGTGTCAGCCCCCTTACGGGCTGATTCGTACATTAGTTAGCGTCGGGTATCTCGTTACTGTCTCTTTACTGTGG